>QHZN01000204.1 GCA_003225365.1 Acidobacteriota bacterium
CAAGCCGGCTTGAGTGTGCCGGCGGTGGCGACGGTCCTCGAAAAATTGCCCGTGGACCGCGCGCGAGCGGAAAAGATTCTCCACCTCCTGCTGCGCGAAAAAACCCTCGTCAAAGTCACCGAGGAGCTGGTTTTTCACCGCGCCGCGCTCGAAGAGCTGCGCACAACGATTCTTCGCCTAAAGGACAAGAGCCGCCGGATCGACGTCGGCGCCTTCAAGGAACTCACCGGCGTGAGCCGGAAGTACGCCATCCCGCTGCTTGAATACCTCGACCGGGAACGTGTGACGCGGCGAGAAGGCGACACGAGAATTATTTTGTGATTGGGTGATCGGGTGATTTGGCGAAGGGATGAAACTTTCACTCCCGCGCCGGACGCTCCGCTTTCGGATTCGTATTCTCACCCGACCTCAAGACGGTGTCGTGGGTCAATTTGATCCATGCGCCAGATGGACAATAGAGGGGTCCGGTAAGCTCAACGACCTTACCGGGGCCTATTTTGGTCGGCCGCGCTTTCCTTGAGGCGGACTGAACGGCCGAGCCGACCTTTCATGTGCTACGAAGCGTCACCCACTGGTCTGTGACTGCACCATCCCAAGCGGCAGCTATTGAATGCAGTTTTTTGGGGCTGAATTCGCCTGCGCGGGATTTCAAGACACAAGGGATTCGAGCTGCTCCAGCCAACCATTAAAATGGGGGCACTCTGCGCGAATCCGGTCTAACCCGATTTCCAGAACAGCAAGCGTGCCAAAGAGAGGCTTCTCGTACCCCGCTACGAGATCCTCAACACGCTTTGAAGGCGCTGTGACTGGGGAATCATCGATGTCTTCCGGCGTACCAAAGCCTTCGCGGATCTCCCTGAATCTGGGCTCCAGATCTGGCCGACCTATGCCCAGGGCAAAGCCGGTGCAGTCACTGAACAGCAGGCCCTCGAACTCGTGCACGACGACGAAGGGCAGGAAACGCATAGGATTGAAGCCCGCTCCGACCTCACTAGTTAAGTCATTGAGTAGTGCCTTTTCTACGACCAAGGCCTTGACGAGACCCTGCCGGCCCGCGGCTTGCGCGCGTCCCGGCCACGCCCGCTCTCCGTGCTGGGGCAGGCCGTAGAAATCCACCATGGTAGTTGCGATGCAGTCTGGCCTTCTACATGCACCAGCAGTCTTGGCATCGGTTACTCCCGAATGGGTCGCCCCGCGAATTCGTTCTTTTCCCAGAGCTGGCCAAGGCTGTAGTCCTCCAGCCAATCGGCCAATTTGGCAGGCTCAAGGCGCGCTATCTGGGTCCTGCCGCCTACGCGATTCGCAACCAGGACGTCCTCAGGATCGCAGTGATCCAGAAGCAGCGAGGATTGTGTTGACACGATTACCTGGGCACTCCTCGAAGCGTGTCGGATAAGGGAGGCGAGCATTTCTATGGCGTAGGGGTGCAGGCCCAGTTCAGGTTCGTCGACAAGTATCACCGACGGCAGATAATCCTTGGGTTGCAGAAAGAGCGTCGCCAAGGCGACGAATCGAAGCGTACCGTCCGATAGCGACGAAGCGTCGAAGTATTGGTCTGAGTTCTTATGCCTCCATTCAAGTTTGATGTCGTCAGGCTTAAGCCTAAGCGGCTCCAATCTGAAATCATCGAAAAATGGCGTCACCCGCTGGACCGTCCGCCGAATCAAGCTGTATGAGGTCTCTTGTTTTTCTCTGAGGTAGTGGAGGAAAGCGGCAAGGTTTGATCCGTCAGGCTGGAGAAACCTATTGTCGTCCACTTTTGCCGTCTTTCGTAGGGGTGAGGACGCGCTCGTGTCGTGGAGGTGATAAAGCCGCCAGCCTCCGAGGCGGGCTCGCACCAAGTCGGCGGTTCCCGTGAGCTTAGGGTTACTAATTCCGGCCTCCCGTCCTCCATCCCGGGGCAGAATGGGCAAGTCGAAGGGTTTGTTGGGATACAAGCTCTTGTTCCAGAAGAAGGCCCTCTCCGAAGATGGGTAGAGTCCGTCGTCGCGAGTTGGAGAGAGCGCCAACTCGTACTGGTTTACTTCGCTCTCGAATGAGATGTGGATTTGAATTTGCTTAGTCGTTTTTGAGCCGAAGTGCAACACTTTCTCCGCGCCCCCAGCCTCGGTGACGTAGTCTCGCAGCCGTCCCTCTCGTATTATGTGGAGAAATGCAAAGACGCTGATGAAGTTGGACTTTCCTGAGCCATTTGAGCCTATCAATACGTTGACAGGCTTAAGTGGCAGTTTCTCCACGGAAGCGATGCTCTTGAAGCCACTAACGGTGATGTAGTCAAGCGCGTTTGAAGGCATGGGGTCAAAGGGCGGAAAAAGCGATTAAGTCGTGTGGGCCCAATTGTCCGACTGACCTCCCCTCCGCCCCTTAGAATAACTCATCGCAGTAGCTTTCTTGAAAGTACGTTTTCCGCGGCACCGACGGGATGGCAGAACGCACCATGCAACGCCCCCGGAGATTAGCACCACTAGACTTTGAAACCATACTAGACTCCCATCGCCTCGCATCAGGAACGAGTGGTCGACTTGCGCGTGTGAACAGCCTGGCGTGGCGATTCAAACTGGCTCACTACCCAAAAGCGGTTTCAATATTTCGGCCACGCGCTCGACGGGCAGTCCCACCACGTTCGAATAGCTGCCCTCCAAACCGCTCACGAATTTGGACGCCCGTCCCTGAATGCCGTAGCCGCCCGCCTTGTCGAAGGGCTCACCCCAGGCAATGTAGTCCTGGATCTCTCGCTCGTCCAAATCTCGAAATGTGACAAGCGCCGTCTCCAGCGCCTCGGCCGCCACGTGCTGAGGGGCGCGGACCAGACAAACGGCAGTATGCACTTGATGCGTGCGCCCGGAAAGCCGCCGAAGCATGCGCCGGGCCTGGGCCGCGTCGGCGGGCTTGCCCAGGATTTCGCCGTCCAGGACCACCACGGTGTCCGCGCCGAGGATCAGGCTTTCGGGCGGGAACGAACTTTGCTATTCTGCATCGGGGACGCCTCCGAGGTGTCTGGGATGTGTGGCAAAACCCTTCTACCACGGATCCCGTCCCCTCCCACTTCTCAAAAACATTAACCCCTTGCAGCGCTGTGGCTTGCCCGAACTGGATTCAAAAAAATGAGGAAAGTCCTGTGTGTAAATTTCTTGACAAACGTGCCGCAGGTTACTTAGGATGCGCTGCGTTTCCCAAGTTTGGTTCGTAGGAAGTCCCACTCGCGCTAGCCTTTTTACGGGAACCTCGGTCGGCTCGTCAGTATATAATCTTAGCGGGGGGAAAAATGGAAAGGAAACTATATACTTTTCTAATCATTTCTGAAGTCCGCGGAAAGGTCTACAAGATTGAGTTTCCCTACTACGTTGCGCATCTGCTCCTCGGGTTAAGCATCGGGGCGATTGTCACTGTAGCCGCCCTGGCCACGAGTTATACTCGCATGCTGCTGAAAGTTTCGAATTACAATGATGTTCGTGCCGACCGAGAAGCCCTGAAAAGCAATTACCGCGTGCTTCAGAAAGTCGTAACGGAGACCAATGCCAAACTCGGCTCGCTCGAATCGCTGGCCACGGATGTGGCTCTCAGCTACGGTTTCGGAGAAGCCCGGCACGAGAAATTTCCGCAATCAATTCTAGCCATGGCCGCGCAGGAAAACCCGGCCCTGGATTCCGGCTACCATGCTTCGCTTTACGCTTTCAACCTTCTGAAAATCACGGCCTTCAAGGGTTCTTCAAAGACGATCTCACCCAGCTTATTTGCTGTTTCCGATCGCTCCAGTGTCCCGTCGATCTGGCCGGTCCACGGCGCGGTGAGCGCAGGTTTTGGCGAGCGGATAGATCCGTTGAACGGCGAAGGGGCGTTCCATTCTGGGATGGACATTGCCGCCCCAACGGGGACGGAGGTGATGGCCTCCGCAGACGGTATGGTTCTCTCCGCTGGCCCGGAAGCCGGATACGGGAATGCCATTCTGCTCGACCACGGGAACGGGATGACCACCAAGTACGGCCACCTGAGCGAGATTGATATCGTGGTGGGCCAGGAAGTGAAGCGCGGGCAGATCATCGGGGCGGTCGGCTCGACCGGGCGGACCACGGGCCCGCACCTCCACTACGAAGTCCACATTCACGATGCACCCGTGAATCCGGCCACGTACCTTCACGGGTAGCCGCGGCGCCAATTCCTTCAGGTTCTTCGGAACAGCCCTTTTTTAAAATGCGTGCCACGGCGTATTTCCTTTCCGCAGTTCTCACGGGGGCTTTTTTCGGAGCCCCGGCGCTCTTGAGACCGGCCCAGGGGGCGGGCCACCCAGTCGTCATCGATGTCGGCGGTGATGTCTTGCCGGAATCGTCGTGGCAAGATCCCGTGGAAGTGGATCACCTGTTCGACGGCATGAAGGTTGAGTTCGACCGCGCGGACTTGGTCTTTGTAAACCTGGAAGAACCGATCACCACTTCGAATAGCGTGACCCCGTATAAGAACCCAGCCGCTGTCGGCGCTGGACTCGACTTCGTATTGAGGGCGAGAAACCCGCACATTGCGGAGGCGTTGAGAGACTCCGGGATTGGCCTTGTAGGTCTTGCGAACAACCACATGATGGACTACACCGGCGCGGGCTTGGCGGATACGCTCGCCGGGCTTCAATCCGCCGGACTCCCCGCCGTGGGCGCGGGGCTCGAGCCGGACGCCGAGCGCGCGTACATTTTCGAAAAGGATGGGGTCAAGGTTGCGCTGCTGGCATTCTCCGATGTCGTTCCCACAAATTACGAGGCCACACCGACGCTCGCGGGCGTGGCTTCCTCGCAGGATAACGCGCGCCTGGTGAATGCCGTTCTTGAGGCCCGAAAGGAAGCGGATTCTGTGGTCCTGATGATTCATTGGGGAGGACAAGGCGACCATCGAATCATCCCCCGCCAACGGGAGCTCGCCCGAGTGGCGGCCGAGGCCGGCTGCGACGCGATCGTCGGCATGCACCCGCACGTGCTCCAGGGGATTGAGTATTTCGGCCGCGTGCCGGTGTTCTATTCCATCGGGAACTTCGCTTTTCCCTCGAGCAATTCCGCAAAGAGAGAATGCATTCTCGTAAGGCTCATCTTCCGGCCCAAACGCTTGGCTCGGGTGGAACTTGTGCCGGTCGAGATTTCGCCGAGCGGCGCACCCTCGGTCGCCCGGGGAGGCGAGGCCAGCCTCATCTGCTCTCATCTCGACCGGGTATGCCAACCTTTTAATACCGCCATCCAAGGAGGGAAGCTCGTCAAGGCTCCTCCGCGCAAGGCACTTGTTTACTGCGAGGCGAAGCGCGCCAGCGGGCATTCCTGAAGCTTTGGATGGGTGGTAGGCGGTCTTGATGTGCTTGATAAAGGTTCCTCGGGACGATTTCCTTGGGGATGAGGTTGCCTTTGACAGGCCGAGCGATTTGACTGCATGGTTCCTCCAAGCGGCAAGAAAAAAATATTTACAAAGGCTTGCAATTAGAATTCCGAACTACTAGAATGGATGGTTTGCGGCGGCTGGCGTAGCTCAGCTGGTAGAGCATCTGATTTGTAATCAGAGGGTCGGGGGTTCGAATCCCTTCGCCAGCTCCAGCTTGAGCAGGCCGGGCAGGACGAAAGACCGGAAAAGGGCGTAGGAAACGTTTCGCGAGCGGTGCTTTTTAAGGTCTCTTTTCCACTCATTGGCCGCGGGCACTAAGGCGGCAAGGTGCCCGACTGCGTTCCCGAGTTGTCCGGACTGTCTGTGCAGGCAGGCTCAAGCCCAAGGAAACTGGAAATGAGGAGCTAACCTCCGCCGGGAAATGGAGTCCCCGGGAACCGACTTGGACAGGTGGCTGAGCGGTCAAAAGCAGCAGACTGTAAATCTGCCGGCCCTTGTGGTCTACGGAGGTTCGAATCCTCCCCTGTCCACCAGAAGGACAGTGGCAAGTGGATAGTGGCCAGTGGCAAGAAGGCAGGCTGCGTGGCAGAGCGTTCCGGCTTGCCACTTGTCACCGTTCGACTGCGCTCACCGTGACCCTGAGGCACTCGAAGGGTCGCTCGCCACTGGTTACTGATTCAGAGATGCGGGAGTAACTCAATGGTAGAGTCACAGCCTTCCAAGCTGTTGGTCGCGGGTTCGATTCCCGTCTCCCGCTCCATTGGAACAGTGATCAGTGGCGAGTGGCGAGTGACAAGCAAGCGGTTTTTTTCGGCTCGTCACTGGTGACTCATCACTGTTCTTGAGGCGCCGATGTAGCTCAGTTGGTAGAGCACGTCCTTGGTAAGGACGGGGTCAGCGGTTCAATTCCGCTCATCGGCTCCAGAAGATTAGCCAGTAGGATGATACGAACTTGCGCAGAATCACCCAGAAAAGGCAGGTCCAAACAAGGTAGAAGGATGGGGTCAAGCAAGTCGAGCAGGAAGTTGACTCGATGTGACACCAACTTCCTGATCTTAAATCTTGAGGCGAAGGGCGCATGGCGAAGGAAAAGTTTGACCGT
>QHZN01000240.1 GCA_003225365.1 Acidobacteriota bacterium
CGGGTGCTCGAGCAAGAGCAGCATGTCCGGGATGATGCCCGCCTTGCGCGCCGCGACCTTCTCCTCTTGCAACCGCAGCCCATCAGCATAGGGGACCAAGCCGAGTTGTTCGACGAGGCAAAGCATGAAAAAAAGCCCTCAGCTTTCAGTTCTCAGCTTACAGCGAGACGCCTCCAAAATTCTTGCTGAGCGCTGATCGCTGACGGCTGACCGCTATATATGAATCGCCATGCCGTGAACGCCCTCGGCCGCTTCGAGCAAGGCTTCGGTAAGCGTCGGGTGGGCGTGGATCGCGCCCGCCAGGTCGTCCACGGTCGCCTCCAGGCGCATGGCCATGACGGCTTCCGCGATGAGTTCCGTCACGCGCGGCCCGATCATGTGGACACCGAGGATCTCGCCGTACTTCTCGTCGCTCACGATTTTGACGAACCCTTCACGGACGCCGAGGATCGCGGCCTTGCTGTTGGCGGAGAAGGGAAATTTCCCAACCTTGACCTTATGGCCCTTCTCGCGCGCGGCGCGCTCGGTCAGCCCCACGCTTGAAATCTCCGGCTCCGAGTACGTGCAGTTGGGGACCTGAAGGTAATTGATCGGCTCGACGGATTTTCCGGCTGCGTGCGTTGCCGCCACGATGCCTTCCATTTGGCCGACGTGAGCAAGCAGCGGACTCGCCGCAACGATGTCGCCGATGGCGTAAACGCCCGGCTCATCGGTCTGCATGGTGCCGTTGGTGCGGACGAAGCCGCGCTCCAGTTGGACGCGGGTCTTCTCAAGCCCCATCCCCGCCGTGTTCGGCGCCCGGCCCACCGCGACGAGTACCGTCTCCGTTTCGAGCTTCTGACCTTTGCCGTCCGCGCCGGTAAATTCGACTGTCGAGCCCTTGGCGGTCTTCGTTACTTTTACGACCCGCGCCTCGGTATGCAGAGCAATGCGCTGCTTGCGAAAAGATTTTTCAAGCTCGACCGAAATTTCCTCGTCCTCGAGTGGCACGGCGTGAGGGAGCATCTCGAGCAGCGTGACTTCAGTCCCGAAGCGGTGAAAAATCGAGGCGAATTCCACGCCCACGGCGCCCGCGCCGATGATCACCATGGATTTGGGGATGGCGGGAAGATTCAGAATTTCGCGGTTGGTCAAAATCACCCGCGAGTCGGCTTCCAGGCCGGGAAGCATTTTGGCTTCTGAGCCGGTGGCAAGGATGATGTTCTTCGCCGCGATCTCGCGCGTTTGACCTTTGACATCGGTTACGGAAACTCGCCCCGGCCCCGCCAGCCTGCCGACCCCTTGCACCCATTCCACCTTGTTCTTCTTGAACAGAAACTCAATTCCCTTGGCCAGCTTCGTGACCACCTTCGACTTGTGCTCCTGAATGGCCGTCCAATTCACCGAAAACCCTTTGCACTCGATCCCGTACTCGGCGGCGTTCTTGAAATAATCGTAGACTTCAGCGTCGAACAGCAGCGCCTTGGTCGGGATGCAGCCGATGTGCAGGCAAGTGCCTCCGAGCTTGTTGTCTTTTTCGACGACCACCGTCTTCAATCCCAATTGCCCGGCGCGGATCGCCGCCACATAGCCGCCCGGCCCGCTGCCGACAATCGCCACGTCGTAGGTTTCAGCCAAGGCTAGCCTCCGCACGTCTTGTGCGCGTTTCAGAAATTGCTTTAGGTCGCCATCTTACATGATGAAATTGGGGCGGACAAGTTGTGAAGGCGGTCTGACGGGAAGCGTACCCGGTTCATCGAACCCCGTCGGAACTGGAGCAGATTCGGGCCCCCAGGGGGGCTTTCACTTTAATCGTCCCCGCCCTTTGCCAGCACTACCCCTTCGATCTGTTTTTTCTTCTCTTTTTGCGATATTTCCGATAGAAGTGTTTTTGTTCGCTCGTCGGTGGGGGGCGGGAGATGAACAGCCCGACGGCCTGGGCCCTGGTTTTTCATGTTGTGGGGTTCGTGTTCTGGATGGCCGGCCTGATGGTGGCAACGCAAGTAATGGCCGCCGAGGCCGTCGAACCATCCGCCGAGGCGCGCAGGGCTCTCGAGCGACTGGAGCGCGTGCTCTTCAAGGGTGTGGCGCATCCCGGTGCGGCTATCACGGTCGTCGCCGGCATCACGGTGGTCGCCATCCAGCCCGGTTATCTCTACCAACGTTGGCTCCACGCCAAGCTGACGCTCGTGGCCGTCCTGATCGCGCTCGATTTGATGGCCTGGTACCGCGCGCGCGAATACCACGCGGGCGCCGCCCAACTTCGTCGCGGCTTCTGCAAAGGCATTCACGCCGCCATCGCCACGGTTTTTCTCGGCATCGTAATCCTTGTAATGATCAAGCCTTTTTGAGGAGGACCCCTTGGCTGGAACAAAGATTACCGTCCGAAACAACGGCCCGCTGCGGTTGGAAGGGGAGTTCGAAATTTGCGACATGGAGGGCAAGCCCTTCGGGCTCGGGGGGCGCACCGCGGTGAGCCTTTGCCGGTGCGGGCACTCGCAGAATAAGCCCTTCTGCGACAGCACGCACAGGAAAATTGGCTTCCAATCGGAAATGACGGCGCGGGACCTGCCTGCCGAGCAGCCGAAGCCGGCGCTGTAGGGGCAATTCATGAATTGCCCCTACAGGTGGTGATAGCGAGCCAGCCAGTAAGAGAGCAGAAAAAATGCGCCGTCGTCCTCGTGGCGGCCGCCGTCCCCTCCATCGAGCTCGAACGGATTTCCGTTCCACTTCATCACAGCCCGCTGGTCGGGAAGTATCGCCCGCCACGCCTGCCGTTCTCCGAACCGGCCGCGAGCTTTGAGGGCCTCGAGGTCCGCCCGCCGCGAGTTTTCAACCCGCCACGTTATGGTATCCATCGGAATGCGCTCGAGGGCGCGAACGGCGCCGTCGCGATCCAAAGCCGGCCGTCGGGCCCTGCCACAATTCCAGTCAGCTTGAGCAGGGGAAGTCCGTCCCGGCCAGAGAGCTCAATCTCTTTCCCCGTCGCTGTCCGCTCCGAGAGGCCCCGGTCCGTCACCCGCCATTTGCGGGCCGCCAAGTCCGTGACTTCCCGAGGCATTGGATTCTCAAGCTTCGCTCGTACTGCAGCCGGGACCTCGGAACTATCCAACGGGAGCTTTGTACAAAAGATCTGCGCGTAGGCCTTCTCCAGGCGGTTTTCTCCCGCTGATGGCGTTGTAAGGACAATCGCGGCGAGGCACACCCCAGGAACGAGGAGCGTGCGTGCCTGTCGGTACCTGGACAGTTTGCTCACGCGCTCGCTCCTTCCCCCAGCGCGATTTCCCCAGCCGTCAGACCCTACGGGTGATAGACGACCCGGTCTATTTCCGCTTCTGTCGAGGCAATTCCGCGCTTCAGGCAGAGGAGTGTCGTCCAGCACTTCGATGGGGCAGGTTATGTGGCAAGTGCGGCAGCTTTTTGCCAATCAAAGCTCTGAACCAGTGCGTCGGTGATTAAATGAACGTTCTCATCATACTCCGCGGTGGTTTCAAAGATGGTGTCTATGATGGCTCCGAAGATTCCCTCCAAGGCAGCCGGGCCGCACTTTGTGAACTCGAGGATCTTTAACCCTACGATCTCCTTCGACGGAAGAGCCTTTTCAACGTATACATTATCCAAGGATTTTTCCTCGGCCGTTGCGGGCCACACACCACCCCCGCCTTTCGACAACGGCTCAAAAATCGTAGGTGTTCCCTCTCTGGGCACAGGGAAGCCGTCTTCTTCCCAGCGATAAGCGAGCGTATCGGACCCATCATCGTATGATATGGACATCTTGACTCCGCCCAATCTCCTCATGCGGTCGAGTAATTCTTTCTCGGCATAGCGGTTGATCTTCTCGAATATTTTCCTGGACCCAACAATGGTCACCCCCTGGAGCCGGGGAGGGTTTATTCGCACCTGAATGGCCAGCCAGTCCTCCACCTGTAATGCGATCGCCGAAGCTGGCGGTCCAAACGAGATATCCAGTACGTCCCCGCGGCGGTCGTAACTATAGTCCATTTGCTCGAATTTGAACTCCTGCACTACTCGGAAGGCCATATCAAATCACCGAGCCCGCGAAGCGATAACGCTCTGAAATACGCTGTCGCGACATACCCATCCACGCCGTCCACGAAAACAAGGAGGTCAAGCGAATCACCGACGTCCGGAACGTGCGCGTATCTCTTTCGGTAAATCCTCCGCGCGGGATCCCTTTTGCCCAGATGAATCCCGTCAGGTTGCCGTATGGCTTCCGCTACAGATTCCCTGAACGGCTCCATCACGGGATGCCGCGCCGTAATGTGCGCCCAGCACGCATCCGTCAGGGTCGCCTCGAACCCCGCTGGGTCCCGGAACTTCTCCTGCATCGCCCCTCAACACCGCCTGCGCTCCGAGACGCTCCCTCTCAAACTTAGCTTAACCTAAGGGGATGACCGATTCAAATCGGGCGGCCTTTTCCGCGTAGGGTGGATTCCTGACGCGGAACGGCGCTCGATCACTTTTCGCTCTTCCGGGTTCTCGCCGGATTGACCGCCGAGATCGCCGCGGCGCCGACAATCCCCGCTGCGGTCACCGCAGCCCACGCCATGTTGTAGCTCCCCGTCGCGCCGAAGATTCGGCCGGCGGACCACGGCCCGAACCATTGTCCGAGTGAATCCGCCATGATAATGGCGGTCAACAACTGACCGAGCGAAGCCAGGCCAAAGCACTCCGCCGTGACCAGCGGGATGAGCATGTAATCGGCGCCCATCGCAAAACCGAAAACCAGCGCGAACAACCACACCGCGCCGGGCTGGCGCGCAAAGAATAGGAGCGGAATCGCCATGGCCAGCAGGAGGTAGAAAAAAGCCATGACGTTTTTCTTCTGAAACCGGTCGGCGAGATATCCGACGATAACGCGCCCGGCAAGGCCCGCGAGGAGTAAGGCGCTCGAAAAACGTGCAGCCGTCGCCGTGGAATAGCCCTGGTCTCTCAGGAAGAGAACAAATTGCTGGATGACAGTTCCGATAGCGCCGATGACGAGCGCGCTGCCGACGAGGATCAGCCAGAAATTTACGGTGCCCAGCGCCC
Organism: Acidobacteriota bacterium; assembly: GCA_003225365.1. Taxonomy (GTDB): domain Bacteria; phylum Acidobacteriota; class Terriglobia; order UBA7540; family UBA7540; genus Gp13-AA74. Next base: position 5,032 of record QHZN01000240.1, read on the forward strand.
TCCGAACGCTAACTCTCGTTGGGTCGGTGGATCTTGGCTCCCCGGCGCCGTCACGGAATAGGCCCAGCTCGCCCGGCGACGACCGGGTTACGAACCAACCGACGGGAAAAAGCACGGCCATGATGAGGATGCCCGTGATTTCAAAGGCCTGCCGCCACCCAAACCGCGCGATGAGCTGATGAGCCACGAGCGGCGCCGCCACGCCGCCCGCGCCGAGTCCGAGGTAGGCCCACCCCATCGCGCGGCCGCGCTTTTTTTCGAACCAGTTGCTGATCAGGACTTGATTCGGAATCGGTCCCGCGAGGATGTAGCCTACCACTTCGGCGATCGAGAGCGCGTAGTACTGCCACACTTTCGACATCAAACCCATGAGGACCAGAGGAAACCCCACCAATACTAATCCCCACAAAATGACACGCTGCGGGCCGTAGCGGTCAATGAAGGCGCCGAGAAAAAAGGAAAACGGGGCGGCGAGGATAAATCCCCACAAAATCCCTTCTGTCACCTGGCTGCGCGTAAAACCGAGGTCGTCCACGAGCGAGGCATAAAAAAACGGGAAGCCGTAAAAGACGATTCCCACGACGAAAAAGAGGTTGAGAAAGGCGGCGAGCGTCACCCAGCAGCCGTAGAATTTTTGGCGCGAATTGGCGGAGGCCGGGCTCATCCGAACTCCGGCCCGAGGACCGCGCAAAGGAGTTCCGGCCGCCCGGGGTAGCCGTTCGGCCCTCGAACCATGCGCGTTAGCGGCCGCGAAAAAACGAAGCCGCGAGCGCGCACCAGCTTTTCCGCAAACCGATTGGACTTGACGATATCCACGAAAACCCTCTCACGCCGCGTGCGGCGAAGGAACTCGTCGAGAATTTCGGCTGCCGCGGATTCTTCCCCGGCCATCCACGGGCCCAGGTGATCGGCCCGAGAGCCGTGCCGGCCGAGGGCGTACGCGGCGGCTTTCCCTTTTTCTTCTCGGAGCAGAGTTAATTCGGGCGCATCGCGGTCGAGCGAGGCGAGGAGATGGGAGCGATCCGCGCCGAAAACTTCCCGGTCGAGATTGAGAATGGGCCGAAGGGCGGCGAGCGCGTCATCCCTTACCACTGCCGGAAGAGGAGGCTGCCGCGCGAGCACCCAGCGCTCGATTTCGAACTCGGCGACAAATCCGCGCGGCTCATAAACGGGCCGCCCCTCGGGCGTCGCGTCGAGCTTCGCCGCGGGGACGCCCAGCGAGTCCAGGTGCTCGAGTGCCCGGTCGAGCAGCGCGGCGCCGATGCCGTGGCGGCGAAACTCGGGATCCACAAGGACCATGCCTATCCAGGCGAATCGCCCTTCATAAACAATCGTCGTGGAAGTTCCGACGACGCGTCCGGCTGTTTCGGCGGCGAAGCAGCCTTGGGGGCTGGCGTCGAGGAATCGCTCCCAGTCGGCTTCTGTCTGGTTCCATCCCGCCAAGTCCTTCAACCGCATTCCGGCCGGAATGTCCGCACGCTTCATGACCCGTATTCGAACGTCCATAAGTTTTTTCGCTCGAAAAGCTACTAGCAAACCGCTAGGTCTCGAATGCCTCACGAATAGTATTCCAATGCTCGCGGCACCACGCCGCGATCTGTCCAACATTCGCGCCGGCCCGCCACCCGAACCGCCGCCGGAGGTCGAGCAGCCAGGCGATGAACCCTTCTCGCGGATGGAACAGCAGCAGGTGCAACACCTTTTCGGTTTTGCTTCCCGCGCGCATCGCGTATTCTCCGTCCGGCAACTGAAAAACCGTGTGCATCTGGAAGCTCGAAACGCCGCGTAGCAGGTATTCGGCCGCCACGCGCCCGGAGCATATATCGCCCGTGGCGCTGAGGGGAAGAGAGCTCGGCTTTCCAGTGTCCAGAAAGCGTTCGAGCACAGCAAGGTTTCGGTCGCTCAAATCCGGCCCGCCGTAGGCCACGCCTTGATGGCCGTCGAAAACTTTGTCCGGGTCGTAAAGCCGGTTGGCGTAGATCAGGAAATCCGCCCGATTCGCGCCCGGGGAGGCGGAAATCACGCGGTTGAGCATCCGCAATTGGAATTCGTCCTCGAACAAGGTATTGAAGAGCTTGAGGCCCAATGAAACCTGGCGGGGGGCGGCGCTGTGGACGAGGCCTGGAACTGTTTCCAGCCACTCGAGCACTTTCGCTTCCTCGCTGGCACGAGCGGAACCGGCGAGCGTGGGGCTGAAATCCTTTTCGAGCGGCATCGGCGGGCTGAGATTCTGCCCGCGCCAGACTTCAACCAGCCGGGCGGTGGTGAAGCGGTATTCGTCTTCCTTCCAGAAACTTTCCGCCGGGGTCGGCAGGTGGTACTTCACCGAAGGCGCCACCAGCATCCCGGCGGGCCGGGCCGCCTCGAGGGAGCGAGTGAAGAGGTCGCAATAGGCCGCGAAGGTATCAAACCACCCGCGCCCCTTCCAGGTGACCGTCCAACCTTCCTTGCCACTTTTCCCTCGGATTCGCTCCACCGACATTCGAGTTTCGGGAATGGCCCATTCGTGCATCGCCTGCGCGCCTGACGAGTCCTCGGCGATGAGCGTTTTGAGGACGGTGAAACCGAGCCCCGCCTCGGCGTCTTTCGAGACTTGGTGGAGGGCAAGCGAAAGCTGACCGGAGCCCTTTCCGAAAGGGTTCTTCACGCTCCAACCGCCGTAAGTACTCGCGAGGTCGAGTCCGTAGGCGGAATGGACGTAAGCTTCGAGTGGGCGCGGCAGCCCGTCGCGAAAGCGTTCGAAGTCCTCGGCGATTTGCCGGGCTTCGCGCTCGCCCGCATGGGGCTCACCTTGCAAGCGGACTCGCGGGGGCAGAAATTCGAACATGAAGGCTCGGTCGGGGACGGATTGGCCTAGCGTGCTGCCGAAAAACCTTCTGGAACCTGTCATTCTGAGCCCAATTCGCTTCGCTCAGGGCAAGCTCTTCGCTTTGTCATTCTGAGCGAAGCGAAGAATCCCTTCACCCCCCGCTCAGGGTAAACTGCGCGAAGAATCTCTGTCATTTGTTTTCAATGCAATGCAGGGATGCTTCGCGAAGTTTACTCTGAGCCCCTTCGCCGCGCTCAGGGCCGTTCGCAGCGGAATGGCGAACGGGCTCAGCATGACAAGATTGGGTTTTTCAGCGACCTGCTGGAGCCGGGCCGAAGCGCTCAAGCGGCAGATCTAGTCCCTAATTCTTTCACAATCTTTCCGAGCTCAGCGAATTCGCTTTCGGCGAGCTCCGGCCCCCAGGGATCGTTCGCGGACTCGCGCTCGATCACACCCTGATGTGCGAGCGCCCAAAGAATTCGGCGGATGTAGCCTTCCATCGGCGCGCGAAAAAGCGATTGCGAGAGCCGGTCCACTTGGCGTGAAAGCTCCAGGAACTCGGCGGAACGCCCTCTGAAGAAGCTCTCGATCATTTTTTTCTGCAGCGTCGCGCACGTCGCGCCCATGCCCACGAGCGCGGCCTCGGCGCCGCACATCAGGCTGTAGCCGAAGAAGCGGTCCTCCCCTGTGATGACGAGCTTTCCCGGGAATTCCCTCCGAACCAGCCCCGCCACGTCCTGAAAAGTCATGACGCTGTCGAGCGTCGCGAGCTTGATGCCTAAGACATTTGGCAACGCAAGCAGGCGACGGAGCAATCCGGAAGAATAAAGGATTCCACCCGCGGCTTCATAAAGATAAAAGAGAATCAGTGGAGCGCCCAAGTCTGCCAGCCGATTGTGAAACTCCAGAATCAATTCGTCGCCTCCCTTGGCACGATGAAAAATGCGCGGAGGATGGACGAGCAGCGCATGGGCGCCGTGGGCGATGGCATCGCGAGCCATTTCGACGGCGGAGGCGGCGTAGCAGGGAAAATCCGCTGCCGCTTCGGGTGAGCCGCCCACGCCCGCGACGACGACCTCGTCGGCTCCGAGCGCCCGCGTCCAGGTCTGCAGGACCTCGAGACGTTGGGTGCGCGTCAGGCGCAGCCCGCGGCCCGTGTGCGCCCAAACGGCTACGCCAGCCACGCGCTCGCGGGCCATGAAACCGGCATATCGCTCCTGAGCCTCAAGGGAAATTTCAGCGCGGGCGTTGAAGGGCACCGGCACGGCAGGGATCAGCCCGTGAAGCAAGCGCCGGCGGATCGTTTCCAGGCTGAAAACGCTCACAGCTGTACCCTCTCCGTCAAGATCGAGGCGCCAGAAAGTTTTTCGGCGGCGACGCGGTAACCCATCCCCGGCCCCTCCGGGATTTCAATCAGACCCTCGTGGGAAACCTCGATGGGAGGCGAGATAATATCATCCACAAACCACCGCTCGGAAGCCTCCACGTCCGTCGGGTAGCGGAAATTGGGGAGTGTCGCGAGGTGCAGCCCCTGGGCCGAAGCGATCCCGAGCTCGGGCATGGTGCCGAGCCAACAGGGAATTCCGGCGGCTTGGCCGAGATCGTGCGCGAGCTTGGCGGGCCCGAGGCCGCCCATGCGCTGGACTTTGATATTCAAGATGCGCGCGCTCTTCAAGCGAATGATCTCTCGGACAGCCGCAAGGTCTTCCGCCGACTCATCCAGGCAAATCGGCGTGCGCAATCGGCGCTGAAGCTCGGCGTGTTCTTCGAGGGCTCGGCGCGCCAAAGGCTGCTCGATCATCAAAAGGTCGAAGCGGTCGAGCTCTTCAAAGATACCGGCATCCTCGAGTCGATACGCCGCGTTCGCGTCCACCATCAGAGGGATCCCGCCGAAATGCTCGCGCACGGCGCTGACCAGCGCGACGTCGCTCCCCGGCGCGATTTTGATTTTAATTCGCCGGTAACCCTCCGTGAGGAATCGCCGCACGCGCTCGAGGAGCTCCTCGAGCGTGGGAAAAAGGCCGATGGCGGCGCCGGACTCAATCGCGCGGGCGCTTCCGCCGAGCAACGCCCAAAGCGGTTTTCGCTCCAAGGTCGCGCGAAGGTCCCAGACCGCTCCTTCGAGCCCCGCCTTGGCGAAGGGCTCGCCGGGAAACTCGGACAATTGTTCGAAGCAACTCATGGGATCAAGCTTCTCTCGGCACGCAGGCTCGGGCCGCGCCAAAAAACTCGGCACCAGCCGGTCGCGCAGAAATTTCCAGGTGGATTCCGGCGTCTCGACGGAATAAAACGCCCCTGCCATCGGCGACGCCTCGCCCCAGCCCCTGCTGCCGTCTTCAGCGACGAGCTCTACCACGATGGCGTCCTTCGCCGACACTTCCCCACTTGAGATCCGAAAGGGCTCGTGGAATCCAATTCGAATCCAATGCAGCCGGACCTCGACAATTCTCATGCGGCCATGGAGTTTATCCGAAATTCCAGGAATTCGGCGCCTGAAGGTTGCCAGCCACGTTTAAGCCCAAGTTCACCGGATTATGAGGTGATTCTGGCACACGGAAAAAGCCCGCGGTTGGGAAAGCCCCAACCGTGGCTCCCCGCTTAAATCTTAGTCCGGTTGGGAGCTCTATTCTGGGAAGTCGAGGGAGCGGCGTGTTGGTTAGTACGGGGGATTTCGAAGGACTACCCACGCGGCCGCTTGCGCCATCTCGCGAGCGTTCGCTTTGATTTTGCCGCTGCCGATCCCAGGAGGGCAAATCAATGCGTGGGCGGGGTCATCATCCCGCACCGGATCGTTCATGATCGGATCGGGACAGACGGCATAACCAAGTCGGCGAGGGATCGCGGCTTTGATCGCTGCCAGGCTGTGGCGGGGGTAGCGGGCTAGCACAAGCCCTGCCGTTGTAAGCGAGGCTCTGTGAACTGACACCTCCCCCGTGGTGCGATCCAAGAACATGGCAGAGGAGGGTCTCCAATGTCCTCCGTCGAGCTGCTTAAAGCACGCTTGAGCGGGGTACACGCGGCGCCACAGGTCCTCGTCGTCGGGGATTGAAACGGGGTCATCTAACCGGGGCGACATAAGCCCTCGCACCGGATAACCAGCGCACAAGCTCTGGGACGTACCAGGAGATGTCTCGGGTGGGAAGGGGGGCTTCGTACGTCTTCTCGCCCTCGGCGATTAAATACTCGACGTCGCCGTGGGGCAAGATCTCGATCTCGAGCTCCCGCCGGCCGCTTGTCCATTCGATCTGGAGGCCACCGCCAGACACGGGGACGATCTGGGGAGTGAGGAAAGCCTCGTTTTCTGCTGCGGAAAGTACCTCGGCCGCCCTTTGGGCCGCTACTAGCTGTATTCGAGGGCTGCCGTAGCTGTCCCAATCATCTGGCAGGAGCATCAGTTCAGCGATCCTGCGGAGCGAGCTGATTAGGGCGTCCGTGGCGTGGGAAAGCGTGACTATCCCCGTCAATTGAGAGCCCGTCGTGGGCTCTTCCAATCTCGACCTCGACTCATCGAAGGCCACTGCCGAATCTGTCACATTTTTCTCTTCCAAAGTTGATGCATTCGTTCGCTTGTGAAGTCTGTGAACCCTCTAACGACCCACTCTCTTCCTAGATCAAGCCACTTGAGAATGTCCGAGGTTTCGCCCGAACCTGGCCTGCCTCGCGCAGTAAGAGTTAATTGAAGAGTTTCTTTCGCGTCGACGGGTCGGAAAGCATGGACGAGCGCAATCCGCAACCGTCCCTGGCTTTCCGGCATCAGGTAACTCACATTAAATAATATGCTCTCGGGAGACGGCAAGAAGTTCCCAGAGGCAGCCCCCGCCCAGCAAGGGAATAGCGTCGGCAGGTCAGCGAAAGTGTCCCAACCTTTGCCGCGGTCAAGGTGGTTCACATAGATAACTTCGCATTGACGGACCTCCGGCAGACCCAGGTCCCGTGAGGCTAGAAAATCGCGAAAATCTTGCCAATCGCTCTCAAATGCAGGGCGAACATGCTCTTCGTAATGTGGGTACGCCCCGCTTCCGACCATCTTTCTCCAGTTGTGCACAAACCTATCTTGCTGGACCTGTATGAGCTCTGTATTCGATTCATTGAGAAACCAACAGCGTACCGGTGGCCTTGAGACCAACTCCACGGACGGTGGTTGAGTCTGTTTGAACTCTAAGGCGGGGCGCTCGACCTCAGACACGAGCAAAGGCTGAACCTCAAAGCGAGGATATCGGCTGCGGATCTCATGCCAAAATAACCCAAAATGAGGAATATCCCAGCCTTCGACTGGTGCGAACTGTACCCCGAGCGCCGTCTCGGTTACCGGAGGCTCGTCGAAGTCGGGCAGTATTCGCATCTTGCTCGGTTGCGTGTCCTTCACCTCTTATGCGCAACTCCGCCATCCATGGGGGTCAGGATGGCTTCTGCGCTTCGTAAGTGTGGTGCCCATACTGCCACGCGAATAGGGTCGCGTCCGACAGCCCTTCAGACGGCTGGGTAGGGTGCCTTCGGACATATGACTTCGGGCATCTTCACGCCCGCGAACCAGATGACAATTCCCCGGCTAGTATTTGTTCCGGTTTTTGCGATCCTCGAGGTAGGGCGGCACTACGACTGGGCACTGGCGGTGCTGCCCGCGGGCGGATGCGCGGGCTGGATCTGAACCAGAGGGCTGGCAGCCCCCGCGCCGAAGCTCAAGACATCCATGGGGCAGACGGTGACGCAGATGCCGCAGCCGATGCACGAGGAGTTGGCGTTATTAATGGCTTCTTGCTTCAGCGCGAAGCGCATGACGTCAATCCCCACCAGACAATTCCGGGAGCACTCCGTGCAAGCGATGCATTTATCGTTGGCGACAATTTCGTAGCGGCTGATCCCGAGCTTCGTGTAAAGGTGACCCATCAGGTGCATCAGCTTCGCGAGCGGGCACCAGTAGCGGCACCAAATCTTTCCGCCGAGAAAGGGGTAGAGCGTCACGGGGAGAATGCCCACCAGCCAAACGTCGGCCATCAGGTGATAGGCGTCAAGCCCGAGCGTCGCCGGCCGGCCGAGCCAGGAAAGCCCGTCCTTGAGCACCATCATCACCGTCACCACGGCTGCGGCGATGAGCACCACCAGATTCATGTTTTCCCACCGGATGCTCGCGCGGCCCTTGGGCGCCAGGTGCCGCCAGCGGTCGCCGAGAGTCTCTGCCAGACCCCCGCACCCGCATATCCAGGAGCAATAACGCTTGCCGTTGAAGAGCACGAAAACCGGGATGATGACGAACGTCAGGAGCACGCCCCAAACCACCCAAACTTGCGCGGGGTTATAAAAGAAGGTGTAGAAAAACAGCGGCCAGGCATAAACAATCCCGTAAGCGCGCCAGGGCTGATTGGCGAAGACAGGGTCCGAGGCCAGCCGCGCGCCCACCCATTGGTATTTGACCGCCCACTGAAAAAGAAATTCCGGAACCAGGAAAAAGAAAGTCCACTGAAACCCGAGAAGGCTCACGTAGCGCCAGACCTGGAATTTGTCCTTGCGGTCCAGGCCCCAGCGCTTCAGGGCCTGAATGCCGAAGACCGTCATGACCAGCGTGTAGAGCACCGTGTACCAAAAAGACCACGGGCGATTGAAAAACGAGAGCGCTTTGTAGCCCCATTCGCGGAACGGCCAGAATTCCCGGCCCGAGCCGAGCTTCGCTCCGTAAATTGTGTATGCAGCTATGAACGACACGCCCAGCCACGCAAAACGGTCGCCGCGCGAGCCCGTCCATAAGAGAGCGACGAGGCCCGCAGCGGCGGCGAGGAATCCAGCTATTCTGGGGATTTGAGCCAGGCTATCCCCGACGAACGAAGCGTGGCCGCCGAAAATCCAAAGGCCGAAGAGGGTCAGGAGCACCAGCGCCGCCGCGCGCGCCCAATTGCCATTCCATTCGTTTTCCATTTTCAGGCCGAGGGATTTAAGGAACGCCGTGGGGAGTTCGGCGCCAACCAATACGAAGGCGTGATGCGAGGGGACCGTCACGGTTTCCGCGCGCCCCCCGCGCGCGATTTTCAACACCGCCTCTCTTTCACGAAACTCTTGGACATTTGAATTGAGCAGAATCTCGATTTTCTTCCTCGCCACGGCTTCCTGGAGTTTTCGTTCGTTGTCCTTAAAGAGGCGCGCGAACTCAGCGCCGCGATAAGAAAGCCGGACGCGGTTTTGCTCCGCGAGGACGAGCGCCGCCTCGACCGCGCTGTTGCCGCCGCCCACCACCAGGATGTCCTCGTTGTGATAGTGGCGGGGGCTGTAGAGCTGGTGGTAGACGTTCTCACGGCCTTCTCCGGGGACGCCCAACTGGCGCGGGTTGCCGCGCTGCCCGGTGGCGATAAGGACGCGCCGGGCGCGATATTCGGATTTCTCGCTCACCACCCGAAAGCCGCCCTTCGGCAGATTCTCGAGCTTCATCAGGCCTTCTTCAGTGCGCACGTCGAGCGCGTTGTCGCGGACGATCTGGTGCCATCGGGCAATCAGGTCTTCCTTTCGCGCGCCGTCGAGCCAAAGCTTGCCTTTGGGCGGGATTTGGTCCGGCTCGGCGTAAACCCACTTGCCCTCGGGGAAATTTTCGATGGTGTTCGCGAGCTTCGATTTCTCGAGCACCAGCGTGTAAAACCCGCGGTCTTTGGCGGCAAGAGCGGCGTTCAGGCCAGCGGCGCCCCCGCCCGCGATGATCAGGTCGTAGACGTCGGGGTCGTTCGCGCGCCCGTCGGGAAGCGAGGCGAGGTGCTCGATGAATTCGAATCCCTGGTCCATGGCGAGCTTGATGACCGGCGCGCCGGCGAGGTCGCCGATGACGTAGACGCCAGGGACGGTGCTCTCCTGCTGAGCCTTGAGCGCGGGACGGCGCTCCGACATATTGGCGCTCGTGAAAATTCTTACGATGCCGTTCTTTATCCTCTCGATCAAGGAAACTCCACTTAGGAGGCTTGTCCCAGCCCCGCTCGCGCCGCTTCCGAATCCGTCGCGGGTTCAAGCTTCGCGCCGCAGCCAAGACATTTCGAAGCCGCGGGATGATTCAAGTGACCGCAGGTGGGACAGGCCAAGGGTGCGGCGGTTTGCGGGACTTTCGCGAGGCCCTTGGGCGCAAGGCTCGCAATCCTTCGGTGCCGGGCCACGAGGACGGTCCAGGCGAAAATGTTCAGGAAGAATCCCGCGAAGAACCACGGCGCAGGGCTCTGCCCGGCGTTGATGGCTCGATTCACCGAAAGCGCCGCGAAAACCAGGCCGACCAGGACATAGAGACCCAGGGCGAGCCAGCGCGTCGTAAGCGCCGCCGTGGCGTCCGGCTCGATGCCGAGAAAATTCCCGGAGGGACGCAGGCGGGCCTTATATTTCTCAATGTGACTTTCGAGCTCCCCGAGACATTCCCCGCGATGCACCGCCATCCGCTGACCGTGGACGATGTAAACGTCGTCGTCCGCGCCCACGGGCCGATTGCACACCACGCAGATCTCACCTTGCACCGGCGCCGAGCGAGGGCCTAGGGATTTCGTGCTTTCCTTATTCGAGGGCGTCTGCGGGGCGAGCGTCGCGGCCAAGACCAGCGCACCGCCCACGGCAAGCGCGAATTGTCGGATGAATTTCACGTGCACAACTATTCCCATTCGCGCGCACCGCGTGAGACAGAACCAATTTCGGCTGGGATTTTGCCGACGTTGGCCATCGTCCACGACCGGCGCCTATTTTCGCACGCCCCGCGGCCGATCGCCACGAATTCCCGACCTGCTGAATCCTGCAAAATGTAGCGACAACCGCCCCTGTAGCGCCGGTCTATGACCGGCGGGCAAGGGAGGGCTGTGCCCTCCCGCGGCCTCGCGCGGCACTCCCCAACAAAAGGCCGCCGGTCATAGACCGGCGCTACAGCAAGCTCAGAACGTCACCGCTTTCTGCTATAAGTAGTTCTCGAATCATTCAGGGAGGCAGGCATGGCGCAAATTCGACTTCGCAGTCGAGACTGGTTCGGGAAAAACGACCGCTGGGGCCTGGCGCATCGCGCCTGGCTGCGAGCGGAGGGTTTCAGCAGCCGCGACTTCCAAGACAAGCCCGTCATTGGCATCGCAAATTCCTGGAGCGAGTTGAACAATTGTAACGCCCACCTGCGGCAACTCGCCGAAGCGGTGAAGCGCGGCGTCTGGGCGGCAGGCGGATTCCCACTCGAGTTCCCCACTATTTCTCTCGGCGAAATGCTGATGAAGCCGACGACCATGCTTTATCGCAACTTGATGGCGATGGACGTGGAGGAATGCATCCGAGCGTATCCTCTCGACGGAGTGGTGCTCCTGTGTGGGTGCGACAAGACGACGCCCGCGCAATTGATGGGGGCCGCGAGCGCGGACGTGCCCGCCATCATGGTCCCCGGCGGGCCGATGCTCGGCGGGATGTGGCGCGGGCGCGAGATCGGCTCCGGCACGGACTTGCGGCGCTACTGGGACGAGGTGCGGGCCGGGCGGCTGGGCGAGGAGGAATTCTGCGAAATCGAGGGCTGCGTTTCACGTAGCGCCGGGCACTGCACGGTCATGGGGACGGCGTCCACGATGGCGGCCATGGCGGAGGCGCTCGGAATGACGCTCCCCGGCGCCGCGGATGTCCCGGCCGTGGACGCGCGGCGCAAGGCCCTGGCCGAAGAAAGCGGCGCGCGGGTCGTCGAGATGGCAAGGGAGGACTTGCGCCCGAGCCGCGTGATGGCCCGCGAGGCTTTCGAGAACGCTATCCGCGTCCTGATGTCCATCGGCGGCTCTACAAATGCCATCGTGCACCTGGTGGCGATAGCGGCCCGGCTCGGCATCGCGTTGCCGCTGGCTCGATTCGACGAGATTTCACGTGCGACGCCGTTGATTGCGGATATCAAGCCCTCCGGAAAGTTCCTTATGGAAGACCTGTTCAACGCCGGCGGTCTCGCGGCGGTTATTAAAGAGCTTCTTCCATTGCTCCACGCGAGCGCGGGGACCGTAACTGGCAAGCCGCTTGGAGAAAACGTGGTGCGAGCCGCCTGCTACAATCGCGAGGTCATCCGCCCGCTTGGCCAGCCGCTGGGGCCGGAAGGCGGAACCGCGGTGCTCAAGGGCAACCTTGCTCCCGCGGGCGCGGTGGTGAAGCAGTCGGCCGCGTCCCCCCAGTTGCTGAAACACCGCGGGCGCGCCGTGGTTTTCGAAAACAACCAAGACTTGCTCGCGCGCTTCGACGACCCGAATTTGCCGGTGGATGAGTCGAGCGTCCTGGTGCTCAAGAACGCCGGGCCGAAGGGCGCTCCCGGCATGCCCGAGTGGGGCCACCTGCCCATCCCGACAAAACTCTTGAAAGCCGGAGTTAAAGACGTCGTGCGGCTGAGCGACGCGCGCATCAGCGGCACGAGCTTCGGGACGCTCATCGTCCACGTCGCGCCGGAGGCTGCCGTGGGCGGGCCACTCGCCATCGTCCGCGACGGCGATGAAATCGAGCTGGACGTGGCCGCGCGCAGACTGGAGCTGCTCGTGTCGGACGGTGAAATTAAAAAGCGCCTCGCCTCCTGGCGCCCGCCGAAGCCACACTACACGCGAGGCTACGGGCGGATGTTCCTCGACCACATCCTACAGGCCGACGAAGGATGCGATTTCGACTTCCTCCGCGGCCGCGAGCCGCGCGAAGAATCCGAGCCGCTTCGCCGCTTTCCAAACCCGAGTGTTTAAACGCGAAAAGGAGACAACATGAAACGATGGAACAATCTCGGGACAATGGTGCTGATAGCAATCCTGGCGGCGCCGTGGCTACGGCCAGCGGAAACCATTACGATTTCAGGCGGACCCTCCGATGTTGGGTACAACGCCGGGAGCGTCGCGAGATTTTACGCCTGGGTCAAAGGCGCGGAAACGGGCACGCCTGCGGCCGTGGTCTTCGCGGACATCCAGTACGTCGGCACCACAGCTGTCGCGAGTGTCGAAATGGACCGAAAAGGCGAGCCCGGGCCCGCAGGCACGCGTTTCGAGGCCGCGTGGCCCATTCCCGCCGACGCCCCGACGGGCCTCTATTCGGTGACGGTGCACGTGGAGGAAAAGTCCTCGGGGCAAACGCTCGCCTCGAAGAAACTCCGCGCCTTCGGCGTCTACCGCAAACTTGCCCGCATCGTTAGCGTGAAACTGGACAAGACGTTTTACGATGTCGGCGAGCCCATCGAGTGCGAAGTGGCCGTCGAAAACCTCACCGACCACGACCTTTCCGGCTTGCGTGTGGAATTTTCAAACGCGAACTATCCCTGGATTTCGACCTTCGCGCCGGGCGCCACGAGTCCGGAAGAAGCGAATCCCGAACTCGCTCTGCGCGTCTTGCGCGACAACATGACTGTTCCGGCCCACGGTGTCGTCACCATCCCCATGATGGCTGCAGGCACGGCGGCGTTCTTGCAGGGCCAACAAGTGGCCGTGCTCGGCGCGGGCGGACCGGCGCGCCACTTCAAAACTCCGCCTCCGGAAGTGGATCATTACACCGTGGCGCTTTGGGATTCCGGCCGCAGCCTGCTTTACGACATGCAGTTCTCCCCCTTTGCGGTGGTCCGCGGGTCCGGGCGCGATCCACGCAAGCCCTACAGCTATAATTTCACGCATGCCTACAATTCCGACATTGATTACACCAAGTACCGCGAATTTTATCCGCCGAGCGAAATATCTCGGGCTATAACCCTCGACCATTCGCACACGCTGTTGCGGCGGGGCGACTTGGTGCCCGTGAAAGGCTCGGTCAAGAATCCCACCCAGGAAGAATGGAAGAACTTGGAGCTGCGCGGCGAGATCACGGACACGGCGGGCCATTCCCTTCACGAGACAAGCGTACTCTCCGGCTTCGACCTTGCTCCAGGAGAGTCGCATGCCTTCGACGCGGACGCCGGAAGCGTTGCGGAGAAAACCGCGCCGGGAGCGTACCGCTTGCGATTGACGCTTCGGCTTGCAGGCGAGGCGACTCTGGCGCGCGCGGAGATCGAGTTCGCCGTCAACGAACTGCCTTCTTCCGTTCTGGTCTTTTGCCCGCACGAGGACGACGAGCATGCCTACGCCGGCCTGATTCGCGCCGCCGCGGAAGCGGGCATCCCCATTCACGTGGTGGTCTTCACCGGCGGCGACGTTGGCGCCTGTGAGCGGTATTACTCGAGGCCCTGCGGGCCGAACGAAGCCCGCGAGTTCGGCATGGTGCGCATGGAAGAGACTTCCGAGGCGCTCGAGCACATCGGCCTCGCGCGCGACAATCTGATTTTCCTCGGTCTCCCCGACGGCGGCTCACAAGACATTTGGTTCAAACACCGGAATTCTTCCGACCCTTTCTTTTCGGTTTACCTGGCTGTGGACCACGCGCCCTATGAAGACATCCTGAAGCCCAACCTGCCCTACTCGCGCGATGCGGTAATTGACATCACAAAGGAGCTCATCACGAAGTACCGGCCGGCGCTCATCGCCTTGCCACACCCCGACGAGCGCCACGTGGACCACCGCACGGCGAACTGGTTCGTCGTCAAAGCCGCAGACGAATTGCTCAAGGCCCATGGCCTCGACCCCGCGACCGTGATTTGGGCCGACGAAGCCTACGGCGCGGGCGGCTATAAACCCGCTCCGTATCATTACGAAAGGGTGGCGATCCATCTGAGCAGCGAAGCGGCCGCGCTCAAGCAGGAGATGGGATGGATTTATCAGTCCCAGGATGGAAACATTAACGAAGGCATGCGCAAGACCTCGAGCGAGCTCCCGCGCGAGGAGATCCACCTTCGCATCACCGACTGGCAAGAGCACGAAGGGTGGAATGAATAGGAGCGCGTAGGGAGCGATCCTTAAAAGCGTGTCCTCAACATCAAACCAACGCCGTTGAGGTCGTTGGGGCGGCTGGCGTAATCTTTCTGTCGGACGAAATAGACCTCGACCGACAAACTAGGGCTCAGGGCCTTCCCGCCGCCGGCCAGGAAGCGGTTGCGGTTCCACTCATGGTAGGCCCGGTCGTAGTAGAGCTCATCGCTAACGAATCCGTAAAAGGAAGACCCGGAAAACTTGAATGGCCTTTCAAGCCGCAGACGATTTCGGAAGCGGGTGGAGTCCTGAGGTTGGCGGAACCGGCGTTCGATGACGTTTCGGTCCGCAATCGTCCATCGCCGGAGGAAGGCTGTCAAAGTGCATTCGAATCCCAGACGATTCTCACGGACTTCCTGAGTGGCGGTCGGCTCCGTGTCGATAAAAGTGTAACGGGGTGTCAGCCTGAGGTACCGTCTCGGTTGAATCGAGACTCCCGCCGCCACGCGCTCGTATACAAGCCCGCTCAGGTTTCGACCCCATCGCAGGCCGCCATCCACGAAGAAATCGGTCTTTTCACTGAGAGAATGATTGGCCTCAAGGTCCAACCAGAGCTGAGTATCCTGAAGTGGAGGGAGTGGGTTCGACTGGGCTTGCGCGCGGGAAAGGCAGCCTGAAAAGATGAGGAGCAGCGCAAGACGGTAGGGGGCCACGGCGCGGGCCGGTCGCCGGAGCATCTAGACGCGTCCCGCCTTCAGTGCTTTTTCGCGCTCGGTGCGCAGGCTAGTCACGGCGTCGTAGGTCGGGAGGTACTCCATGGCGGCGTAGTGCCGGTAGTTAAGCTCGCCCAGCGTCTTGAATATGTTCGCGTAATTGATTTCGCCCGTGCCCGGCTCGTGCCGGCCCGGGACGTCGGCGATGTGAACGAGTCCCACAAGATCGATGTTTTTCTTTAGTTTTTCAATCAAGTTCCCTTCTGCAATCTGCTCGTGGAAGAAATCGCAGAGAAACTGCACATGCGGCTGGTTGACCTCGCGGACGATCTCGAAGCCCTCGGCAACGGAGGTCAGAAAGTATTTCGGGTTTTCTTCCGGGTCGATGTTTTCGAGCAGCAGGCGGACGTTTTTCCCCTCGACGAGCTCCGCCGCGCGCTTCAAACCTTCGACACAACTCTGGTGCATTTGCTCGTGCGCGAGCCCCGGCACGCGGTTTCCCGACATCACGATGATGGCATTACACTCGATCTTTTCCATGATGGGCAGTTCCGCCTTGAGGTCCGAAAGAAAGGCTTCCCGGGCTTTGGGGTCGGCGACGCCGTGGCCAAGCCCAGCCGTCACGTCGAAGGTCAGCCCCAACTCGCGCTTCTTTTTGACCGCGTTCTGGAACTTGTCCTCAGACCAGCCTTTGTATTCGCCCACAAGCTCGACGTTGTGGTAGCCCGCCTCAGCGACTTTTTCCAGCCGCTCTTCGAACGGCAGTTTGTTGAATACCGTCCAGAGCATCACCGAGAGCTTGAACGGCACGCCCGGCGCTTCGCCCTCCTCAGCGCCCGGCCTGCCCGTCACGGCGGGCCGCGCAGCAAGACTCCTTCTTCGGGCGGAAACAGTATTGCCCCCTAAGGCCGTAGCTCCAAGAGCGGTGGCGATGTTCCGTGCAAAATGGCGGCGGTTCATAGTCAGCTCCTTGAGTGCCTACTTAGGGGCGAACGGCGTGCGCCCTCGGCGGATGGGCGCGCGCCGCGCTCCCCTACAGCTCATGCCGATTGAGACTTCGGACAAGATAATCGCACGAATGGCAGACAATCGCCATCATGGTGAGCGTCGGGTTCTGGCAGCCGCTCGATACGAACGAACTGCCGTCCATCACAAACAAGTTCTTCACATCGTGGGCCTGGCAATATTTGTTGAGCACGGATTTCTTGGGGTCGCTTCCCATGCGCGCCACACCGACCTCGTGGATGGCGTGGCCGAAGGGATCCATGCTGGCGTCGGTGTGGACGTCCACGGCCCCGGCGGCTTCGAGCATTTCCGCGGCATCGGCGGCAATGTGGGGGCCCATCTTTTTTTCGTTTTCCCCGTAGCTCGCGACAATCTTGAGCGCCGGAACCCCCCAAGCGTCCACGACGGACTTATCGAGCTCGCAATAGTTATCCGAGCGCGCCAGACACTCGCCGAAGCCGCCCATGCCGATCCACCACGCGCCCTTGTGGACGGCCTCCTTGAACTCCTTGCCGTAGCCTTCGGCATACATGTTGAAGCTCGCCTGGCTCCCGCCCTGATATCCGTAACCACGGATGAAGTCGGGATGTTTCTCGGAGACGTTCCGGAATCGGATCACGTAAATGCCGTTCGGACGCTCGGGCGGGCCGGCCCAGGGCCGCGCTTCGAGCATCGGCATCCGCCCGAAAGCTCCAAAGCCCGTCATGTGGTCCATCAAGTAGTGGCCAAGGACGCCGCTCGAGTTGGCGAGACCGTTCGGGAACTGGCGGTGGGCGGAATTGAACAGGATGCGCACCGACTCGAGCGACTGCGCGCATAGCACCACAACGCGGCCGCGGAGCTCCCGCACTTCGCGCGTCTCGCGGTGGACAAAACGAACGCCCGTAGCGAGGCCGGTCGCCGGGTCCGTCGTAACCTGGCTCACCACGGCGTCCGTAAACAGCGTCAACCGGCCCGTGGCTTCGGCGGCCGCGATGGTTGTGGTCGGGCTGTTGAAATAGGAATGGGTGATGCATCCGCGCTCGCACGGGCCGCAGTAGTGGCACGGAGGCCGCCCGTTCACCGGCGCCGTCAAATTCGCCGTCCGGCCGATGGTGACGGTGCGGCCGAATTTCTCTTTGACCTTTTTCCGCAACAAGACCTCGCCGCAGGTCATGGCCATGGGCGGCAGGAACTTGCCGTCGGGCAGTTGCGGCACGCCCTCTCGGGCGCCACTGATGCCCACAAATCCTTCGACTTTGTCGTACCAGGGCGCGAGCTCCGCATAGCTGATAGGCCAGTCGTCGCCGTAGCCGTCATGAGAGCCGGCTTTGAAATCGAGGTCGCTAAACCGGTAGCTCTGCCGGCCCCAGACCAGCGACCGGCCGCCCAAAATCCGCAGGCGGAACCAGTTCACGGGTTTTCCGGGCTCGGTGGTGTAAGGATTCTCGAAATCGTTGACGAACCAGTCGTAGTTGTATTCCATGCAGGCGTAGCAACGCGATTGGATGGGCCGCGTTTTGGTGATCTCCGGCGAGCGGCCGCGATATTTGACCTGATAAGGGATGAGGTGCTCGGTGAAGTCCTTTTCGGGAACGAGCTTGCGCCCCGCCTCTACCAGGGCCACGCGCAGTCCGGCTTCGGCCAACTCCTTCGCCGCCCAGCCACCCGTAGCGCCCGAGCCGACCACGATGGCGTCAAAGATTTCGCTCGTACTTGGGTAACCGGAAAGCATGATTCCCCCGCCGACTCCGATGTGCCGGGCGCTTCATGCGCTCGGGAAGCCTGCCTACGCAGTCAGGCCAGATTGCGGCAGGCAAGCCTGACGATATTGGCACCAACCATCGCTCTCAGGCAAGGGCTTTACGGGGGGCGCCGTTGCGGAAGCACACGGGCGAGCCCGAATTCAGGGCTCCCGAAATTGGAGGCGCCAACGCTACGTGTCCGGCTCGTCCGGGACACCGATTTTCGAAAGCCGATAGCGCAAGGCGTTACGCGAAAGGCCGAGCAGGCGCGCGGCCTGCGATTTATTGCCGCCCGCGCGACGCAGCGCTTCCTTGATGATTTCGTCTTCGAACTGCTCAAGCGAAGTGCCGGGTGGGGGAAATGGCGGGCCGGAAGCGGACGCATCGGCGGCTTTCGGCGCGGAAACGTCCAGGTGGATATCCGCGACATCAATTTTCGGGTTGGCGGAGAGCACGGCGGCGCGCTCGATAATATTTTCAAGCTCGCGGATGTTTCCCGGCCAGTGGAAGTCCACCAACAGGCGGAGCGCCGCGGGGGTAATGCCGGCAATGGTTTTGCCCGCCTCCCGCGCGTCTCGCGCGATGAAGAAGTCCACGAGATAGGGAATGTCTTCCTTGTGCTCGCGGAGCGGCGGGATGGAAATCGGCACGACATTAAGGCGGTAGTAGAGGTCCTCGCGGAACGTACCCTCTTCAAGCGCGTCGCGGAGGTTGCGGTTGGTGGCGGCGACCACGCGCACGTCCACTTTGTGAGTCTTGGTCCCGCCCAGCCGCTCGAATTCGCGCTCCTGGAGGATCCGCAGCAGCTTCACTTGGATGCTCGGCGGCACGTCGCCGATCTCGTCAAGAAACACCGTGCCTTCGTTCCCCAGCTCGAATTTTCCGGGCTTGGAGCTGACCGCCCCGGTGAAGGCGCCCTTTTCGTACCCGAAAAGTTCGCTTTCCAGGAGGTTTTCGGGAATGGCTGTGCAGTTGATCTTGACGAAGGGTCCGGCGGCGCGGCGGGAATGTTCGTGGATGGCGCGCGCGATCAAATCCTTTCCCACGCCGCTTTCCCCGCCCAAGAGCACGGTGGCATTCGAGGGCGCAACGCGCTCGACGGTCGCCAGAACTTCCTGCATGGCCTTGCTTCGGCCCACGATGTTTTTGAACTCGTAGCGTTTCCCCAGCGCGTCGCGCAGGTCGCGGTTTTCCTCGCGCAGGCGGCGGGTGTCAAGCTCCCTGGAGACGATGAGCTTGATTTCTTCGATGGAAAACGGCTTCAGGACGTAGTCACTCGCGCCCGCCTTCATCGCTTCGACGGCCGTTTCGACCGTGCCGTAAGCCGTCATGACGACCACCGGGAGGGCGGCGTCCGTCCGCTTCACCGCCTGCAAGAAGTCCAGGCCGCTCATTCCCGGCAGCTTCAGGTCGGTCAGCACCAGTTCTATCTTTTCTTCACGAAGAATTTTCAATCCCAATTCCGCGTCCGCGGCGGAGCGCGAGCCGTAACCCGCATCGGCGAGGTTCAGCTCGAGGAGCCGCGCCATTTTGGCTTCGTCTTCAACAATGAGGATGGTGGGCATGAGAATTTGAGATTTCAAATTTCAGATTTCAGAATCCTTTCGGCGCGCGTTCCCTTGCGCGCCCAGCCTCAATCCGGCCATTACGCCACTGGAAAGAATACTCTGAAACAGGCCCCCTGTCCGGCCCCCTCCGGGGGGCTGGCGACGAGGATGTTGCCGTGGTGGTCGTCCACAATTTTCGCGACGATGGAGAGCCCCAGTCCCACGCCGGTTTTCTTGGTGGTGAAGAAGGGATTGAAAATCTGCTCGCGCAGCTCGGGCGGAATGCCCGGGCCGGAATCCTCGATTCGCACCTCCACGCCGCGCCGGCCGTCGGAAGTGGCCGGAGCGATGCTCACCCGGAGCCGCCCGCCCTTCTCGCCCATAGCCTCATAGGCGTTGACGGCCAGGTTCGTGAACACCTGCTCGCTCAAGTCGGCGTCCAACGGGACCAGCGGAAGGTCCCCCGCATAGTGGCGCTCCACCTCGATGCCGGCTCCGGGCCAGCGCTCGTGGGCCGCCTGAAGCGAACGGTCCACAATCGGGGGAAGCGGTTCCAGGCGAGTATCGAGGGACAGGGGCCGCGCAAAATCGAGGAAACGGCTGACCAGCATGTTCATGCGGTCCACTTCACCTAAAATGTAGCTGGCCAGCTCCACCGTCACCGGTTCGGCCGGACTCGCCTTCTTCGAGAGCGTTTCAGCCGAGCCCTTAATGATGCCCAGCGGATTCCTCAACTCGTGAGCCAGACCTGCGGAAAGCTGTCCGAGCGCCGCCAACCTTTCCGAACGCCGGGCCTCCGCCTGGGCCAACTCGAGCCGACGGTTGGTCTCCGCCAAGGCTTGAGCCTGGCGCCGGTTTTCGGTAACGAAACGGTTGACGACTATCGCAACCAGAAAGAAAAACAGGTTCCGTAGAATCAGTTCGGAAGCGGCTTCCCAACCCAAGTCGTAGTCCTGGAGCGCAAGGATCAGGAAGGAACAATAGGCGCCGCAGGCCGCCGCTGTCCAGCCGACTGTCGCGAGCGGGCCGAAATACATCGCTGCGGTGATGACGGGCAGATAGTAAATCAAGTAATAGCTGCTGTTGATAGGCACATCGGCGGTGTGAGGGAGAAGAAGCGTGGCCAGGCCGATTTTGATCAGGACCATGTAAACCCGCCCGCGCTCGAGCCCTGTCCAGCCGAGCAGCCGGCGCTCGAAGACTTGGACTAGGCCGATGCCAACCAGGATCACTTGCTTGTGCGGCTCTCGGATGGGTTCGAGCACCGCAAGGCCGGCGAGAAATGCCAGCCACAGCAGGTCCGTCCAGGCAAACTGGGAGCGGTCGCTCATGGGCGCGGGGGACTCTCGGAATCACTTTAACATGCCCGCATTGCATCGGAAAAACGTCGCCCCGCCCACATCCCATGGCGAGGGAGAAGGCGGGAGAGGCTTCGAGGACCGCTCGCCGGCGCCTCTATCTCTTCCGGTTCCAGCGCTCAAACGCTTGGGCCATCTCCGGCTCAGGGTCTATCCCCAGTGCGTCCGCGACGCGATTGATGTAATTGAAGTAGGCGATGACCTCGACCGCGTCCAGGATGTCGCGGTCGGAAAGGCCGTGCTTGCCGAGCGTCTCGATGTCCGCGCGGCGGATTGCCGCCGGGTGGCGGGTCACGCGCTCGGCGAATTTCGCCAGTGCCTTCTCGCGTGGCTTCAGCCGCGCGCGCCGATAATCATGTTTGACGTGCTCGGCCAGTTCCGCGTCGCCCGATTCCCGACGGAGATCCTCTCCGTGCGCTTCGATTCAATAGAAACAGTGATTCGCCCACGAGACCACGGTGGCGAGCAACTCCCGCTCCCGGCGCGAGAGGCCCGAGGGCGCCTGCATGGTGGCAAGATAAAGCTCCATCGAAGCGCGGAGCGTCCTCGGGTTCAGGCTTTGCACGCGCAGGATGTTGAACACCTTGCCCGCTCGGCCCACCGCCGCGTCGTATTCTTTTTTTAAATCGCCACCGGCTTCTTCCGGCTTGATTGTCTTGACCCAGGCCATCCGAATATCTCAGATTTTTTCACTGCCTCATTGATCCATCGGCCCGCCAAAGTTCAGCACCCGAGACCCGCCGCCCATAGGGACACTCACTCCCAAGGCTCGGACCGCCAAGCGGCCTCCCGCTGCATGCTTCCAATGGGTCAATGGCCCAATGAACCGATGAATCAATTCTTCACGGTTCACCAAAATCAATCATGACCGGCGTCTCGCGGAATCCCTTGGTTTTAATTCCGACGTAGACGATCCCGATGGCAAACCAGACAGCGCCCACGATCTGGGCGACTTTGTTCAAGTTCCACCAGATGATTCCGCAGAAGACAAACCCGAACAGAGGAAGGAATATGTCGGGGAGGAATCGCGGCCGCTTGCACGTCGTGGCCTTCACGCCGAACTGCCAGAAGGTGGCGAAATTTACGCCCATGAAGGCCAGGAAGGCGCCGAAATTCAATAGCTCCCCGGCGTGCTCGTAGGCGTTGCCGATGGAATTCAATCCCACGGCGCCGGCGAATGCCAACAGGCCCACGATGATGATGTTATAGGAGGGCGTATTCGACTTGGGGCTCAAGTGGCCGAACAGTCGCCGAGGCAGGACGTTGTCCCGGCCCATGCCGAAGAGCAGCCTCGCCGCGCCGAGGCCCCCGGTCAGCGCGCTGCCAAAGGCCGCGAGCGCAATGATGGCGCCCATGGAATGAAACAGCACCGCGCCGCCCACTCGCCGGCAGATATCCATGAAGGCGGTCTCAAGGTTTGGGAAGGTGTGCCAGTTTGGCCAGACCCGCGCGCCCAGATAAACTTCCAGGCCCCCGAACACACCCGTAAAGACACAGACCAGGACGGTCGCGAGCAGCACGTTGCGTTTCGGGTTCTCGACGTCCTCGGCGAGCGTCGTCACGCCGTCGAAGCCAATGTAGGTGAGCGCGGCGAACGAGGTGGCCATCCAGATTCGGTGCGAATCGAAGGTCTTCGGATCGTAAAACGGCTGAGTCGAGAAAAGGCCGCTCCAACCCTCGCCCGAGTACAGGAACCGTACGGCCAGAACCACAAAGGCAACGATGACCACGCACATCGCCGCGAGCAGCACTTTGTTGGCCCGCGCGGAGGCTTTGATGCCGCTGAGGTTCAGCACGGTGACGATTCCGGCGACGATTGCGGCCCACACCACGAACGGCACCTGGTGGACATACCTCGCGTGAATGTAAACGGAAATCCAGACGGTATTGATGAGCGGCTGGAGGAGATAGTCGAGAAACATCGCCCAGCCGGCGAGAAATCCGAGGTGCGGGTTCAGTCCCTTGCCAACGTAAGTGTAGGCTGACCCCGCTGCCGGATAGATCGCCGCCATGCGGCCGTAACTGAAGGCCGTAATCATCATGGCGAACATGGCGATGAGGATGATGGTGACGAAATGACCGTGCGAGAGGTCCTGAGCAACGCCGAACAGGGGCACGGGCGCGATGGGCTGAATCAAGACGATGCCGTAAAAGATCAGGTCCCAGAGGCTCAGGACGCGCTTCAAGCGCGGGGCAGCGGCGGTTGTGGCGCTATCGGCCATGGTCAGGTCAAGAGCGGCGGCCCCGGTTCGACCCTTTCCCCGAGACCCTCCGGAAGCGCGAGTATCGCATGCAGGCCAATAAGTTTTAAGAGAAAATTTGGGTCGTACCGCAATTTGGTCTGGTAGCGTAAGGCTCGCTTTCGAGTTTTGCCGTCTACTCACACGCCGCAGTTTCCCAGGCAAGGGGAAGAAGCTGAATTCGGCGCGTCCTGGTGGCGCGCAGGGAAGAACGAACACTTCCACTCATGCGAAGACGCGAGCAGGATCGCCAGGAAAAACTGTGAGATAATACCGCGTCCAGTTATGTCCATGAGTAAGAGCGCCGGAGGGTCCTTGACCCGACCGGCGGGAGTTGAGGAGAGGAGACTCACATGGCCGAAACGACTTCAGGCAATGACGTTAGAATTCTGAAACTGATCCTGGTGCCGAGCTTGATCACCCTCGCAGTTACGATCCTGCGCGTGGTGGGCGAGCTTCAAAACTGGCCGGCCCCCTTTTTCGTGAAGCAGGGGGGAGGCGGAGGCGCCATCGTCGGAATTTGGTGGCTCCCAATTTTCTTCGGAATTTATTTCGCGCTCAAACTTTCTGGAGCAGGAGCGGGCCCCGCGAGCCTTGGCAGGA
Organism: Acidobacteriota bacterium; assembly: GCA_003225365.1. Lineage (GTDB taxonomy): Bacteria > Acidobacteriota > Terriglobia > UBA7540 > UBA7540 > Gp13-AA74. Next base: position 28,781 of record QHZN01000240.1, read on the forward strand.
CTTTCGCTTTCTGGGGCGTTGGATTGGTTCTGATGGTGGGGGGCGGCTTCTTGGGCGCTGTCGCATTTAAATCCGGCTCGGCGATCGCAGGCATCGGGGCGCTCGTATTGCTCGTGGGGGCCTTCGTGGTGCCGCTCTTGGGCTGGTCGAGTCTCATCAAGGTGCTGATCGCGTACGGCTACGCGGCGAGAATACCCGTCCTCATCGTGATGTACTTCGCGTTCCAAGGAAAGTGGGGAACGCATTACGACGCCCTGCCGCCGGGTTATGTCTCCAAGGGGTTTGGGTCGGACTTTCTCAACTTCGCGGTTTTTCCACAAATGTTGGGTTGGATCGCGTTTACGGTGCTGGTGGGAACCTTGTTCGGCGCCGTAGCGGCGGCAATCGCCCAGCGACGTAAGCCCGCGGTCCAGGCGGCATAACGCTCGAGGTGGGTCCTCCGACGCCCATCTTGAAGTTGTCGAAGCGGAAAACAAAGGTTAAAATCGTATCAGCATGGGCGTTGAACTGGTTCAAATCGCCACAACTCCGCCGCGCGTGCCGCGGCCGGAATGGCTGAAGGTCCGCGTGCCGGGCGGCGAGAACTATTCCGAGCTCAAGCGTCTGATGCGCGGGCTCCGGCTGCACACGGTCTGCGAAAGCGCGCGCTGCCCGAACGTGGCGGAGTGCTGGTCGCACCGCACCGCCACGTTCATGATTTTGGGGGAGCTGTGCACGCGGCGCTGCGGCTTTTGCGCTGTGCCGAAGGGGAAGCCCCGGGGCGGACTGGATTGGACGGAGCCCGAGCGCGTGGCCGAGGCGGCCAAGGAGATGGGCCTCAACTACGTCGTGGTGACGTCGGTTGACCGCGACGATTTGCCCCACGGCGGCTCGCGGCTTTTTGCGAAAACCATTGAGGCTCTCCGCCGCCGAATCGCAGGATGCAAGGTTGAAGTTCTCATCCCGGACTTTCGCGGCTCGGAGGCCGCGCTGGACATCGTCGTCAGTGCGCGTCCGGACGTGTTGAACCACAACATCGAAACCGTCCCGCGCCTTTACGGTGTGGCCCGGCGCGGCTCGCGCTACGAGCGCTCCCTCGAACTGCTCCGCCGGTCGCACCAAATTGCGCCCGAGATTCCCACCAAATCCGGGCTTATGGTCGGCCTGGGCGAGACCTTCGAAGAAATAGTGGAGGTGCTCGGCGACCTCGCCCAAGTCGGCGTCGAAATCGTCACCATCGGCCAATACCTCCGCCCCTCCGGCGACCAGCTCCCGGTAGCGAGGTTTTATACGCCTGAAGAGTTTCTCGCGCTCCAGCAACAAGGGCGGCGATGGGGGATTCGGCACGTCGAGTCTGGGCCGCTCGTCCGCAGCTCCTACCACGCCCACGAACAAGCCTCTGCGATCGGCCAAATGTAGGGACGCTCGATGCCCGGCCCTGGCTTCTATTCTCCAAATTTCTCGTCGGGATGCTGAGCCAGAAGGGCAGCGCGCGCCGCGCGGTGCACGCCGCGCTCGGCGTCGGAGCGCTCGGCGGCTGTGCGCTCGAGGACCGCGCGGAAGAGGGCGTCGCTTTCGGGTTTTGATCCCATGGAGTACTTGAGGCTGGCCGCGACCAGCGGCCACAGCGGGTTGTTCGGGTAATCGCGGGCCAGCTCGCCAAATAACGTCAGCGATTTCGCATAAGCGCCTTCGCTCGTCCGCGACAGGTCCTTGGCGAGATAGAATTTCGCCTCCCCACAGGTCAACTCGCCCTCCTGCGCAGCACGCCGAAGCTGCTCGAGCCCGCTCGCGCGGCTCCCCGGAGGCAGGGCGACCAAGTACTGAAATATCTTTTCGGTGAGCGGCAGCGTTCCCATCAAATAGTTATAAACCCCCAGGCCGAGGTAGGCGTCGGTCAGGCTGGGGTCCATTTTGACGGAGCTGAGCAGAAGGGCGCGCATTTTCTTTCCGGCGCGGCCGGTGGGCAAGTCTCTTCCGCGCAGGCCTTCGAGCCGCGCCCGAAGCGCGTAGGCCATGCCCTCGTAAAGCAGGTTGCGCGGCACGTCGTCGCGAGCCCGAAGGCCCGCCTCCGAACGCTCGATGGCGACGGCAACCAGGTCATTGAAGTGGGCGTCGTGGGGAGTAGCCGCAAGCGCGGCCACGTCAAAAACGTCCGCGTCCAGCAGGTTGGCGGTGGAGTAATAAATCTTCCACCAAAGCGCTTCCGCCTCCAGAAGATACCCGATCGGCGAATGTGGATCTTGTCCCTGAATCTGGCGAAAAACCGAGGTTGCGCCGTCGAGATCGCCGTCCATCATTAGGTCCACGCCTCGACGTGCGAGGCGGCGGTCCTCAGCGTCCGCCGACTCGGCGGGCGAACGGGCGGCGAGCCGCCCCTGCCCGGCCGCCCACACCGCGAGGGCGAATAACGCCACCGCCGTTTTGTGCTGCCACAAATAGATATTCATCCGAAGCTAAAATCTCGGACGCTTACCGGCCGTTCTGTGGTTGTATCGGCCCTGGAAACGGGAAGCGGCTTGAAAGCTGCCGCCGAGGCCTAACTGAGACTATCACGGAAAGGGATGCGTCCACCAGTCGAACGCCGGAACCGAGGACAACCGCGTCAGGACTCGGGAGCCACTGCCGGCCAAGCATTTTCGCGCCTCTTCGAGATCACGCGCCGAATGGTTCCCACGAATTCAAACATCACCAGACATTCGACCGCGAAGACGGGGAAGCCGAGAAACCCGGCGAGCGGCATTTCGAAGACTTTCGTTCCTTGGCCGATGGGGAAGACGTAAACCCACTTCGCTTGCGCCCAGTAGTTCCAGAATTCCCAGAGGATTCCGCAGATGACGCCGGAAATCGCGAAACATACGAGTGTCGCCTCGGAGCCCTGCTCCAACTCGCGTAAAAGCGATCGGCCGCCGCGCCAATAGTTGATGGGTTCGAGGAGCGGAATGAATCCAAGCCATACCGCGCCAAATAGATAGCGGCCCGCGCGCGAGGGCAAAAGCAGCGGGACGGATAGAAGCACAAGGCCCAGCAGACTCAGAAACAGAAGGGTTGCGCGGCCAGGAGCCCGCCGGGGACTTGGCGCCCTGGCCGGCGCTCGGCCGGGCCTCAGCGCTTCGAACAACTCCGCCGTCTCAAAAATCGCGGGCCAAATCGTGGCGAACGACCAGACGAATCCGAGCCCTGCGAGGACTGGGTTCCGGGGCAACCCCACGTACGCCCAGTTCTCAAGGCGAAGGTTATAGGCTTCGAAGACCAGCCACAGCGGGACCGACCACACCGCGAGTTTCGCGAATCGCCGAGGAGAATTCGCGAGGAGCGACTCACCTCGGAGGCTTTGAATCAGTCCGTCCACGAGCAGCACGTAACCGGTCCAAACGATGGGGGTGAAATAAATCCATACCCAACGAAATTCAAGATACAGGCAAATCTCCGCCATGAGGATAATTGCCAGCCCCGCCCATGCTCGCGCCGGCAGCGGCCGTTTCTTCGGCGCCCGAAGATATTTCCAGGCCAAGGCGGCCACCGTCAGGAGAGTCGCCGCAAGGCGGAAAGCGACGTGATGGCTTGCCGTGTCATTCATGAAAACGCCGTGGCGGCCATGCGGCAAGATATCAACTCATTTTCGTCATCGCAAACAACACGGGCCGCGGGCCGCCGCAGAACGCACAACCTCAGACCCTGCAGGCGCGGGGTCTGCGCCAGCCGGCCTCAGAGGGCTGGCTGCGAAAGGCAGGCGTTTCGGTAGTGGATCAGTCGTCGTAGTGGCGGGCTTCAGCCCGGCATTTGCCACCCTGAAGGGTGCCTCTACGCTTCAAATTAGGACACTCCCGGCGTTTCTCCCGGGTCCAAAAACCCGCTAGGGTTATGGTATAGTCCGACAGACTATTGGGGACCTGGCGCGCGATGCCCATCTTCGATCAAATTGACAAGGATCTGGTTGGGGCCATGAAGGCGAAAGAGGAACTTCGGCTCTCTGTCATTCGCATGATGAAGGCGGCACTGAAGCTAAAGCAAGTGGAACTCGGAAAGCCGCCGGATGATGCGGCAGCCGTGGCCGTTTTGCGGACGCTCGTCAAGCAGCACCGGGAGTCCGTGGAGCAGTTTCGCAAAGGCGGGCGCGAAGACCTGGCTGCGAAGGAAGAGGCGGAAATCAAGGTTGTCGAAGCTTACCTTCCCTCCGCGCTCCCGGAAGCGGAAATCGAGGCTGCGGTCGCCGCCGCCATCGCGGAGACAGGCGCCGCCGGGCCCAAGGACCTCGGCAAAGTCATGAAGGCGGCGATGGCGAAGCTCGCCGGCAAGAACGCCGACGGGAAGCGCGTCAATGAAACCGCGCGAAAGAAGCTGGGCGGCTGATATGAATTATGAATGGTGAATTGTGAATGCTGAATTCCCGCAGTCGTTTGCGTGCTCACTGGGATTTTGAATTCAGATTCATCATCCATAATTTTTTCGTCCCGTCTCCCTTTTTCTGAG
>QHZN01000241.1 GCA_003225365.1 Acidobacteriota bacterium
ATGCCGGTCAGCACGGAGGCGACCGCGATGAAGCCCAAAACACGGAAGTCAGGTTGAACGTCCAGGAAGGTATGCTGACTCCCGGCCTGCATGAAGGCAAGAATCAAGTTGCTACCCCAGAACGCGACGAGAGTCCCCAAAGCCCCACCCGCGACGGCCATCAGCAGACTCTCCGTCAGCAATTGGCGAATCAAGCGGGGTCGCCCCGCCCCCAGCGCCACGCGAACGGCCATCTCCCTCTCGCGGGCTGTTGCGCGTGCCAGGAGCAGATTGGCCACGTTCGCACATGCAATTAACAGCACCAGCCCGACCGCCACCATCAGAATCACCAAGGGCAGAGTGAACTCTTTCCGCAGCCAGGAGTACCCCGTCGCTCCCCGTTCGAGTCTCATCCGCCTGTCAAGGTATTTTTGCCGGTCCTGCGCCGTCATCTCTGAAGGCCCTCGTTCCTTCAGTGACTCGTTAAGGACCTGACGTAGGATGACGTCTAACCCTGCGCGCGCATGTGACCCGCTTGCACCGGGTTGCAGCCGGCCAATGGCGACCAACCACCAGGTGTCGAGACTATCGAATGGATTCCAGCCGATGAGTCTCGGCATGGTGTGCAAAGGCCACCAGAGGTCAGGCCGTTCTCCGACGACCGTCCCCTCGAAGCCGGGCGGTGCGATTCCGACAATCGTGAATGGTACTGCGTTCAGCGTCAGGTTCCGGCCCACCACGCTTGGATCCAAGCCGAACCGCCGTTGCCAAAAGCTGTAGCTGATAACCGCTACGGCCTGGCCCTCGGGCAGTTGATCGTCCGCGTCGGCGAAAAGCCTGCCAAGTGACGGCTGCACACCGAGCTCGGAGAAATAGTTCCCCGATACACCCTCTCCACCAACCTGCTCCACTTCTCCGGCCTCCTCCTGGCGATGCCCGCTGGCCCTCATTTTCAGGCGGAAGGCGCCTTCGGTCGAAGCAACAATCCCAGAAAAGTCTTGCTTGAGTTCCAGGAATCGCCGGTAGGCGGGATATGAGAGACTGTAGTTCGTTCCGGAATGATCGACGAAGCTCAAAAGAACAAGCTGATCCGGATTACTCACCGGGATAACCTTCAGCATCAACCCATTGATGACGCTGAAAATCGCAGTGTTCGCGCCAATGCCGAGCGCGAGCGTCAGGACTGCCACGGCGGTGAAGCCGGGATTGCGGCGCAATTGTCGCAGGCCGTAGCGCAGGTCTTGCAGCAACGTTTCGAGCCAACCTAACCCCCACATCTCGCGGGTGACTTCTTTCACCAGCACGACATTCCCGAACTCGCGGATGGCCGAGGTGCGCGCATCGCTCGCAACATCGCCTTGTTCGATTCGCTCCTGGGCGGCCATGCGCAGGTGTGCCTGAACCTCTTCCTCCAGCTCCGCTTCGCGGTTTTTGCGATGGAACAACCAACCCCAGAAACTCATGGCCCGCCCTCCTCAAACTCTTATCCTTCAGCCTTTACACTTCACCCTTGACCCTTGCTACTCACACCGCAGCGCCACCGTGTGTCCAACCTTCCTCGCGCTGGAGGTAGCGCGGCCATCCCTTCGCGCCGCTCAGGGCAGGCTTTGGCCGCATGCGGGCTGGAAGCCCGCGCTACGGCACTTATCCCTCCTCGCGCACGGGATTCATGACGCTCGAAATGGCCCTGACCATTTGCTTCCAGCGAGCCTGCTCGGAGAGCAACTGCTTTTTGCCGGAGGCGGTGAGGCGATAGTATTTGGCGTGCTGGTGGCTCTCCGTTTGCTTCCATTCAGACTTTACCCAGCCTTGCTTTTCAAGCCGATGGAGCGCCGGGTAAAGCGACCCGGTCTCAACCCGGAGCAGTTCGCCCGAGCGCCCACGAATCACCTGGCTGATGCCGTATCCGTGCAGCGGGCCCCACTGGAGCGTCTGGAGGATCAGCAGATCGAGCGTGCCCTGCAGCAACTCGATGCGATTTTGATAGCGGTCTTTGGCGGCCATAGGGTGTAGATATTCTGCAGCCTAGGATGTAGGCTGTCAACATCTTTTTTCAGAGGACGGGGCGGGTAGCCACGGTTGGTGCTCTGCCAACCGTGGGCACTCACGGTGAGAAGGACCCACGGTCAGAAAGACGCGACCGTGGCTACCCACCCCCACGCGGGCCAGGCAGCCCGTTTGCAGGGGCGGACGCCGTCCGCACCTACGGGTTGCCAATCGCCAGCACGAAGTAGAGGGCTCGGGTTTCGCCGACATTCTTGATGCCGTGCTCGTCGTTCGAGGCGACGTAAGCGGCTCCGCCCTGTCCGATGCGCGCGGTTTGGCCCGCGATGGTGACTTCGAGCGCGCCCTCGCGGACCAGGAACATTTCTTCATGCGCGTGGTGATGGGGCAGGTGGGGTGAGGCGCCCGGCGCGAGGCTCGATTCGTGCACCTCAAGCGGGCAGCCTGCCCAGGTCTCACCATTGAGGATGGACCAGAAACTGTTCCCACCCGACTTCGACTCTTTCAATTCATCGAAGGGATAGACCTTGGAGACGAGGCGCGGTTTATCGGCGGCGCGTGGAGCTTCGGCGGCGGAGGCCACGCGAGCCGCGGCCAATACCGCGAAGAGGCTGAAACAGTCTCGCCGTGTGGTCAGCTTCGATTTCCAGTTTGGCATGGGAATTTCTCCTTTTTTATTTGTCGTCAACTTGGCCGGGCCTTGGGGTGCGGCGCGGGCTCCGGCGGTTGCGCATCGGGGCGGCTCGAGAGAAACTCGAGAAAGCGCCGGAATTCCGAGAACTCGCGCTTATCGGCGGGAGGGCCGTGCCCGGGCACGTAAACATCCACGTCCCAGCCCTCCGCTTGGCGAAGAAACTCGATCCAGGGTTTGAAGCCGGTCGACTCGAGCCGCGGGATCATGCCGTTTTCGTACCGGTCGCCCAGGTAAAGTACTTTGGCGTCGGGAAGATAAACCACCGCGGTGCCGGGCGACGGGCCCGCGCCCGCTTGCGTAGGCAAGTTGACGTTGGTTAGCCGGAACTCCCGGCCGCCCACGGAGAGCGTCCACTCGCCCTGAAAAGTTTTGGTGGGAAGCGTGGGGTGTATAGCTCGCATCGCGGAGGCGAGATAGCTATCCCCATCGAGCCGCCTTGAAAGTTCCTTCTGGTATTGGCGCATTTGCGCCTGGGCCTCGACGGTCGAAACCAGCGTCGCCTGGAGGTCGGCAAAAACTTCGTTGCCCAGAAAATGGTCGGGCCGGGCGTCCGTGTTAATGACGAATTTGACCGACTGATCGGTCCGCGCGCGGATTTCGAAAAGAATCTCGCGCGCGTGAAACGGGCTGTTCGTGGTGTTGACGACGACCACGCCTTGATCGGTGATAATAAATCCCGCCGTGCCTGCGCGGTCGTAATCGGGATCGGATTCCTGGTCGCGGATGTCCTCCGGCACCCAGACGAACACATGGGGCTTGACCTCCAGCAATTGGTAACGCCAGCCCGCGGCGCGAAGGCAGAAAGCAGAAGTCAGAAGCCAGAAGCCAGAAGTTAGAAGCCAGAGGCTAGAAGCCAGCAGAAAGCAGACGCGGCTTAGCGGCAGGGGGACACGACTGCGCGCGCAAACTAGTTTCCTCGATTCGACGACCGGGGCCATAAGCGGAGTTCGGCGGTTCGGGTCCATCTCAGATGTCCACGTACACGCGGGCGTGCCAGCCTTCGAGGGTCTTCTCGAACAGGATCTGGTGGTACGTAATGGCCTTCACCTGAACCTTAAGGGGGTGCCGTAAAGGGTCGAAAGTCTCACCGCGCGCGAGGACTTCGAGCGAACAGCCTCCGCAGTCAGGCCGCTCGCCAAGCGCGGTCACCTTGAATTCCCGAAAGAGCCGGCCTTCGGTGTCGAAGCGATAGAGCAGCTCGTTGAGCCAGTTGACGAGCAGGCTCTCCCGGTCACGGCCCTCGGCAAGAATGGTTGCGGACTCGCGCGGCTCAATGGTCTCGAGCGGCACCATCAAGTCTTCGAGGGCGCGAGCGGCGTTCGCGAAAACTTCTTTGGGGCTGCCGCCGAAGGCCTCGAACCCGATATCGGCCGTGTGCTCGAGCACGCGGAACTGCCGTTCGGTTTCCCCAGCCACGCCGGAACCTCCCGAAAGCCTCTCATCATAGCGAACGAGGCGCGGCTTGGGTAGAAGGGGGTGCGCCGGCGAGGGGGAACAAGTGTTCGGTTCCTTCGTCACTGCGCCCGCCCCCAGTGGGTGTCGTGCCCCCTCTTGTCGTAACGGCAGGACAGGTGGAGCGGGGTTAAGCGAGAATCAATCCGAACTGTGAATTGGGTGGGGCTAGAATTGCATTGCCGGCCTCTTTTCGGTTAGCATACGGGTAAAGTTTCGAGTCCTATGTCCAGCGACGACGGAAAACTCTTCGGCTACAGCGCCATAGGTTTTGGCGTTGGCATCTATTTGTTTTTCAAGGGATTCAAAGTCTTCCGCGAGCTCCAAATCCTCAAGGACACGCCCATCATCCCCATCCGAAGCGCCCCCATGGGCTTGGTGCAAATCCACGGCAAAGCCTCGGGCGACGAACTTGTGAACAGCCCGGTCTCGAATACTCCCTGCCACTTCTACAAGGTTGACATCGAGAAATTAGTTCAGGATAAGAACGGCAGCCACTGGTCGCACTATGCCACGGACACCGACGGCCCATTGTTTTATCTGGATGACGGCACCGGCAAAGTGCTGGTAGACGCTCACAGCGCCGAGTACGACTTACTGCAAAGCGCGCGCCGGGAAACGGGCGGTGGCTTGGGGTCCTCTATGGTCTCCCTGTTGAGCGGAATACCCGGCACGCCGACCACGAGTTCTCCCGACAATCTGTCGGCCTATATCAGCAGCGTTCACGCGCGGCATTCGGGCCTATCGCTATCGCTAGGCTCGGGGGGCGTGTCTTTTTTCGGGGGAGGCTCCTCGGGCCGGTTCCGCCTCACAGAGTACCTGATCATCCCAGGGCACTGGTACGACATCGTTGGGACCTGCGCGGAAAACCCCACCCCCAAGGACGAACACGACCGCAACCTGATCAAGAAGGGGCAAAACGAGCCCACCTTCATGATTACTTGGAAGACTGAGAAGCAGGAAGAATCCACCTTGAAGTGGCGGGCGATGGGATATGTCTTCGGCGGCGCCGCGCTCTCCATCGTCTGCCTGGGAATCATTCTGGCGAAGCTCGGCTGGCTGTGACGGAAACCGCGTCTTAAACCCGCGAACTCCTCGGCATTTTCTAAGAGGCTGATGAAAAATTGTCTTTGGTTGTCATTCTGAGCGCAGCGAAGAATCTATGTTGTTGATTTCAAAGCAGTGCGAGATGCTTCGCTTCGCTCAGCATGACATTTCGGCGGGTTTTTCAACAGCTTCTATGAGGGAAGGCCGGGCGCCCTTTCCATATGCTGATGCTTATCTCGCCGGATGGCATTGACCAGTTCTTGGTTTATGCCGCGATAGTTTTTTTCGTTGGTCTATACATATTTTTCAAGGGTTTTGAGATCTATCGCCGCTACCGCATCCTCGCCCTCACCCCAGGGCAGCCCATCGGTGCGGTCCCCATGGGCATCGTGCAGGTTCACGGCAAGGCGAGAGGCAATCTTTCGGTGACGAGCCCGATCACCCATGCCCATTGCTTCCTCTATGAGGTAAAAGTCAGGGCCAAAGGGGATGGCGGCAAAGACACCAGCCGCCTTGCTTCGGACCTCGACAGCGTGCCGTTTTACCTTGAAGACCGCACCGGCAGCGTACTCGTTGACCCGCAGGGCGCGGAGTTGGACCTCTTTCCGACAATGAGCCGCACTCTCAGGCCCGAGAGAAACTTCGTGTTCGAGGTGCTGAGGAGACTCAGCAGAGGTCGGGAGTTCGCGCCTGCTAGCTCGATATCGGACGAACAACTCCTCGCGTACGCGGAGAGGTTTCTTGCGCGGCAGGAGCTTTTTGGGCTCACGGCAGGGGTCCCCGTAGATCTCGGGAGCCGCGTGGTGCGCGTAGAGGAGCGTTGTATTCTTCCCGACCACTGGTACGATGTATGTGGAACCTGCGCCGAAAACCCCACCCCGAAAAACGAGCAGGATCGGAACTTGATCAAGAAGGGACAGGATGAGAAGACTTTCCTGATCACCTGGAAGACTGAGAAGCAGGAAGAATCCACCTTGAAGTGGCGGGCGATGAAATATGTCTTCGGCGGCGCCGCGCTCTCCATCGTCTGCCTGGGAATCATTCTGGCGAAACTCGGCTGGCTGTTCTAGCATTTTGCTGAAAGGCTCCTGCGGGGTTGCCATCCCTTCCCGTTGGTCAGGGCGGGCTCTGATCCCGCAGTCGCCGTTCGACTTCGCTCACGGCCCTGAGCCTGTCGAAGGGCGGGAGAAGGATCTGCATTTCTACAAATCAACAACTTAGCAGCTCGGCGAACTGGACATTTCGGAGCGGGGGACTTAGGATAGAGCCGATCTGTAACCGTTCAGGCCAGGGCTGGGTGGCCAATCCGTCATGATTCTGAGGTTTCCGCCCGGAAGGGGAGAGTGACTGCATGGGTGTTGCGATTCTCTTGGGCTTGGTAGTTTTCCTTGCAGTGGCGGGCCTGGCGATTTATTTCATCACCATTTACAACAGCCTAGTTCGCCTGAAAAACGATATTGACAAAGCCTGGGCCAATATTGACGTGCTCCTGAAGCAGCGGCACGACGAGCTGCCGAAGCTCATCGAAACCTGCAAGGGCTACATGCAATACGAGCAGGAGACGTTGCAGAAGGTCGTCCAGGCGCGCAATGCATTCTCGCAAGCTGGGACGGTCGGCCAGAAGGCTCAGGCGGATAATATGATCACCGCGGCCTTGAAGAGCCTGTTCGCGCTCTCGGAGAGCTATCCGGACCTCAAGGCCAATAATAATTTCATGCAGCTCCAGAATCGCATCACGGAACTGGAGGAAAAAATCGCCGATCGGCGCGAGTTCTTTAACGACGACGTGAATACTTACAACATCCGCATCCAGGAACTGCCGGACGTTTTCATCGCCAAAATGATCGGCCTCGCGCGCCGTGACCTGTTCAAAGTGACGGAGGCCGACCGGCAGGACGTGGAAGTGAAGCTGGCGTGAGGCGCGCTGCGCGCCGAAGGAGGAGACGTGGCCCCTGCCTTTCTCGTAATCGGCTGGATTATCGCGCTGTTGGTTTTTGCCACCCTCGCAGCTTTCCTCTTGGGGCTGATCTCGTATTTGGTCGGCATTTACAACAGCCTGGTGACGCTCAAGAACAACATTGACCGCTCGTTCTCGAACATTGACGTGGTCCTCAAGCAGCGCCACGACGAGCTCCCGAAGCTCATCGAGACCTGCAAGGGCTACATGAAGTTCGAGCAGGAAACGCTCGAGAAGGTCATCCAGGCGCGCAACTCTTACGGCAGCGCCACCACCCCCGGCGAAAAGGCTCAGGCGGACAATATGATCACCGGCGCCCTGCGGTCGCTGTTCGCGGTGGCGGAAAAATACCCCGACCTTAAAGCCGATACGAACTTCATGCAGCTCCAGGGACGCATCACCGACCTCGAAAATAAAATCGCCTCCATGCGCGGCGGCTACAACCAGGACGTCAACGACTACAACATCCGCATCGCGCAGGTGCCGGCGAACTTCGTCGCTGGGTTCATGCGCCTCACCCCGCACGCGCTGTTCGAAGTCGCCGCCACGGATCGCGAGGACGTGCAAGTCAAGTTCACATAGCTTCCGTTGGCCCTTCTGGGAATTGTGGGGCAACGGCGTCCTTCGGCAGGCTCAGTCTCCACTTCTTCTTAAGACTTATCCTGAAGGAGTGAAGGGTCGGGACAGTGAACGAAGTCGAACCGCGCCATGCCCCTACAAACAAAAAATGGCCCGCCTGGGGGAGGCGGGCCGGATCGAACAGGAGGAAATCAAATTCCTGAGTGGACAAATGTCTATCCGCTTCCGCCGGTCGCCCGGAGAAAGCCGGGCACTGAGGCCACGTATAGTGCCCTCAAGCCTAGGTTACACCATATATAGTGCGGGGCTCGCCGATTGTCAAGTCCCTTTTTTCCGCTTTTCCTAAAATTTTTGGCGGGCGGGTACCCGGCGCACGGCTGGGTTTGACCGCTCCCGCGCCAATTTGCTATTTTGTAAAGCGGACGCACCGGGTTTGCGATTGGGATGCCGAACATTCAACTGACCTTCCCCGACGGGACTACCAAGGAATTTCCGCACGGAGTCACGGCGCTGGAAGTGGCCAAATCCATTGGGCCACGGCTCGCGGCGGAGGCGCTTGCGGCCAGGGTAAACGGCCGCCTCGTGGACCTCTCCTCGAGGCTCGAGGAGAGCGCGCCCATCCAGTTGATCACGCCGAATTCGCCCGAGGGGCTCGAAATCTACCGCCATTCCTCCGCACACCTGCTTGCCGCGGCGGTCCTGGAGCTTTATCCCGACGCGCACCCGGGCGTCGGTCCGGCGACCGATTCGGGATTTTTTTACGATTTTTATCGCCCGCAACCTTTCACCGAAGCCGACCTCGCGAAGATCGAGCTGAAGATGCAGGAGCTCGTTCGCGCAGACCTCCCCTACGAGCGCGTCACCTTCGGCAAAGACGAAGGGCTCAAGCTCTTCGAGGAGAAGGGAGAGTTCCTGAAGTGCGAACTGATTCGGGAGAAGGCCGAGCCGGTCTTCTCCGCCTATCGCACCGGCAAGTTCCTGGATTTCTGCCGCGGCCCGCACATCCCTTCGACCGGCCGCATCAAGGCGGTGAAACTGCTGAGCGTCGCAGGGGCGCGCTGGAAGGGGGACGAGCACTCGCATCCGCTCCAACGCATCTACGGCACGGCATTTTTCAACCAGAAGGAGCTCGACGCCCACCTTCATCAGCTCGAAGAGGCGAAGCGCCGCGACCACCGGCGCTTGGGCAAAGACCTGGACCTGTTCAGCATCCAGGACGAGGCCGGTCCGGGGCTGGTCTTCTGGCATCCGAAGGGCGGCATCATCCGCAAGGAGATCGAGGATTTCCTGCGCGCGGAGCTGCTGGCGCGCGGCTACGAGCTGGTGTATACGCCGCACGTGGCGCGGCTCGATTTGTGGAAAACCAGCGGGCACGCGAATTTCTACCGCGAAAATATGTTCACGACCATGGCGCTCGACGACGCCGAATACCAGTTGAAGCCCATGAACTGCCCGGGCCACATCATGATTTATAAATCCTCCCGGCGCAGCTATCGCGAGCTGCCCATGCGCCTGGCCGAGTTCGGGACGGTTTACCGCTACGAGCGGTCGGGCGTGATGCACGGCTTGTTGCGCGTGCGCGGCTTTACCCAGGACGACGCCCACATCTTCTGTGCGCCCGAGCAAATTGAAGATGAAATCGCCGCCTGCGTGGAATTCGCGAAGCTTGTCCTGACCACCTTCGGCTTCGAGCGTTACGAGGTGGAGCTTTCGGTGCGCGACGCGGCCGAGCCCGCCAAGTACGCCGGCGCGGCCGAAGACTGGGAGCGGGCCGAGGGAGCGCTCGAAAAGACCCTCAGTCGCATGGGGATTCCGTTCAAGCGCATGGAGGGCGAGGCGGTTTTCTACGGGCCGAAAATTGACGTCAAGCTGATAGACGCCATCGGCCGCCCCTGGCAGCTCTCCACGGTGCAGTTTGATTTTTCACTCCCCGTGCGCTTCGGCCTCGAGTACGTCGGCGCGGACGGCCGAGCGCACACGCCGTTAATGGTGCACCGCGCGCTGCTCGGCTCGGTCGAGCGTTTTTTCGGCGTCCTCATCGAGCATTACGCCGGCGCGTTCCCGCTTTGGCTGGCGCCCGTTCAGGCGGTGGTGCTGCCGGTGAGCGAGAAACACCTGGACTACGCGCGGAGTGTGGCCGGCGAACTTCGCGCCGCGAAGTTTCGCGCGCACCTCGACGATCGCAACGAAAAGCTCAACGCCCGCGTCCGCGACGCGCAGTTGCAGAAAGTCCCGCTGATGCTCGTGGTCGGGGACCGCGAGGCGCAAGGGCACGGCGTGGCGGTGCGGCGGCGCGACACCGGCGACGCCGGTTTCCGCCCACTCGCCGAGCTCATGGGCTGGATGCGGGAGCTTATCGACACCCGCGCGGTGAAATGGTAAGCTGGTGGTCATCCGGGTAGCCATTTTGCCCTGGTTGTGAAAGCGTTCGGGCGGAGCGTCTCTGGGGTCCCAGGCCAGGAAGTCCCCGGTCGAGTCGGGGGGAGGGAATCTTTATCGCTGACCGGTACGTTCGGATTAATGAGAGGATCCGGGCCAAAGAGGTCCGGGTGATTGACGACGAGGGCAAGCAGCTCGGCATCATGCCGCCTTTCGAGGCCCTCAAAGTCGCGCGCGGCAAGGGGCTGGACCTGGTGGAGGTTTCCCCCACGGCCGCACCACCCGTCTGTCGCATCATCAATTACGGCAAGTTCCTCTATCAGCTTAACAAGCGGCAGCACGAGGCCCGAAAACATCAGAAATCGATTGAACTCAAAGAAGTGAAGTTCCGTCCCCGCACGGGTGACCACGACTTTGAGGTGAAGCGCAATAAGATTCTCCAATTCTTGCAAGACGGCGATAAGGTAAAGGCGACCATCATGTTCCGGGGGCGCGAGATGGCCCATCGCGACCTCGGCTGGAAGATGATGCAACGGCTGGTTGAGGACGTTGCTGAAGTCGGATTGCTCGAAACTCGGCCAAAGCAGGAAGGGCCCAATTTGTCGGCGGTGATTGCTCCGAAGAAGCCCACGGGCAAGGGCGGCCAGCCTCAACGTCCCGCGAGCCCGCCGCCGACCCCAGCTCCCCCGAAGCCCGCCGCCGGTCCCGTTGCGGCGCCTTCGGCGGCTCTGCCGGCGGAGCCCGCCAAATCCTGAGCCTGACGGCAGGCAGGAAGGTCACGGATGGCCAAAGTCAAGCTGAAGCTCAAAACGCATAAAGGCGCCGCAAAACGGTTCAAGCTGACGGCTTCGGGCAAGGTCATGCGCGGCCACGCGTTTGCGCGCCACATCCTCACGTCGAAGTCCAGTAAGCGCAAACGCAAACTCGACCAGACCACAACGGTTGCGGCGGCAGACGTTCGTCGTGTCCGCGTGATGTTGCCTTACGGGAGGTAAGTGCAGGTGTCAGGTGCTAGGTGCCGGGTTCCAGGGGAGAATCAGGCCGGTTGAGAACTGAAACCTGACACCTGGCACCTAACACCTGTTCTTGACGGGTGCGGGAAGGCGATGGGGTGCCTTCGTCCCGGCGAAAACGGCCGGGGCTTGCCTGCGGCAAGCGGGCTTCTCTGCCCCGATTCTTAAGAAAGGAGCCAAACCCCAATGCCACGAGTCAAGCGCGGCATCGTCCGCCGCGCTCACAGGAAGAAGCTCGCCAAACTCACCAAGGGATATTTCCTCAACAAAAGCAAGCTTTACCGGTTCATGGCGGAGGCTGCCGACCGTGCGGGCCGCTTCAGCTACCGCGACCGGAGACGCCGCAAGCGCGATTTCAGGCGCCTGTGGATCACCCGCATCAGCGCCGGCGCGCGCGCCCACGAGCTGACCTATAGCCAGTTTATCTTCGGCTTGAAGAAGCTCGGCGTGGCGCTGGACCGCAAGATGCTCGCCGAAATGGCGGCGCGCGATGCGACGGGGTTCTCGGAGCTCGCAGGCAAGGTCAAAACGGCGCTGGCCGCGGGCTAAGCGCCCTTCGATCTTGAACCACAGAGGACACAAAGTTCGCTGAGGAAAAGCCCTGCGTGGCCTCTGTGCTCTCTGTGGTAAAAAGAGGGCATGACCGAGAGGCAGCGGCTGAACGGCATTACGGAGACCATTATCGGCGCCGCAATTCAAGTCCACCGCGTCCTCGGCCCCGGCCTCTTGGAGTCAGCCTACGAGGCATGCCTTGCTTATGAACTTCGGAGACGCGGGCTGAGCCTCGAGCAACAAATACCGCTTCCGTTGGTCTATGAGCAGGTCAAATTGGATTGTGGCTACCGGATCGACCTCATGGCGGAGAGATCCGTCGTTGTCGAGGTCAATTCCGTGGAGAGTTTGGCCCCAATCCACGAGGCGCAGGTCATATCGTATTTCAAACTTTCGGGTTGCAAGGTTGCCTTGCTCATTAATTTCAATGTCCGCGTGCTACGAGATGGGATACGAAGGTTTATCAACGGAAGTTTCTAGAAGAAGTCACCGCAGAGGACACGGAGAGCACTAAGAAAAAGACCTCCGTGACCTCTGTGCTCTCTGTGGTGAAAACTTTTCCTTTTTCATGACCATCGAGGAAGAAGTCTCGAAAACGCTCGCTGAACTCGGGGTCACGGAGGCTCCTGCCGTTGAGGCGCTGTTCGCCGAAGTTCGCGCGGCCATGGATTCGGAGCGCCAAGAGTTGGTCTCGCGAGGCGCGGCCAGCTCGACGGAACGCGAAAAGACCGCGAAGGCGCTGCGCGACCGGTGGTTGGGGCGGAAGAACGGCTTGCTCGCCCACATTGATGAGAAATGGCTCAAACCCTCGTCCAGAGAGCTGAAGCCGATTGTGGGTCGAAAGTTCAATGAGCTCCGCCAAACCTCCGCACAATTGGAAATGGAGGCCCTCATTCGCGACGTCCCTGTGCGGGCCAAGGTGAACTCGTCAGACCCAGGTTCGAAGGACGCCTCGTTCGCTTCCACAGGTCAGGCTTTATCCACCGCGACTGGCACGGTAGCTGTGACCACTAAGGACTCGGTCGCGGTTGAAGTCACCACAGCAGCCGCCGACCTAACGCTTCCTGGCTACCGCCGGCGGCTGGGCTCGATTCATCCCATTACCCGCGTGCAGCGAGAAATCGAGGATATTTTTCTCGGCCTGGGCTACTCGATTGAGACCGGCCCGGAAGTCGAGACCGCCTACTACAACTTCGACGCGCTGAACATCCCGGCGACGCACCCCGCGCGCGACGACATGGACTCGCTTTACGTGGATGCGGAGACCGTCTTGCGCACGCACACCTCGCCGGTGCAGATCCGCGCCCTGCGAAAACACGGCGCGCCACTCTACATCCTGGCCCCTGGCAGGGTCTATCGCCGCGACAACCCCGACGCCAGCCACTCCCCGATGTTCCATCAGATTGAGGGGTTGGCCGTGGACGCCGATATTACCTTTGCCGATCTCAAAGGGACGCTCGATTTCTTTTGCCGAAAATTCTTCGGCGAAAAAGTGCGGACAAGTTTCCATCCCACCTATTTCCCCTTCACCGAGCCGAGCGGGGAAGTCTCCATTAGTTGTTTTGTGTGCGACGGGGCAGGCTCGGACGCCGTCGGCCGAAGCTGTCGGACGTGCAAGGCGAGCGGCTGGATCGAAGTGATGGGCTGCGGCATGATTCACCCCGACGTCCTCGGCCACGGCGGAGTTGACCCCGAGCGCTATTCGGGCTGGGCGTTCGGATTGGGCATTGACCGCTTCGCGATGGTGAAATACGACATTCACGACATCCAGCTTTTTTTCCAGAGCGATATGCGCTTCCTGGAACAGTTTTAGGAAAGGTTAAAGGTTGAAGGCTGAAGGTTGAAAGCCAAGCGACCCTCACCTCGAGTTTATGACTCTTCGCCTTAGACCGGCGTCATGAAAATCTCCCTCGACTGGCTCAAAGAATTCGTCGCCGTGACGGCCGGGCCGAAGGAACTCAAGACCGACCTGACGAATTTGGGTCTCGGGGTTGAGTCGCTGGCCGGGGCCCCGTCCCGCATAACGGGGCAGGGCGAGGCGGGCCTGCCCACCGAAGCGAACCCTTCCGCGCAGGTAAGCGGCGACACGGTCTTTGAAATCGAAGTCACCACGAACCGGCCCGACTGCCTGAGCCACCTGGGCGTGGCTCGGGAAGTGGCGACGCTCTACCGCCTGCCACTCAAGCGGCCGCGCATCGAGCTTAAGGAATCGCCGGCTCTCACCAACGGCGCCGTCTCCATCGAAATCACCGACCCGGACTTGTGCGCCCGTTACTGCGGACGGGTGGTTCGAAACGTTGAGGTCAAGCCCTCGCCTGCGTGGCTCGTGCGGCGCCTGGAGGCGGTGGGGCTTCGGCCGATCAATAACGTCGCCGACGTGACGAATTACGTTCTCATGGACCTCGGCCATCCGCTCCACGCTTTTGACTTGGCGCGATTACGAGCATCAAAAATCATAGTCCGCCGGGCGCGGCCGGGCGAGCGCCTGCGGACGCTCGACGGCGTTGACCGATTGCTCGCTTCGGAGAACCTGGTTATCGCGGATGCCGAGCGGGCGGTCGCCCTGGCAGGGGTGATGGGCGGCGAAGATACGGAGATCTCCGCCTCGACGCGCGCGGTGCTCCTCGAAAGCGCTTGGTTCGATCCCGTCTCCATTCGCCGCACCGCGAAATCTCAAGGCCTTCACACCGAGGCTTCGCACCGCTTTGAGCGCGGCGCCGACATCGAAATGGCGCCCTTGGCGCTGGACCGCGCCGCGCAATTGATCGCGGATATTGCCGGAGGCGAAATTCTCGGCGGCATTTTGGATGTTTATCCCGCGCCAAGAGTGCGGCCGGAAATCCCTCTCGGCGCGGGCGAAATCGTTCGGATTCTTGGATACGATGTTCCCGCGGGAGAAGTCGAAAGAATCCTTGGCTCGCTCGGATTCCGGATGGTCTCTCGAGCGGCGAGCCCGACTGGTCGGGAGGGGTTGTCCTCATCGCCGAGCGGCGGGCGGCCCGGCGCGTGGATAGTCACGCCGCCGTCGTTCCGGCTCGACGTGGCGCGGGAAGTGGACCTCATTGAGGAGATCGCCCGACACTTCGGCTTCGACCGGCTGCCGTCGCGGTTGCGCGTCGCCACGCGGCGAATCGGGGAGGAAAACCTGCCTGTGCAGGCAGGCCGTCGGGAAAAAGAATCAGCGGTCTCGAATCTCCTCGCCGGCCTCGGCTTCTACGAGATTTACACCTCCTCCATGGTGGACCCGGAAGAAAACGCGCGTTTCACCAACCGTCCTCCGGTTGTGCTCGGGAACCCGCTGAGCCAGGAGGCCTCGGTCCTTCGTTCGACCTCGGTTCCAAGCATGTTGCACGCCCTCGGCTGGAACCTGGACCGCGGCCGGACGGACCTGCGACTCTACGAAGCTGGGAAAATTTACGTCGCCAAACCCGCCTCCGCAGGCAGGCGCGAGAGCGCCACGAAACCCGGCGGCTTGCCCGACGAGCGCCGCGTGCTGACGCTTGGCATGTCTGGGGCGAGGCGCGACGCAAGTGTCCACGAGCCTGAACGAGCTCTCGACTTCTATGACTTAAAAGGCGGCCTCGAGGCGCTGATCGAAGCCTTCGAGGCGAGCCGCCTCGGTTTCGCCGCCGAGGGCTGTGCGTATTTTGAGCCGGGGTTCGCCGCGAAATTTCTCCTCGACGGCCAGCCGCTGGCGATCTTCGGCCGGCTCGCGAGCCGCCTGGCGCGCGAGTATAAGTTTTCGAGAGACGTGTGGCTGGCCGAGGTGGACTACGACCGCCTGCTCGAGTTGCCGCTCCGCGCCCGCTCGTTCCGGCCGTTCTCAAAGTTCCCGGCCGTCAAGCGCGATTTCTCGCTGCTCGTCCCGATGGGCACACCCTACGAGCGTGTGGCGGAGGCGCTCGCCGGCGCGCGCGATGAGGAGGTTCAGAGCTTTCGCCCCGTCGAGCGGCTGCCGGAAGGCAAGATTTTCCCCGACCATTACAGCCTGCTGTTGCGCGTAACCTTCCAAAGCGCGACACGGACTCTGACGAGCGAAGAGATTGCGGGAGCCGGGCGGCGCCTGGTCGAAGGCCTCGCTCCGCTGGGCGTCCGCTTGAGGAGTTGAGCCGCTCGGAGTAATTCGCCCCTTCGACCGCGCTCAGGGTCTACGACATGCCGGATTCGACCGAGCAGTTTCGGAAACTCGAAGAGAAGATTCAGAAGGCGGCGGAGGCATTCAAGCAGAACCGGGCGGAAATCCGCGAGCTTCAGAGGGAGATCGAGCGCCTGCAGGCTGACTTCTGGGAGCGCGCCAAACGCTGGGAGACGCAGGAACGTGACCTCGCCGCGCTGCGGCGCGAGCGCGAGGAAGTCCGGGAGCAGATCGAGAGGCTCATCGATCAGATTGACGTGTTGACAAAAGCCGAGCGCGCGGGATAATGATCGGCGAGGTTCAGCCCCGGAGCGGGCGCCAAGGAGCCTTGTGGCCAAAGCACCGGAAGACGTCCTGGTTGTTATCTACGACCAGGAATACCACATGCGAGGGCAGCTCGACCCCGAATACATTCACAAGCTCGCGAAATTCCTCGACGGCAAGATGCGCTCCATAGCCGGGCGCTCGCACACGGTGGACTCGCTGCGCGTGGCCGTGCTCGCCGCCTTGAACATCGCGGACGAATACCACCAGATGAAAGCCCGCCTCGACTCCTACGAAAAGCAGGTGGACGAGAGACTCCACCGCTGCCAGGAAGCCGTGGACCATATTCTGAAACAGGCGGTTTGAGCTTGCCCCTGTTTTCACGCCGAATGTGATGTAGGGGCGGACGGCCCTTCGACTCTCGCTCAGGGCGGTGAGCGAAGTCGAACCGCGTCCGGCCCGGTGGTAGCGCGGGCATCTTGCCCGCTTCGGAGCGGCCGGGTCCGATTTCTTTCCCGATTAACTCCATCGGGACATCGGACTCCAGCCATCGGAGACGGCCGCGCTACAGGCGCGCGCCGCACGCCCCTACGTCTGCGAACTCGACGGCGCGAGCGATGAAAGGTATATTGCGGGAAGGGACGGTGGGTCCTTAATGAAAATTCTTTTCATTGGCGACATCTTCGGGCAGCCGGGCCGGCGAATTGTGAAAGAGGCATTGC
>QHZN01000275.1 GCA_003225365.1 Acidobacteriota bacterium
CCAGGATGACTTGCAAGGGGTTCGAGGGCGGCTCGTGGAAGGCGACATCGGGCGTGATTCCGCCACCGCCGAAGACTTCGCGCCCCGCGTCTGTGCGCCGCACATCCGGGTGCGAGGGCGTCCCGCTCTCCTGATAATGCAGGTAATAGTCGTATGGGGAGACGCCGGAGTACTCCCGCTGAATCAGCCGCCCGGTGGGCGTGTAGTAATGGGCCGTAGTCAGAGCGAGGCCAGTATGCTCGCTCAAGGTATAGACGGACTGTACGAGTCCTTTGCCGAAGCTCGGCTCGCCCATCACCAAAGCACGGTCGTGATCCTGGAGAGCCCCGGTGACGATTTCTGCCGCGCTCGCGGTCCCACGGTCAATGAGGACGACCATCGGGTATTGATGGCCTTCCTCGCCCGTGGCCGCGACGTAACGCTCCTCGCGCGAATTTCTCCCCGCGTGATAGACGATCAGCTGGTTTTTCTCGAGGAAGTGGTCGGAGACTTCCACCGCTTCCTTGAGCAGCCCGCCGGGATTGCCGCGCAAGTCGAGGACGAGCCCGTGGAGAGATTTCGCGTCGAGCTTCGAAAGCGCTTGTCTCAGCTCGTCGCCGGTCGTCTCGCTGAATTCCGCAAGACGGATGTAGCCGACTCCGGGGCGGAGCTCGAAGGCGTTTTCCACGCTCGGGTGAGGAATCTCGTGCCGGACAACTTCAAACTCCAGCGGCTGGGGCGACACCTCTCGATTGACCGTGATATGGACTGCGGTTCCCCTGGGGCCTTTCAACAGATCCCTCACTTGGGGGGTCCCCATGCCCTCCGTGGACTTGCCGTCCACACGGATGATGACGTCGCCCGGGCGCAGGCCGGCCTTGAGCGCCGGCGAGTCGGGCATTGGCTCCTGGACAATCACCACCATCCGGCCGTCGCGCTCCTCGCGCGGGGCGATGACCATGCCCACCCCCGAATAGCGGCCTTCCTGGTCTTCCCGCAGCTTGCTGAATGCCTTGGGGTCGAAGAAGAGAGAATGCGGGTCGAGCTGGCGGAGCATGCCCGGGATGGCGCCACCCCCGGTCTCAGGATTGTCGAAGATCGCCGCGTCGGGATCCACCAGGTCGGCATAGTTCTGCTCGACCAATTGGTACACACTCGTGAACTGCTTCAGGCAGGTCTGAACGTCGGAGTCGTCCGGAGGACTGGCTGTGGCCTCAACGCGCCCGCCGAATAATCCGCCCAGCAGCGCGCAGGCCAGCACCGTCGTTGGTAAGAACCACAAATATCGCTGTCGGGTTTTCACGCGCTCTCGCCCCTGTTCACCGATGCGCCAGTATAACACGTTTCAGCCACTGTGGTCCCACGCCTCGGCCGCGCGCGCGGGGGTTGGTTTTCGGTTGACTGGAATTCGAGCGGCGGCGTGTAGCCACCGAAAATAAACGCGGCGCTATTTTTGCGGCGAAACAGATAAGGCCGTTGATTCGCCCCTGCCTGTCGCAGGAGGGCCTTCGGGTCGGATTGGATCTGGCGACGATGGGGTCCAATTTCGAGACTCCGATGGAGTCCATCGGACTCCAGCAATCGGAGACTTCTCCGCTGCCACATGCCAGCCCGAAGCTAGGGACGGGCAACGGCCTTGTCGTGGCCGCGGGTGGCTATGAATTTCCGGGCGTTGGCGAGAAGTTCCTCGGCTTGGGGGAGGCGCTGAAGCGCCTTTTCGACCACCGGATCGGTCGAGATCATGACCTTTCCCATTTCGTCCTGGCCATAGACCCTGAAGACCATCTGCGCCTGGATGTGATCCTTGATGAAATCGAGATTGTTCTTGATTTCCTGATCGGTGATGAGGATTTTTTTGCCTTCCAGGTATTTTCGAAAGTCCTGAATGACCGCGTCGTCCGCGACAAAGCTGCGTGGCACGGTCTTGTGTATGCCCAGGTAAGACTGGGCGAAATCCTCGAAAGCGCGGTGCCCGCTCAAGCCCTCCTGAACGGGGTTGGGCTTAGGCTCGGGCACCTCGACATCGGGCGTGATGCCGCCTCCGCCGAACACTTCCCGCCCGCCGTCGGTGAGGCGCACTTCGGTGTGGTGCGCGGAGGCCCCTTCGTATTGGTAGTAGTAGTCATAGGGAGAGGCGTCGGCGTAATTGCGCTGAATCAGCCGCCCGCTGGGCGTGAAATAATGCGCCGTGGTCAGTAGCAGCATGGTGTGCTCGCTCAGCGGATACTCCGACTGCACCAGGCCCTTGCCGAAACTGGGCTCTCCGATCAAAAGAGCCCGGTCGTGGTCCTGGAGCGCGCCGGAGACGATCTCCGCGGCGCTGGCAGTCCAGCGATTGATCAATACCACCAACGGGTACTCAAGGCCGCCATTTCCTTTTTCCGCGCGCCAGCGCCGCTCCGGCGTTCGCCGGCCGGAGTGGTAAACCACCAGTTGGCCTTTTTGGAGGAAATGGTCGGACACGGCCACGGCTTGCTGCAGCAGCCCGCCAGGGTTGCCGCGCAGGTCGAGGATAATGCCTTGAATGGAGCGCGGGTCAAGTTTCGCGAGGAAGGCGCCCAGCTCGTCGTTGGTTTCCTCGTTAAACCCGTTGATGTTGATGTAGGCGACCCCCGGCCGGAGCAGGAATGCCTGCACGGTCTGCGGAGAGATTTCCGCGCGCGTCAGGAAAAAAGTTAGCGGCTGGTCGTAGCCGGTGCGCTCCATCTCCACGCTGACTTTGGTATCCTTAGGCCCTTTGAGCAGCTTCGCGATATGGTCGGTGTCGAGGCCCTCGGTGGGCTTTTCGTCCACCTTCACAATAATATCCCCGGGCCGAATCCCCGCGCGGAACGCGGGCGAGCCCGGCATCGGCGTCACGACCACCGTCTGCAGCTTCCCCATGCGCCCGACGAGGGGCTGGATCCGCATGCCCACACCGAAGTACTTTCCTTCCTGCTCCTCTTTGAACATCGCGTAGATTTTCGGGTCGAGGAAGCTCGAGTGCGGGTCAAGCTGGCGTAGCATTCCCGGTATGGCGCCCAGACCGAACTCGCGGGTGCCGAAGATCGCTTTGTCGGGGTCTACGGGGTCGGCGTAGTTTTCCTGGATCACGCTCAAGACGCGGCTGAAGGCGCTTAGGTCGGCGCGAATTTCGGCGTCTTCGGCCGGGTCCGTTGTGGCTTCAACCTGCCGCCCGTAAACTCCGCCCAACACCGCGGAAAGTAAGATAGTGGAACCGATAAACCAAACCAGCCGCCCCGCTCGTTTCATGCCTTCTCCTTCTCTTCCTTACATTTGGTCTCTAAAGACTTCACCTTCTCCACGCGGCGCCGGTGGCGCGCCTCGCCCGTGAACGTTGCGTTTAAGTAAGTGTGAACCAGTTCCTGCGCCAAGGCCGTCCCAACCACACGCGCCCCGAGCACAAGCACGTTCATGTCGTCGTGCTCCACTCCCTGATGGGCGGAGTAGGTATCGTGGCAAAGTCCTGCCCGTATTCCGGGAATCTTGTTGGCGGCAACTGACGCTCCAACGCCGCTGCCGCAAATGAGTACGCCTCGCTCCGTCTGCCCATTTACAATTGCCTCGGCAACCGCCTGGGCGTAATCAGGGTAATCGTCGTTAGGGTCAGGACGGTGCGCGCCCACGTCCTGAACTTCATGGCCTAGCTCCTTGAGGTAAGCCACAAGGTCCTGTTTCAGCGAAAATCCCGCATGGTCTGCGCCAACCGCAACAAGCATCTGTATCGCCCTGACGCATCGGGACGAAAAAGGCTACTGCTCCGAAACCGGTGCTGGAACCAGTCCAGTATACCACGGTCTGCCTACCGTTTTGCCGCCACGCTCCTGGCTCCTCATTGGATGTCTGAACGCGCGCGTTTGTCGCCTGCCCCTGACAGCGCCAGGTTTCCCAAGGCGCAGGGCGTGGTACCGCGCGTTGCGGCGTGAATTGACAAGAGATTGCCAGAGTGGTATTCGGGGGCGGGGTCGGGGATCTCTAGAAAAAGGCGGTGAAGCCTCGATGCGGACCAGATTGATTTGCTTGCTCTTGCTGGCGTCTTGGGGCGCTGCGTTCCTCTCGGCGGAGAGCACGCCTTCGCCCGCTCTGCTGGTGCTTTCCAAATCCGATCACACGCTGGCCATTGTGGACCCGGCGACGAATAAGGTGTTGGCCCGTGTGCCGTCGGGGCCGGACCCTCACGAAGTGGTAGCGTCCTCGGATGGCAGGCTCGCCTTTATCTCGAATTACGGCGGCGGAGCGTACAACACCATTTCGGTCGTTGACCTCGTTCGCCAGAGGCCGTTGCCGCCCGTGGACCTCGGCGCTTTGCGCGGGCCTCACGGCCTGGCGTTTGTCCAAGGCATGGTCTACTTCACGGCGGAGGCGAATAAAGTCATTGGCCGGTACCATCCTGCCGCCGGTAAGGTGGATTGGGTGCTCGGCACGGGGCAGAATCGCACGCACATGATTTGGGTGTCCGAGAACCTCGATCGGATTTACACCTCGAACGTCACCTCGGCGACGATCACGATCATCGAGAGGACATTGACGCGCCCCGGTGGTTTGGGCCACCCACCCGCTCCCGGTGGCCCGCCGTCGCGTGAGATGGAGCCCCAGCAGGGCGTTCGTCCCATCGGCCCCCGACGCGCCTTGATGCCCGATTGGAACGAAACCGTAGTCCCGGTCGGCAGAGGCTCGGAGGGCTTTGACGTCGCTCCGGACGGCAAAGAGTTGTGGGTTGCAAACGCGCAGGATGGGACCGTCTCAATCGTTGACCTGGCCGCGAAAGCCGTCACTGAGACACTCGACGCCAACGTTGGGGGCGCGAACCGCCTGAAATTCACGCCCGACGGCAAGCTCGCCTTCGTCGCCTCATTGTCTACGGGCGAGCTGACGATACTCGAAACTGCCTCGCACAAGGAAATTAAACGCCTGAAGCTCGGACACGGCGCCGCCGGCATCCTCATGCAGCCGGACGGCTCGCGCGCTTACGTCGCCTGTAGCCCCGACGACAACGTGGCGGTCGTGAACCTGAAGTCCCTGGAAGTGATCGGCCGTATCGAGGCGGGCAGGGAACCCGACGGCCTCGCCTGGGCCGCCCAGCAGTGACTATGGCCGGATCCAGGAATGGCAACGGCGCCGTCACGTGTCTCCCCCGCGGAAGCGGGGGTCCACGGCGTTAGATCTGCCCGAGTCGACCGCCTTCGCGGGTGCTGTGGATAGTCGGCGGAAAGAAAGTTCGGAGAGCACGGCTCGCTGCGCGGGTTTAGGCGCCGACTTTTGGTTCTGCTTCCCCGTGTGGTAAGGTGGGAAAATGGAGAGGGAGGAAGCCCTTAGAGAAGCGCTCGGGGTCATTCGCCGCCATTTGCCCGGCGGAGAGTTCTCCGTGTTTCTTTTTGGGAGGGATTCCGCCGCGACGTCTTAAGTTATGCCAAAGCGCTATGAGGGAAGAAATCTCTGATTCTTTTTCCTCAGCCGGAAGAGGAATTCTTTCGGAGTCAGAATGGGGAGCTGAGCGTTCCTGAGACGGCGGAGATGGACGTCGGCCGAAATCAGATAGTCCGCCGCCTGGGAACGAGCAAGCGTGAGGAGGTAATTGCGGCCTCGGCTGGCTCGGGGCGAAGATGCCGCGTCAGGGCAGAGCGTCGCAAAGCGCTCCAGGAGAGCGATGAAGGCTCGCGCCTCGAGATCCCTCACGTATGGGCGGACCTTCGGGAGTTTGAGCACTCGAGCGAGCTCGGCGAAAACCTTCGGCGACACGACAAGCTCAAAAGCACCGTCCATCCAGGCTGCGAGGAGCGCCCGCGGGGCACCTCTGGCCGAGATCAAGGCTGCGATGAGCACCCCCGGGTCAAGAACCACGCGGTACATTTATCGCCTTCGACTCCGGCGCAATTCGCGGTAAGCCAGCGCCAGCCCTTTTTTCTCGCCCAGTCGCGGCTGCGTCCCCACTTTTCCGAGCAAATCCATCCCCAGGTAGGCGCGCAACGCCCTTTCGACGATTTGGTATTCGCGAATTCCCGCGCGCGCCGCGGCAATTTTCAGTGCCCGTAGTAGCGCGTCTTCCAGATAAATCGTGGTTTTTAGTTTCACATGTCCATGTTAACAGAAAACCGCTTTTCCTGCTTAACAGAAAAACTTAATTATGTCTTGCCGCTGGAGGCGCGTGTACGGTCGGTCCTCCCGTGCCCAGAGCCCGCTCGACGCAGGCACATAGCTCGCGTATTTCTCTGGGCAAGAGACAATTCTTCGCCCA
>QHZN01000268.1 GCA_003225365.1 Acidobacteriota bacterium
CAGGCTGGTCTGGAGCGAATTGTAGTTCGAGTTGGCGGCGGTCTCAATGAAGTTCACATAGAAGAGGCCGAGCGAGGGGAAGAGGGTGTCAAAAGGCCTCGGCGCGCAGCAGCCGCCCGCGGCCTCCGAATCGTAGCCGGCGATGAGCTGTGGCGTTGGCTGATTGATGTCGCGATAGCGGAAGAGTTTGCGGCCCGCCGAGCCAACATAACCCACCTGCCAGACCGCGAAGTTCGTGAATTCGTGCTGGACGTTCAAGTTGTAGTTTTCCATGTAGGGCGTGCGCGCGTGCCGGTCCACGGCAAACACGTCAGACGCCGCGAAGCTCGACGCCGGGAATACGGGCTGGCCGGACTGAATCTGGCCTACGGGGCTGAACGAAAACGTGATCGGGTCGGGCCCCACGCCGTTGTACGCCGGGCCCGGATTGAAGGTGTTGAACGGGAGTTGGCCCAGGAAGAAGTCTTGTGAGAAGACATCGTAGAAAACACCCCAGCCGGCGCGTAAGACGGTCTTGTTGCTCCCCCCGAGGTTGTAAGCAACGCTGACCCGCGGCGCGAAGTTGTTCATGTCCTTTTCGTAGAGCCGCGGGATGACGGCAGGGCATCCCGGCGGTTGCACGATTGTGCAAGGTATGGCGCGGGCGCTCCCGATAAACTCAAAGCCCACCGCCGGATCGAAATTGCTCATTAAGTTGTACTTTTCATGTATGACGCCGTAGTAGTCCCAGCGCACGCCGTAATTGACCGTCAGATTGGGCGTCCAGCGGAAGCTGTCCTGGACGTACCAAGCGTGGGAATTCTGGAATGAGTTCCGGTAGGAGTTGCCCTGAGCTTGGCGGCCAGAACTCGTATTGCCCTCCAGAAATTGCCGCAGGCTACAGATAGAATCGTCGGTAATGCTGCCAGCAACGCAGTCGGGAGTCGAGGACGCGCCAAAAGCGAACTTGATTTTGCCACGGTAGCTTTCGTCGAAGAACTGCGTTACGGGTGTGCGGCGGAACTCATATCCGACCTTGACTTCGTGTTTGTTAAACTTCCAAGAATAATTGTCAATGAGCTGCCAGTTGTAATCCACACGGCCGCGCGGCACCGAGGTGGTTGAACCGATCTGCGCGAAGCCCGAGACGATCATGGTCGGCAGGCCGAAGTCCTGCGCCCCGACACGTGTAACTAGCCCGATGGTGGAGGGGTTGAAGCTGCGGTCTTCGGGAAAGAAGGTTTCGGCGAATCGGTTGAAGCCCGCGCGGAGTTCATTCACCCGGGTTGCGGAAAGCACTTTGACGTAGGAAAGCGAAACCAGGTTGATGTTGGTGGGCGTGATGACGTTGTAGCCCGGCAGGTTATTCCCACCCTGAAGGCCGAGTGGGAAGCTCTGCGTGCTGGCGCCGTAATAGTAGCGAACCGTCAGCAGGTTGGAGTCGTTGAAGTTGTGGTCCACTTTCCCGATCACGCTGTTGACGTGGTTCGAGATATGGGTTGTGGCGGAGAGGTTCGGGCAGGTGTCGAACGGCGCGGCGCCCCGATTCGGCGCGGGCCAGGGATGGCGCGCCAAAAGGTCCGAGATGACCGTGTTCACCGTGATGCCCGCCGACGCGGCCGCGGTCTGGTCCGGCGACGGCACGCAACCCAGGCTGTTCAGCCCGCCCGTCTCACGCTGGCCTTCGTAATCGGCAAAGAAAAACGTTTGCTCGGGGACGATGGGACCGCCGAGCGAGCCTCCGAATTGATGGTTGTGAAAAGCGGTCTTGGGCGTGGGAGCGGGGTCGAAGAAGTTCCGCGCGCCGAGTGCGTCGTTGCGGAAATATTCCGCCGCCGTGCCGTGCAGATCGTTCGTCCCGGACTTGGTGACGATGTTGATCACCGCGCCCGCGTTGCGGCCGTATTCCGGCATGAAGTTCGAGACCACGGCCAGCTCCGCCACCGCGTCCACGGGGAGAATGGTCGCGGGCGTTCCGAAGACGCCCGCCTGGTTGATGGTCGGGTCATTGCGGTAGCCGTCGTTCATGTCCGTGCCGTCGAGCAGGAAATTGTTGGAGCGCCCGCGTCCGCCGTTGACGGAGAAGACGCCGAACGAACCGGGGGAGTCGGTAATTTGATCGGGTGAGCCGGTGACGCCCGGGTTGAGGAAAATGAGCTTGGTATAGTCGCGGCCGTTGACGGGGAGGTTCTCGATCTGCGGCGCCTGCACCGTGCCGCCGAGGACGTCGGTGGTGGATTGCAAAAGCGGAACCGCCGCCGTCACGCGCACCTCTTGCTCGACTTTGC
Organism: Acidobacteriota bacterium; assembly: GCA_003225365.1. GTDB lineage: Bacteria > Acidobacteriota > Terriglobia > UBA7540 > UBA7540 > Gp13-AA74. Next base: position 2,268 of record QHZN01000268.1, read on the forward strand.
CGGGCTTGAGCGTCACGTCCACGCGCTGCTGGCCCGCCACGGTGACGCTGACGCCGCCTTGCGCCACGGCCCCGAAGCCCTCTTTTTCAACCGCGACCGTGTAGGAGCCGAGCGGCAACTCCGGGACGTTGAACTGCCCCGCATCGTCGGTGAGCGTCGTACGGACCAGGCCTGTCGCCTCATTCTTGACATTGACTTTGGCCCCCGGCACGGGCGCTTGTGTCGAATCAACAACTGTCCCGACGATCGTGCCGCGAAAGGTTTGTGCTCCAGCCGTCGCCGCAAACCAAAGTGTCACTCCGGCAACAATCACTGCGGCGACTGAGCTGGCGCCGAGCCGACGCGCTAAGCGTCTGAACATACACGTCTCCCCTCTTCGCGAAGCCTTTGCGTCATGCGCGGCACTGTTGATGGCCCCACGCTTCCAAGCAGGTCAACCATCTTACGAGAGGTTTTCGACTAAATCAACGGCGGTGCCTACTGCGCGCTCCTAAACACTTTTCACCGCGGCGGCAAGGGTTTCAGTTACCAGCGGCGGAGCAGGGTCACTGAGCTCCTCTGCTCCGCCTTGCGATTGCTCCGCCCGTCTCGTATGATGCGCCCCGTTGCCGCTCAGGATGGAAAGCTGGCATTTCACAATTCACAGGAGGCGATTTACCGTGGCAAGACAACTCCGCACTTTTTGCATTTTGCCGTCCTTACTGATGGCGGCGGCCGCGCCGAACGTCATGGCGCAAGGCTCCTTCTCGCTCGAACAGGTGATGAGCTCCCCTTTTCCGACCGAACTGGTCGCGGCCCCTGCCGGCGGAAAAGTCGCTTGGGTCTTTAACGACCACGGCGTGCGCAACATTTGGGTGGCCGAGCCTTCCGCCGAGGGATACAAATCGCGCGCGATTACCCGTTACACCGAAGACGACGGGCAAGACGTCGGCGAAATTGCCTGGACGCCGGACGCGAATGCCCTCGTCTACGTGCGCGGCGGCGACCTGGAATTTCCGGACCGGCCCTACCCTAATCCGCGCAGCTTCTCGGAGGCTGTCGAGCAGGATGTTTGGGTGGTCTCGCTCAATGGCTCCGAGCCGCGCAAGCTCGGCGAAGGACGCGACCCCGCGGTTTCACCCAAGGGGGACCGCGTGGCGTTCATTTTCAAAGATCAAGTGTGGATCGCGAAACTCGAAGGAAGCGAGAAAGCTTCCGAGCTCATTCATGCGCGCGGAAGGCAAGAGCATCTCCGCTGGTCGCCGGACGGCTCTAGGCTGGCGTTTGTGAGCGCCCGCGGCGACCACAGCTTCGTTGCGGTTTATGACTTCGCCTCCAAGGGCCTCACTTACCTATCGCCGAGCGTGGACCGTGACTTCGCGCCCGTTTGGTCGCCGGATGGGAGCCGGATCGCTTTCATCCGCGTTCCAGCGTCGAAAGAGTGGGTGATCTTCGGGCCCAAGCGCCTAGGGCCGCCCTGGTCTATCCACGTTGCCGACGTGAAGACCGGTGCGGGAAGGGAAATCTGGAAGGCGGAGGGAGGAGTAGGCAGCGTCTTCCACGGGATTAGCGCCGAAGACCAAATCTTTTGGGCCGCTGGCGAGCGTCTGATCTTCGGTTGGGAGCGCACTGGTTGGCTCGACCTCTACTCGGTTCCCGTCGAGGGTGGAGCGGCGAAGCTTCTGACACCCGGCGCATTCGAAGTCGAAGACGTCGCGCTCAGCCCCGACCGGAGCATAGTCTATTTTAATTCCAACCAGGAGGACATTGACCGCCGGCACTTGTGGAAGGTAGCGGCGGGGGGCGGGTCGCCCGAGCGGGTGACGAGAGGCGAGGGCATTGAATGGGCGCCGCGCGTCTTGAGCGACGGAAAGACAGTGGCGCTCCTCCGCTCGGATGCGCGGAGGCCGGCGCGGCCCGCGATCCTTGCGGGCGGTGAAGTCGAAGACCTCGCGCCCAAGGCTATACCCTCCGACTTCCCCACCGCCTCGCTCGTCGTGCCCCAGCAGGTGATATTTGCAGCGGCGGACGGCTTGCCGATCCACGGCCAGCTCTTCCTTCCTCCGCCGGACGGTCCAGGGCCGAGCCTTGCGGCAGGCGGAGTACGGCATCCCGCGATTCTGTTCTTCCACGGCGGGTCGCGCCGGCAGATGCTCCTCGGATGGCATTACATGGGATATTACCACAATGCATATGCCATAAATCAGTATTTGACCAGCCGCGGTTATGTCGTACTCTCGGTGAACTACCGGAGCGGCATCGGTTACGGGCTGAATTTCCGCGAAGCCACCAACTACGGCGCGACCGGCGCCAGCGAGTTTAATGATGTGATGGGCGCGGGGCTCTATCTTCGGAGCCGCGCGGACGTTGACCCCCGTCGCATCGGCCTCTGGGGCGGCTCCTACGGCGGCTACCTGACGGCGATGGGGTTGGCGCGCGCCTCGGACCTCTTCGCGGCGGGCGTGGACTTCCACGGCGTCCACGACTGGAACTTGGAATTTCCCAACTGGGTGGAAACCTACGACCCGCGTAAGGAGCCCGACCGGGCTCGCCTGGCGTTCGAGTCCTCGCCGCTCGCCTCGGTCAGCACTTGGCGCTCGCCGGTGCTCCTCATCCAGGGTGACGACGACCGTAACGTGCCGTTCAGCGAAATGGTCCAGCTCGTCGAAGCGCTAAGAAAGCAGGGCGTGGAATTCCATGAGCTCGTCTTTCCGGACGAAATCCACGACTTCCTGCTCCACTCGACGTGGGTGCGCGGGTATCAGGCGGCATCGGACTTCTTCG
>QHZN01000420.1 GCA_003225365.1 Acidobacteriota bacterium
CAGGGCAACCCGTTCACCGATGTCCTCACTTTGCTCTATCACCAGTGGGGCCAGGAAACGCCCACTCTCTTCGACCCCATGACCATCGCCTTTCTTGTGAATCCCGGCCTCTGCCCGGTTCGGCCTATGCACATCCGCGTTGACGAAAAAGGTTTTACCCGCCCCGACCCAGGCCCTCCGAACGCCCCAAATCCTCCCAATGCCCAAGTTTGCCTCGACTCGACCCCAGACGCTTTCTTCCGCTTGCTTCTTCCTCGCCTCGCGGCCCCGTGAACACTGGCGAAGGCAAACCCAAAAGAGCATTAAACAAAACAGCGTTTCCCCCATTTTTCACCAAGGATTCAGATTAACTCATTGGAATAGCAGTGATCTGCGGTTGTTGATCCGTGCCGGAAGTCGCCCGATCATTGTATACAGCGCTCCTTCGTCGAAAGGCAGGTTATGAAACGCTACCTATCGTTGGTCTTGCTGGGACTCGTGTCCGCTTGGGCAACGTCGGCACACCCCACTTTGGTCAAAGTTCGGGTCCGGGTGATCCTGGTGGACCAAGATCTTAATCAAAAGCCGGTGCCATTCTTTGTTGTATCGCTCAAGAGCGGGGCCAAGGCCGCGGAGGTGAAGACCAACCTGGACGGGACTGCGGAAGCACAGCTCCCGCCGGGGCGGTGCACGATTTCGTCGCCGAAGCCCGCCGAACTGAGCGGCAAGCGCTTTTCTTGGAATATTCAGGTATCGCTTTCCGGCGGCGAGCAGAACATTGACCTGACCAATGACAACGCCAAGGTGGAGGAGACTGCTGCTCCCGCATCGTCGGCAAAAGTCGCCACCAATGACCTCACCGGACAGTTCAAGCGGCTGAAGAACACCGTGGTGACCGTGAGGAGCGAATCGGGGCACGGCACGGGATTTTTCGTGGACGGGAAGGGGCTTATCCTGACCAATCAGCACGTTGTGGCCAATTCGGAGTATTTGGCCGTGCAGTTTGATCGGACGCACAAAATTGTGGCCAAGCTGATTGCCGCCGATCCTCAGAAGGATGTCGCATTGCTGTCGGTCAACATTGCCGCTCTACCCAACGCTTCACCCGCGCCGCTGTATCGGGCCGGAGCTGGCAGAACCCCAGTCCAGGAAGGCGAGCGCGTGTTCACCATCGGCAGCCCGCTCAGCCTGGACAAGATCATCACCACCGGCATCGTCAGCAAGGTCGAGCCGCACACCATCATGTCGGATATCAACATTAACCCGGGAAACTCAGGCGGGCCCCTGTTCAACGGAGCGGGCCAGGTCATCGGGTTGACTACCTTCGGCACACGTGGGGTAGACGGGCCGGGTGTGTCGGGTACGGTGCGTATTGAGGAGGCACTTGCGCTGCTCGACCAGAATCGCGCAAGGGCCACGGGCACCCCGCCGCCGGGAGGAGAGGCGGCTCCAGGCCGAGCGCGAGCATAAGAAGCGCAACAAGAAACAACAAAGCGCGGACGAGAGCACCGGCGGTTCCGACGAGCCGAAGGAGTGGGAAGGGGAAGCCGGCGCACATCCGGCAGTATTCGCCATATATGTGATGCCGAAGGCCAAGGAAGGCCTCGGATCGGCATTCGGCCGCTCGTTCAGCCTCAATTCGGCTGCAAAACTCAAATTCAAGACCGATTTCCAGGCGATGAAGCTGTTTTGCGGAGACAAGGAAGTGCTGCCGATCCATCCTGGCAGGGTTCCCGTAACCGTGTCGGTCCAAAACCGCGTCGTAAAGATGGATGATTCCACCTACAAAGGAGTGTACGTGTATTCCCCGGACGCCGTGAAACCGGATTGCGGCCAGGTGAAGCTGGAAATCTATTCCTCGAAGGGCGGGGATCCCACCGTCAAGGCTTTCGACGAGAAGACCGTGCAGCATGTCTGGGCGGATTTCGACGCCTTCCGCAGGGTTCAGGCGGCGGGTGCGCAGACGGCGTCAGCCGCAAAGCCCTAGACTCAGCTTCTTTCCCGTAGGGGCACGATACAACTTGTCCCGACCAGGTCGGGAGACCGTGCTCAGCCGCGCCTTGTCGAAAACGGAGGTGTCAGAATAAACGTGTAGACCGTCTTCGATGTTGTCTTCTTGGTTCACCGTCGGCCGTACAGCCGCCGAACGGCCGTCGTCAGTTCCTTCGCTTCTAGACGTCCTTCGATGTACTCGTTGGCAAGTGCCAGGACTTCTTTGGTGGGAGCTAAATCTTCCAGGCGCAGCGTCGCCAGGGCCTCGCGCGCATACTTTTCGCGTTGCGCTCGCCGGGCCGCATCGGAAGCTTTGGGAGAGGCAGTGGTTATGCTCACGAAAATCCTCCCGCACTACTCTATTCTGCTCCAGCAGAAATCCGCGAGGATCCGCCGTGCACCCGCCCCTCGCTGTGCTTTCCGCCGGCCGACGTAGGCGCGGAACGCCCGCCCCGCCGCGCGCCACACCGCTGCTTCGAGATTCCAGTCGATGGAAATCCCTGTCTCCCTGCAAAAAGAATCAAGGAACCCTTCATTCCGGGAGGGCGCGGCTAGCAGCTCCGCGAAGACCGGCGCTGCTATCACTAGGCTGCCTCTTCCGAGGGCGGCATCCAGCGCCGAACGCGCCTGCGTATTCAGCGTTTCGTCTTCGTTCCACAGCGCTACCAGGACGTTCGTATCAATCGCCGTGGTCATCGCCCGCGCAGCTCACGCACCCAGCGCACCACCCCCTTTCTCCCCCGGGCAATCCCGGGGCTCCCGATGCCGCGGTATTTCTCAAACGGGCTCTTGGTCCTCACCGGCCGGACGCGCACTTCGCTGCCGTCTTTTTCGAAAAGCAGCTTGTCGCCCGCGCCCACTCCTAAGGCCCGCCGGATCTCGTGCGGAACCGTGACCTGCCCCTTGCTCGTAATTCGCGCCAGCTTCTTCATGCTAAATCTCCCTATTCCTTACTTTAGCATGCTGCTCCTTACCTCCCAAGCCCAAATTGGGAAGCGTGCCGTGACGTAAACCGCGCGACGATTTCGGCCACCTCGCCATCGTCATTTGCGTTTTGTGCATCCCGCATGGTTCCAGGGGTCCGAACGGAGCAGGGCCGCGTTCCCTGGACGGGCGCGGTGCGTTCCAGATTGGGAATTGTTGGTACGCACCCCCGCCGTTTTCGTAAGAGTGGCAAGCAAAGGACTTACAAGATACGGAACTTGGAAGAGTGCGCAAATACGTGAAAGAGAAGAGCTTAAAAAGCGAGAAGTAGGGAAGCAAAGAGGCAACAGATCTTTGGGGAGATAGGACGGCGGGTTGTAGCGTCAGATTCAAAAAACATGGTACCACAGAAAGTAACCAATGTCAAGGATAACTATTTAGTGATTCGAATGGATGTGGCAAACGGGACACAGTGGGGTTCAAGTTGGCCGGTGGAAAGGGTTTGCGGGAGGGGTGGGATTTGGAGGTAAGGCTAAGGTTTCCGGCCTGCGATGTCAGCGCGAATCACATCCAAGTACTGGCGGGCGGAT
>QHZN01000269.1 GCA_003225365.1 Acidobacteriota bacterium
GACGGGCTCGCGGCCGAGCTCGCTGCCCTGTGGTCTGCGAAAGGGAGCGAAACGATAACCGCCGAACGTGTGGCCGGAATCATCAGTACTTTCGCCCCGGTCGCCGCCGCCTTCCCGCACCATGAGTCAATGAAGAACATCTTTAGCCGGGCACGGGAAGCACTCCGCGCGACAGCATCCTAATATCACCCAAGCGCGCAGCGCTTGACCCGCCCCGTGGCCCCCATCTACGTCGGCCGTTTAATGCCGAATTTTTCCAGGCGATACTGGAGCGTGCGAAACGTCATGCCCAGCAATTGCGCGGCCTTGGTGATATTCCAGTTCGTACGGCCCAGGGCCTCGATGATTTTCGCTTTTTCATGCTCTTCCCAAGAAGCTTCGGGGATAACGGGCGCCATTCGCCTGGCAGAGCCCTCGGAGGGCGGCGCCCCGGCCGCAGCCGTCCCCGAGGCGACGGCCGCCCGCGCCAGGATTTCCGGCGGCAGGTCGCCCACGTCCACCTGGTCGCCTTCGCCGAGCACCACGGCGCGCTCCATGGCCCACTCGAGTTGCCGGATGTTCCCTGGCCAATCGTATTCCTGGAGATTCTCGAGCGCCGCCGGCGCGAGTCCAACCACCCCGCGTCCCGCCGCCTGGGACGCCCGCCCGAGGAAGTGGAGCGCCAGCGCCTCGATATCCTCCCGGCGCTCGCGCAGTGGAGGGCACTGGATGGGGATGACCTTCAGGCGATAGTACAGATCTTCGCGAAACTTTCCTTCTTTCAAGAGCTGTTCCAGGTTCTTATTGGTCGCGGCGATGATGCGCACATCCACCTTGAGGGGCTGTGTGCCGCCCACGCGCATGATTTCGCGCTCCTGAAGCGCGCGCAGGATTTTCGCCTGCATGCCGAGGCTGGTGTCGCCGATTTCGTCGAGGAAGAGCGTGGATTGGTGCGCCCGTTCGAACAGCCCTTTTTTCTGCTGATGGGCGTCGGTGAAGGCGCCCTTCTCGTGGCCAAAGAGTTCGCTTTCAAGCAGCGTCTCGGTGAGCGAGGCACAGTTGACGGCGAGGAAGGGCTTGTCGCGGCGCGGGCTATGGTTATGAATTTCGCGCGCCACCAATTCCTTCCCTGTACCGCTCTCGCCGAGAATCAGCGCCGTGTGCGCGGTGGGCGCCACCTTCAGAATCATCCGAATCATGGCTTTGGTGGCGGGCGATTCCCCGATGATGGATTGCTTGAGCCGGGCGAGGTGCTCAAAGACTTCATCCACCACCCCGAGCAGCGTGTCCCGGTCCACGGGCTTTTCCAGGTATTGATAGACGCCGCGCTTGGTGGCCTCGATGGCGGACTGGATGGAGGGGTACCCGGTGATTAGAACCACCGCGATGGTAGGGTCGGCGGCCAGGATTTCCTTGAGCAACTGGACGCCGGTCATGCCGGTGAGGTTGAGGTCAGTCAGCACCAAGTCGAAGCGCTTCTGCGCGAGTAACTGCAGCGCCGCTTCGCCGCTCGGCGCAGTTTCGGCGGCATAGCCTTCGTCCTCCAGGATGTCGCGATAAATCTCGCGCTGCCGCTCTTCGTCGTCCACGACGAGGATGGCTCCGGAGGGCATAAGGGAAGGAACTCTTCGCGACCCCGCACACGCGGGGCCGGCTCACGGCATCGGGGCGGGTGCGCCGGAGCCGACTGCGGTTTCAGCGGGGACCGCCGATGACACAGGTAGCTCCATTACGATCACCGTGCCCGGCCCGTCGTTCGCATCCACACGAATGCTTCCGCTGTGGTCTTCCACAATCTTCTTCGTGATGGCCAGCCCCAGCCCAAAACCCGTGGCTTTGGTGGAAAAGAAAGGGGCGAAGACGCGGTCGCGGTCCGCAACCGGAATACCCGAGCCTGTATCACTAAAGCGCAACTCGAGCCGTCCCGCGTTCGCGGGATTGCCCTCCGGCCCGAGAATTCGCCCCGTCACCTGGATCTCGCCGCCTCGCGGCATCGCCTGAACGGCATTGGTGAGGATATTCAGGAAACAGGTCTTCAACTGTGCCGCGTCAGCCCGGAGCAAAGGGCCGGTCTCGGGCAGGTCGGTCAAGACCGTGATGCCCTGGCGGCGCGCCTGCTTTTCGACCATGGCCACTGCTTGCTCAATGGTTTCACCGACATTGCAGGGGGCGAAGGCCGGGGGCGCCTGCCGCCCCGCCGACAGGAAACTGTTGACCAAATGGTTGAGTCGGCCGATTTCCTCTTTGACGTTCGAGAGGTTGCGTCGGAGCTCGCGCGCCGCTCGTTCGTCGCCTCCGGTGTGCTTGGCGCGGACCTGGTCAATGGTCAGGTTCATGAAATTCAGGGAATTTCGGACCTCGTGCGCGACGGTGGCGGCAAAGCGTCCCAGAAGCGAGGTCTTCTCGGCCTCGTTCAGCCGCTCTTGAAGTTGCCGGTTTTCTCGCAGCCGCGCGACCATGTGGTTGAAAGTTCCGGCAAGCACGCCCATTTCATCGCTGCCTTCCACCGGCAGGGAGACATAGAGATTGCCTTGCGCCACCTGCTGCGCGCCAGCCACCAGCGTGCTGACGGGCTTCGTGAAGCGGAACGCCAAATAGACCACCGCGAACATGCCCGCCAGCATCGTCGCCAGCAGCCAGATAAAGCGCAGGAAAAAGGTCCGGCGGATCAACTCGCCCACTTCGTCGCCGATCCCTCGCACCTGGGCGTAGCCGATGACCTTATCCCCTACGACCAGCGGGAATTCCACGACGTATGTCCGCTCTCCGATGCTCGAGTCCACGTTCACGTCGCGAAACTCGGCGGAAATCTTGATGGGGTCCTGGTTCGGCTGCACGCGCTGCTTCTTGTGGATCTTGATCTTTTTCCCTACTTGCCCGGGGTTGGTCGAGGCCTGGACTTCGCCGGAAGGAGAGACGATGGCCACATTCGATAGACCCGCGCTTTTCAGGGCCTGGAGATAAGCGTTGAAGGCCTGTTGCCGGTCGGCTTTGGGATCAATCGTCTGCTGGGTAAATTGGCTGATGGCCAGCAAGTCCGAGGTGATGCCCGTCACGTACTCGGTGACGCGCTGGTTTTGGTGGACATAGGTCCACATCAACACGCCGCTGGTGGACGCCATGGTCAGGAACATGACCAGCGCCAGGCGGGTGCGGAATCGCAGGTTGGAAAAAGGATTCTTCAAAATCGGAGGCCCTCGCCGGAGACGCCCTTCTCAAGGCTCGATCTACGATTTTAACCAAAGGCTTGCGCGTGGTCAAACGGAGGGCTGCGTGGCTGCTTCAGAGTCCGACGGATGATTACAAAACACGCTGACGGAGATTCTCCGTAGCGGCGGCGCCCCGCGGCCAATCGCCCTCAGGATGAGGGGGTAGCAGCGCAGGCTTATTGCTCTCACCTTCCCCATGTGGTAACTATCATCGAGCGATGACGCCGGCAGAAACCTACCTCAAGGAACTTTACGACATCCGCGCGCTCGGAGCAGCCCAGGATGAAACGGGCTATTACGTTTCGCTCGCCAACCTTCTGAACGAAGTCGGCAGATCACTCAAGCCGCGAGTCCGGTGCGTCATGGGGCTCAAGAATTTGGGCGAGGGCATGCCGGATGGCGGACTCTTCACGGCCGACCAGTTCCCGAAAGGGTCGCCCGAAAAGCCCCTAAAGGGCCAGGTTCCGGCCCGGGGCGCGATCGAGGCCAAACGCGTAGAGGACGACTCTTGGGTCACCGCCGAGGGCAAGCAGGTCACCCGATACTGGACCAGGTATAGCCAAGTCCTAGTCACCAACTACCGCGACTTTGTGCTCGTCGGCCGGGACGGGGACGGCAAACCTGTCCGGTTGGAGTCGTTTCGTCTTGCAGAGGACCAAAAAAAGTTTTGGGCGGCCGCCGCGCACCCCCGGGCACTGGCGGACAAGGTCGGCGCAAGGTTCCAGGAATATCTCCTGCGCGTGATGCGTCACGCTGCGCTACTGACCTCGTCCGAGGACGTGGCCTGGTTTCTGGCCTCCTACGCGAGAGACGCCAAGGCGCGTATTGAAGGGATAGGGCTTCCCGCTCTGGCGACGGTTCGCTCGGCGCTCGAAGAAGCTCTGGGCTTGAAATTCGAGGGCGAAAAAGGCGAGCACTTCTTCCGGTCTTCCTTGGTGCAAACGCTCTTCTATGGCGTGTTCTCCGCCTGGGTTCTGTGGGCGAAGCAAAATCCGCCGACCTCGAAAGCTCGGTTCGATTGGTACACCACGGCCCGTTACCTGCGCGTGCCGATGATCTCGAAGCTCTTTCACATGGTTTCCGAGCCGCGAGAGCTCGAAGCCCTCAAACTCACGGAAGTTCTGGACTGGGCGACTGTGGTCTTGAACCGAGTTGACCGCCGCCCCTTCTTCGACAGGTTCCAGGAAACCCACGCGGTGCAATATTTCTACGAGCCATTCCTCGAAGCATTTGACCCCGAGCTACGCAAGGAGCTTGGCGTTTGGTACACACCGCCTGAAATCGTCAAGTACATGGTGGAGCGGGTTGATACGGTGCTTCGCCAGGAATTGGGATTGGCGGATGGCCTTGCCGACAAGCGCGTTTACGTCCTCGACCCTTGTTGCGGGACGGGTTCATATTTGGTGGAAGTTCTTGACCGCATCCACCGCACGCTGAAGGAACAAGGTGAGGACGCCTTGATTGCCAGTGATTTGAAAGAAGCCGCCCAAGAGCGTGTCTTCGGATTCGAGATTCTCCCCGCGCCGTTCGTCGTCTCGCACTTGCAGCTCGGCCTGCTATTGCAAAACCTCGGCGCGCCATTGTCCGAAAAGGGCAAGGAAAGAGTCGGGGTCTATCTTACCAATGCGCTCACCGGCTGGGAGCCGCCCAAGGGACCGAAGAGGAAGCTTCTGTTTCCCGAGTTGGAAGAAGAGCGCGATGCCGCCGAACACGTCAAGCGCGAGGTGCCTATTCTCGTGATCCTCGGCAACCCGCCCTATAATGCCTTCGCAGGTGTCAGCCCTGCCGAAGAGCAGGGCTTGGTTGAGCCGTACAAGCGGGGCCTGAAGGAATGGGGGATAACAAAAAACTATCTCAATGACCTTTACATCAGGTTCTTCCGCTTGGCCGAGCGGCGCATCGCAGAAATGACGGGCCGTGGCCTCGTTTGCTTCATCTCGAATTTTTCCTACCTTGGCGATCCCTCCTTCGTGGTCATGCGCAAACGGTTCCTGGCCGAATTCGACAAGCTCTGGTTCGACTGTATGAACGGCGACAGCCGCGAAACCGGCAAGCTGACGCCGGACGGAAAACCTGACCCGTCGGTGTTCTCGACGCAACGGAACCGCGAGGGAATCCGCGTGGGGACCGCCATCGGGCTGGTGGCCCGCGTAGGGGCGATTCATGAATCGCCC
>QHZN01000270.1 GCA_003225365.1 Acidobacteriota bacterium
CAAACGGAAGTTAATCCCTGGGTTCACCCGGGAGTACAACATCAAGCGGCTCGTGCACTTCGAGAGTTTTGAGGATGTGCGCATCGCCATCCACAGGGAGAAGCAGATCAAGGGTTGGCTTCGGGCGAAGAAGGTTGCGTTGATCATAGCGCACAATCCGGCGTGGAAGGACTTGAGCAAGTGTTGCGGAATACAAATATGAGAGAGATGCGATCTTCCCGGCATAAAGTCCGAGCCGCGAACTGCGGAGGTCCTTCGCTCCGCTCAGGACGACAAGCGAAGGGCTCAGGACGACACAGCCGAGCCCCCATCCGATGGATTATCGAGGCCCGTATTGCTGCACGACCGCTATCCCCCATCAGAAGGTCGGAGGCGTAAAAGCTTTCCTTCCGCCTTTGCGGAGCGGGGCTCCGCCCTCCTCCACCGCCGCCTTCGGCCTTCTCGGCCTTTTCGCTCTTCTCAGCTTTCTTGGGCTTTTCGGCGACGACCTCTTGGATCGAGCAGAGTGATTCACAGACCCATTCGATAGGAATCGTCTTATAAAACCTGCCCGCCTCGAATTTCTTGATTTGCTCGCGCCAGGCCGGGTTGGAGCGCGCCGCTTCCAAAGCTTCCTGATCTCGCCAGAGGACGACCCAGATGTATTCCGGCTTGCGGGCGTCGAAAACCTTCAGGAAAAAGCCGTCGAGGCAGCCGTCAATTTTCTTAAGGGTTGCAAGCGTCACCTGGCGTCCGAACTTCTCATAGTCTTCAGTTTTCTTCTTTTTGCCCCGCATCCTCCAGATATGCGCAAACACGGCGCCTCCGCGCGGTCAAACAACCCGGGCTTCGTTCCTCAGCTTGTCCACCAGCCGCCTGGCGATTTCCTTCGGCGACCCTTCGAAAAACTCTGCTCGCGCCTTTTTGACCGGAACGTAAACTTTCAAGATTTTCTGGCGCGGCGCGAGGTCCGCCGGCATCAGGCCCAGGGCGGCCGCCGTCAGTTTTTTCAGAGGTTTGGTCTTTGCCTTCATGATGCCTGACAGCGTGGCGTAGCGAGGTTTATTGATGCCCGACTGAATGGTGAGCAGTGCCGGCAGCGGTATCTCGAGCCACTGAAACCACCCGCCCTCGAGCTCCCGTTTCACTTTGAGGCTTCGACGTTGCTCAGCCTCCCTGAGCGAAGTCGAAGGGAGCGACTGCTCTTGAACTTCAATCTCCATGATGATGGTGGAATGAGGGAGGCCCAGAAATTCCGCCAGAATCACACCCGTCTGCGCAAGACCCAGGTCGTCGGACTGCAGTCCCGTCAAAATCAGGTCGGGCTTTTCGGGCGCCAGGGCTTTGGCGAGGGCCTGCGCGGCCCCGTAAGCGTCCAGGCCCTCGAAAGCCGGGTCGTCCAGATGCAATGCGCGGTCGGCGCCCTTGGCCAGGGCTTCTTTGAGGGCCTGTTGCGCACGTGCCGGACCGAGGCTCGCCACCAGCAATTCGCCGCCGTGCTTCTCCTTGAGCCGCAAGCCTTCTTCCAACGCGTAGATGTCCGGCTCATTGAGCACGAAGCTCACGTCGGCCGAGACGATCCACGTGCCCGCGGAGTTGATTTTCAGGACCGCATCACGCGCTTGGACCTGCTTCAGGCAGACGGCAATCTTCACGTGAGTTTTCGCTTTCGGGAGGTTGAAGGTTGAAAGTCAAAGGTCTTCGCTGCTGTCATTCTGAGCGCAGCGAAGAATCCCTTCCTGCCCCACCGCATCAGGCCACGAACGAAGGGCAAGGGACAACGGACTAAGGACAACTGACTAAGGACTAAACCGCTTGAACAGCAGCGCCGCGTTCGTTCCCCCGAAGCCGAAGGAATTCGACAGAGCGTATTCGATCGCGGCTGGCCGCGCACGGTTCGGCACGTAATCAAGGTTACATTCAGGGTCAGGATTTTCGTAATTAATCGTGGGCGGCAGCATTTGGTCGCGGAGAGCGAGCAGGGTTAAGCCGGCTTCGAGCCCAGCGGCGCCTCCCAGCAGGTGTCCCGTCATGGACTTGGTTGAGCTGACCGGCAGGCGTAGGGCGTGCTCGCCGAAAACTTTCTTGATTGCGACCGTCTCCATCCGGTCGCCGGTAGGCGTTGATGTCCCGTGGGCATTGATGTAGCCCACCTGTTCGGGGAGGATTTTGGCGTCGGCCAAGGTGTTGCGCATGACGCGGACGGCACCGTCACCGCCTTCGGCCGGCTGCGTGATGTGAAAAGCATCCCCGGACATCCCGTAGCCGACCATTTCCCCCAGGATCGGCGCGCCGCGCCGGAGAGCTTGTCCGAGCTCTTCGAGGACGAGAATGCCCGCTCCCTCGCCGATGACGAAGCCGTCGCGGTCGCGGTCGAAGGGGCGGCTGGCGCGCTCGGGCTCCGCGTTGCGCGTGGAGAGCGCGCGCATGGCGGCAAAGCCGCCGACGCTCAGCGGCGTGATGGCGGCCTCCGCGCCGCCCGCGATCATCACCTCGGCGTCGCAGCGCTGGATGAGCTTGAAAGAGTCCCCGATGGCGTGAGCGCTCGACGAGCAGGCCGTGCAGGTGGCGGAGTTCGGCCCCCGGGCGCCGCAGCGAATCGAGACGAATCCCGAGGCGAGGTTGACGATGGATGCCGGAATGAAGAAGGGAGAGATTTTGCGCGGGCCGCCTTCGAGCAGAGCCGAGTGCTCGCGCTCGATGACGTCGAACCCCCCGATGCCGGAGCCGATGTAAACGCCCGTCCGCTCGGCGATTTCCGGCGTGATCGCGAGGCGCGCCGCCTCCCATGCGAACTGGGACGCCGCCATGGCAAACTGGATGAAGCGGCCCATTTTCTTGACTTCCTTCTTCTCGACAAACTGAAGGGGGTCGAAGCCGCGGACCTCGGCGGCGACGGTCGAGGCGAAGCCCGTGGCGTCAAAGAGCGTGATGGAGCCGACGCCGCTTTTCGCCCCCAGGATGTTCTTCCAGGTTTCTTCGGTGCCGATGCCGAGGGCGCTGACTAGACCCACCCCCGTCACCACGACTCTTCGAGTCAACGAGATTTCCTCCTCGCGAGCCCGCGGCCCCCGTCAGGCCTGTCCCGGCCCGCCCCGAGGCCGTCAGGGCGAACCCCAATCAATTCTTGGATCCCTTGGCGTGCGCCTGAATGTATTCGATGGCGTCTTTCACGGTTTGAATCTTCTCCGCCTCTTCATCCGGAATCTCAATTTCAAACGCTTCCTCAAAAGCCATCACGAGCTCGACGATGTCTAGCGAGTCAGCGCCCAAGTCGTCGATGAAGTGCGCCGTGGGCGTCACCTCCGACTCGTCCACGCCCAGTTGCTCCACAATAATCTGTTTGACCTTTTCCTCGAGAGAAGCCATCGCTCAATCCTCCTCGTCCCACTCTGCGTTAATGGGGCGGCCATTCTAGCAGCGGCCCGTCGCCTGAGACAAGCCTGCCCCCGAACTTCCGCGCGCCGTCGCCGCGCTCGCCGCGGCGGGTCCGCTCAGGCCATGTACATTCCTCCGTTGATGTTGAGCACGTGACCGGTGATATATCCGGCTTCCTCCGAGGCCAGGAACCGCACGCCCAAAGCTACTTCGCGGTCTGTGCCCATGCGCCCAAGGGGAATCAGGCCCAATATTTTTTCCTTTACCCCCTCGGAAAGCCGCTCCGTCATGGCAGTGGCGATAAAGCCGGGCGCGACGGCATTGACAGTGATGTTGCGGCTCGCCACCTCCGCCGCTACCGATTTAGTCAGACCGATGAGCCCTGCCTTCGAGGCGACGTAATTCGCCTGGCCGGGATTGCCGGTCTCGGCGACCACCGAAGCCACGTTGATAATCCGCCCGCGGCGTTGCCGGACCATCCCTGGCAACACGGCGCGGATGCAATAGAAGGCGCCGTCGAGGTTTGTCTTCAGAACCGCTTCCCAGTCCTCCGGCTTCATCCGCATCACCAGATTGTCTTTTGTCACGCCGGCGTTGTTCACCAGAATATCAATCTTTCCCCCCCACTCGAGGACTTTGGCGACCGCTGCGTTGACCGATTCCAGGCTCGAGACGTCCATCCGGAGGGCGAGCGCCTTCTTCCCCATCGCTTCGATAGTCTTGGCGACGTTCTCGAGCCTCTCGAGATTTCGGCTGCAGAGCGCGGCGTCGGCGCCCGCCTCGGCCAGGGCGAGGGCCGAAGCTCTCCCGATGCCCTGCGAGGCTCCCGTTACCAGCGCGATGCGGCCTTCAAAGTTCATGGTCGGACAGGAATCAAATTTCTAGAAGTTCGGAAAGAATGAATATCCACTCCTGTCGTCCTGAGCCCCTTCTCCCGCGACTGCGGGATCAGGGCCGTTCGCGGCGGAATGCCGAACGCGCTCAGCATGACAGTTGTGTGTTTTTCAGCAGCTTGTTGAGCGTCTCAATCAACGAGCTAGAGTCTTCAACATTCAAGCACTCTACATTGCGATCGATTTGCCGCAACATGCCCGTCAGCACCTTGCCGGGGCCGACTTCGATGAAGCGGCCGCAGCCCTCACTCAAGAGAGTGCGCACGGATTTTTCCCATTGGACCGGCGCCGTCACCTGCCGCTTCAGCCCCTCACGCAGGGTGGCGGCTGTACGGACGGCCTTCGCGTCGACGTTATTCACAACGGGGACGCGAGGGTCGCGGATTTCCACTGCGTCGAGGTCCTGGGCCAGCCGGTCCGCCGCTGGTTGCATGAGGGCGCAATGGAACGGCGCGCTCACGTTCAACAGGATGGCGCGCTTCGCGCCGCGCTGCTTTGCCAGTTCCACAGCCCGCGCTACCGCCGGTTTGTGCCCGGCAATCACCACTTGGCCGGGCGAATTGAGGTTCGCCGGCGAGACGACCTCGCCCTCAGCCGCCTCGCGACAAATCTCCTCGACGGCATCGGGCCGAAGGCCGAGCAGCGCCGCCATCGCACCGAACCCCACCGGCACGGCTTCCTGCATGTACTGGCCGCGCTTTCGAACCAGCCGAACCGTTTCGGCCAGCGGCATCGCGCCCGCTGCGACGAGAGCGGAATACTCGCCCAGGCTATGCCCCGCCACGAAATCCGCGCGCACGCCATTTTCTTCGAGCACCCTCGCCGCTGCCACCGAGACGGTCAGAATCGCGGGCTGAGTGTTGGCTGTCAGTTGCAGCTTCTCGGCGGGTCCCTCAAAGCAAAGTTTTGAGAGCGGGAAGCCGAGCGCGCGGTCGGCCTCCTCAAACACCGCCCGGGCCGAAGCGATGGACTCCGCGAATTCACGCCCCATCCCTGGAACTTGCGACCCTTGGCCGGGAAAAAGGAAGGCCGTCTTCAATTGACTCATTGATTCATTTTTTCATCGTCTGATTTTGAGAGGACTTGCGCTCCCTGGGTCGGCCGTCAAACACAAAGCTCTTCCAATGATTCATTGGGGCAATGAAACAATGAGATTCACCACCGCATCAACAAAGCGCCCCAGGTTACCCCGGCTCCGAAAGCCGCCATCAAAATCAAGTCACCACGCTGGATGCGTCCCGAACGAACGCACTCATCCAGGCAGATGGGGATGGAGGCCGAGGAAGTATTTCCGACGCGGCTGATGTTCGAATAGACCTTTTCAGAGCTGACGCCCAACCGCCCCCGCACGGCCTCGGTAATGCGCTGATTGGCCTGGTGGGGAATGAAGAGATCGAGCTGGTCGGGGCAGACTTTTGCCTGCTCCATGACGCGCCGCGAGACCTCTTCCAGGCTGCGGACAGCGACCTTGAAGAGTTCGTTGCCACGCATCTTGATGTAGTGGTCCCGCGCGCGGACGGTCTCGCAGCTGGCAGGTTTGACCGTCCCGCCGGCGGGAATATAGAGATGGTCGGCGTAAGCGCCGTTGGTGTGCATTTCGGCGGCGAGGATTCCGGAGGGAGTCGCCGCCGGGCCTAACACACCCGCCGCCACACCGTCGCCGAAAATGACGCACGTCGCGCGGTCCTTATAGTCGAGGTAGCGGGAGAGCAGTTCCGCGCCAATCACCAGGGCGTATTTGGCCTTCTCGGTGCGAATAAACTGGTCGGCGACCGTGACGCCGAATAAAAACCCGGAACAAGCCGCGGCCAGATCGAAGGCGCAACAGCTCCGCGCCCCCAGCTCTCGCTGGATGAAGGAAGCGGTGGAGGGCAGCGGCATGTCGGGCGAGATGGTGGAGCAGATAATCAGGTCCAAGTCCCGAGGCCCGATGCCTGCCATCTCCAGGGCGCGCCGAGAGGCCAAAACGGAAAGCGAGGAAGTTGTCTCTTCGCTTGACGCGTGGCGGCGCTCCTTGATGCCCGTCCGTTCGGTTATCCACTGGTCGGAAGTTTCGACGAGCTTTTCGAGGTCGGCGTTGGTAACCACCTTGGCGGGCAGCGCCGCGCCGGTCCCGAGTATCGTCGCCGAAGGCATGTCCACTCCTTAACAGGCTGATGAAATATTGTCTTACGTTGTCATTCTGAGCGAAGCGAAGAATCTATCATATTGATTTCAAACCACTGCGAGATGCTTCGCGGAGTCTACCCTGAGCGTGGAATGAAAGGGATTCTTCGCTGCGCTCAGAATGACAAGCGAAGGGCTCAGCATGACATCTCGGCGTGTTTTTCATCAGCTTGTTAAAGTTCGAAGAAACCCCGGGCCCGCTTGCCGCAGGCAGGCCCGCTCAAACACTCGCGTTGAGCTCTCTCCGGGCTTCCACGTTTGACCTGCGCAATTCGATCTCGATCTTTTCGTTGACGTGCCCCTCGGCGAATTCGGCTGCCACCCGAATGGCGTTCTTGATGGCGTTTGCGTTCGAGCCCCCGTGACAGATGATGGAGACGCCGCGGACCCCGAGCAGGGGCGCGCCCCCGTATTCGGAGTAATCCACACGCTTCTTGAAGTGCTGGAAGGCCTTCCGCGCCAGGACGTAACCCACTTTCGACGTGAGGTCGCGGGAAATGGAATCTTTCAGCAGGCTGGTGATGGCTTCGACCAAGCCCTCGCTGATCTTGAGGGCCACGTTGCCAATGAAGCCGTCGCAAACGATCACTTCGACGCGGCCGTTATAAAGGTCGCGCCCTTCCACGTTGCCAACAAAATTGACCGGCGACCTCTTGAGAATGCCGAAAGCCTCGCGGGTCAGGTCGTTGCCCTTGTGGTCCTCGGCGCCGATCGAGAGCAGGCCCACGCGCGGCCGCGCCGCTCCGAAGATGACCCGGTAATAGATTTCCCCCATCACCGCGAACTGCTCGAGGTGACGGGGCTTCGAATCCACGTTAGCGCCCACGTCGAGCAGAACCGCTGCCCGGCCTTTCGAGGTGGGGAAGACGGCAGCCAGCGCCGGCCGGTCCACGCCCGCGAGCACCCCCAGCACGATCTTGACCGTGGCATGGCCTCGTCGCCCGAGCTCCCGCTGGAGCGCTTCCTCCGGCCCCACCAGGATGACGTGGGCCAAACCCTCGCGCGCGGCGAGAATCGCTCCCTCCACTTCCGCGTGAGGAGCAAGGTCAGTACCCATCGCGTCCACGGCAATTCGTCGCATCGTTAGTCCAGCTGAGGCCCTTGGGGTTCCGCTTAGATCGCTCCTTCCACCAGGATGACCTGCCGCCCGCGGTAGTAGCCACATTGCGCACAGACCTGGTGGGACAGCTTCGTCTCATGACAGTGGGGGCACTCCACTAGCCCGCGAGGATGCAAGTGGTCATGCGCGCGACGGCGGTTCCGCCGAGCTTTAGAATGCCTTCGCTTTGGATTCGGCATGCCTTATTTTCCTCCGACGAGGAGTCTTCGAAACGTCAAGCTTTCCGCCCCGGCTTACCGGGGGGCTCCCGCGACGGGTTTCCCTTTCAATTTGATTTCGGAAACTCGCCTAACCCATCCCGGTGATTCCCTGGCGGCCACGCTCGTGCCGTTCCAACCCGCCTGCGGCAGGCAGGCTATTTCTGGATAACTCTCGTCCAGGCGGCCAACTGCGTCCGGTGCTCCGGTCCCGCCCTGCAGGATGGCGCCTAGGCACGCCAATGTTAGAACGGCGCTAGGGCTCCAACAATGAAGAGAAGGGCGATTCCGCACCCGACTGCCGGGTTGCGCACCCACAATTGACGCGGTTTCGATCCGCTCCGCAGACCGGGCAAAGACCCCGGCAATCCACCCGGCAGACCACCTTCATAGGCACCGAGAGGATGACTTGTTCGGCCACAACCTCTTCGAGCGCAATGCCCGAATCCGAAAAGAAGCCGACGTTTAGCTCGTCGGCCGGAACTTCCACTTCTTCCTCACGGGCAATGGCCTTGAGGGGGCGGTAATAAAGGTCGAAGTCCCGCTCCACGGGCATCTCAACCTTTGTCAGGCAGCGGTCACACTCAGTCCACAGCCGCCCTCCGATGTGCCCCTGAATGTGAATTTCTTGCCCCGTAAGCTCTGCGGCGGCGCTGACCTTAATAGGACCCAGTTGCTTAAATTCCGCCCCGTGATAGTCGAGCGCCCCGGATGCGTAAGTCTCTGAAACGACGACTCGATGGAGTTCCAGTTCTTCGAGGCTAATGAGCACGCGGGCCTCGCTCAGCCCAAGCGATAATTATAACTAGGGCTGAGGCATTGTCAAGAACATGGCGAAATACAACCACTTGGCCCTAGCCGCCCTACCGGTCGGTCGGGACGGGATCCCAGGCGCGCCGAGCGCCTGCCCCGGCGCGAAAGTGGCGAAGGATTCTGGCCGGGCGGCTTCCACGGGGCGGCTTCCGCGTTGACGCAAAGCCGGCGACCGTGCTAAATTTCCTGCTCGCTTCGAAGCGGGAAACACTGGTTCCTGAGGCCAAGCGCTCCGGATGAACGACATTATTCGCCAGTTAGGGTCCCTGTTTGCCCAGAGCGCGCCGACCGCCTTCCTGCTTCTGATTCTGCTCGTCATCCTGGACCGCATCTTCTTCAAGCCGCTCGCCAAGGCCCTCCGCGACCGCGAGGCCGCGTCGAGCGGTGCGCTGGCGCGCGCCAAAGAGCACCGAAATGCGGTCGCGGCCAAATCCGCTGAATACGAGGCTCGGTTTCAGGCGGCCCGGCAGGATGTTTACCGCAAGCGCGAGGCGCTGCGGCAAAAGGCGCTGGCCGAGCGGGAGCAGGCCCTTCGGCTCGCGCGGGAGCAGGCGGACGCCTGGTTAAAGGAGGCGCTTGCCGGCATTGCTCAAGAGGCGGAAGCGGCGCGGAGCGCGCTACGGGCGGAATGCCGGGTACTCGCCACGAAAATTGCCGACACGGTTCTTGGGGAAAATGTCCCCCAAGGCGGGAATAGCCAGTCGGGGAGGGTCGAACCTTGAGCCGCCCGTTTCGCCAAGCTCTCGTGGCTGTGGCGCTCGGCGCATGCCTCGGGGCTCCGACTTTCGGACTGAGCAGGCCCCCTTCCGCCGCCAGCCTCGCACTGGCGCCTCCCGAAGAGCCGTCCCAAGAAAAAAAAGAGTCGCGGGAACTCATCTATAAGATCGTCAACTTTGTCATCCTGGTCGGCGCTCTGGGTTATTTTCTGAGGAAGCCGGCGGCGGAGTATCTCGCCGCTCGCTCCGCGAGCATTCGCAAAGGCATTGAAGAGGGTCGCAAAGCGCTCGAGGCTTCGGAAGCGGAACTTCGGGTAGTGGAAGAAAAGCTCGCACGGCTGGAGCAGGAGATTCGAGCCTTCGAGGAGTCGGCGCGACAGGATATCGCCTCCGAAGGGGAGCGGTTCCGGCGCGAGACGGAAGCCGAAGCTGAGAAGATGCTCGAATTCGCGCGCGCTCGTATGGGCGCCGCCACTCGCGCCGCGCGGCAGGAGCTCCAGGCCTTCGCCGCCGCGGAAGCGCTTCGCCTTGCGGAGTTGAGCGTCCACGACCGCCTGGACGCGCCGCGCCGCGAACATCTGTTCGCCCGGTATCTTGCGGGGCTCGGCGGCACAGAGCTCGCGATTCGGCTTGAGCGGGAAGGCCGAAACTGATTTCGGCGAAGCCGGGTGGCCGGCGAAGAGAGCGTGGCGGCCTCGAATTCATGTCCATTGCCATTGCAAACCGGTACGCGCGAGCGCTGGCCGACGTCGTCGGCGCCGCTGGGAACTACCGCGCCGTGCTCCAGGAGCTCGAGGATTTCGCCCTGGTCTGGCGCGAAAGCGCGGAGCTCGCCGCCGTCTTCGATTCACCCGCGGTCGCGCTCGACTCAAAGATCGGCCTGCTCGACCGGATTCTCGAGCACCTCGGGACCTCCAAAACCACGTCGAACTTTCTGAGGATTCTTGCGAGGAATTATCGCCTCGCGGAGCTTGAGGGAATCCGCGTGGCTTTCCGGCAGGCCGTGAACCATCGCCAGGGGATTGTGGAAGTCCAGGTCTGGTCCGCGACGGATTTGCCGGCCGAGCAGCGCACGACGCTCGCCGCGCGGTTCCGCGAGGTAACCGGCCAGCCCGTGGAGTTGGAGTTTCAGGCGGACCCGGCCCTCCTCGGGGGCGTCCGGGCCCGAATCGAGAGCCGCGTTTACGACGGTTCGGTGCGCGGCCACTTGGATGCGATTCGCGAGCGGCTGGCGGTCCGATAGAGCAGGGGCAAGGGGCTGGTGACCAGGGACTCGGGCCTGACTCTTAACCTTTGACTTTCGACCCTCGACTTTTAGACGCCCACGGAGCGAAAGGCGATGCCTTCCTTTAAGACGGACGAGATCACACGGATCATCCGCGAACAGATCGAAAGTTACGACCGCACGGTCACCGTTAGCGAAGTCGGCACAGTGATTTCGGTGGGGGACGGGGTGGCGCGCATCCACGGCCTCGACCACGTGATGGCCGGCGAGCTGCTCGACCTCCCGCACGAGGTGGCGGGCCTGGCGCTGAACCTCGAGGAAGACCAAGTGAGCTCGGTGCTCCTCGGCGACTACACGAAAATCAAGGAAGGCGACGTCGTCAAGCGCACGGAGCGCATCATGTCGGTCCCGGTCGGGGAAGCGCTGGTCGGCCGCGTGGTCAACGCGCTCGGCCAGCCCACCGACGACAAGGGCCCCATCGCCGCCGAGGAATTCAACTCCGTCGAGCGCCTGGCGCCCGGGGTGGTGGACCGGCTGCCGGTGAACGAGCCTTTGCAGACCGGAATCAAGGCCATTGATGCGATGATTCCCATCGGCCGCGGTCAGCGCGAGCTCCTCATCGGCGACCGCCAAACCGGGAAGACCGCCATCGTCATCGACGCCATCATCAACCAGCGCGCCGCCGACGTGATTTGCATTTACGTCGCCATTGGGCAAAAGCGCTCGACCATCGCGCAGGTGATCAAGACGCTGGAACAAAACGACGCCATGCGCTACACGATCGTCGTCGAGGCGAGTTCGTCCGACCCGGCGCCGCTCCAATACATCGCGCCCTACGCCGGCTGCGCCATGGGCGAATACTTCCGCGACCGCGGCCGCCACGCGCTGTGCATCTACGACGATTTGTCGAAACACGCCGTCGCCTATCGCGAGATTTCGCTGCTGCTGCGCCGGCCTCCGGGGCGCGAGGCTTATCCGGGGGACGTGTTCTATCTCCACTCGCGCCTGCTCGAGCGCGCGGCCAAACTCTCGAAGGAGCTCGGCTCGGGCTCGCTCACCGCGCTACCCGTCATCGAGACGCAGGCCGGCGACGTCGCCGCCTACATTCCGACCAACGTCATCTCGATTACGGACGGGCAGATCTATCTGGAAACGGACTTGTTCAACGCCGGCGTCCGCCCGGCGATCAACGTCGGCCTTTCGGTTTCGCGCGTGGGCGGAAACGCGCAGATCAAAGCCATGAAACAAGTGGTGGGGACGCTGCGCCTGGACATGGCGCAGTACCGGGCTCTCGAAGCCTTCGCGCAGTTCGGAAGCGACCTCGACAAAGCCACGCAAGCCCAGCTCAATCGCGGCCAGCGCCTCACCGAAGTGCTCAAGCAGGATCAGTACACGCCCCTTCCTGTCGAAAAGCAGATCGTTATCATTTTCGCCGGCACGAACGGATATCTCGACGGGCTCGCCGTTGGAGACTGCAAGAGCTTTGAAAAGGCGCTCTACACCTTCATGGACTCGTCGTACCCGGCGGTGGCGAAGAGTATTCTTGAAAAGAAGACTCTCGACGACGCGCTCAAGGCCGATCTCAAGAAGATGCTCGACGAGTTCAAATCGAAGTTTGTGGCCGAGAAGAAAACGGTTAAGAGTTGAAGGTTGAAGGTTAAAGGCTGAAGTGTGAAGGGTAAAGGATGAAGGGTGAAGTCTGAAGGGTGAAAGTTCATGCTAGGGATACCGATGTGACACCGCCCATACTCACAAAAGCTAAAAACGGTGGAGGGCAGTTCTTCAGCCTTCATCCTTCAGCCTTTACCCTTTTGTGAAATATGCCAAACATCTTGGACATAAGGCGCCGCATCCGCTCCGTGAAGAACACGCAGCAGATAACGCGCGCCATGAAGATGGTGGCGGCGGCGCGGCTGCGGCGGGCGGTGGAGCGGGTGTTGAACGCCCGCCCCTACGCGAACCAGCTACGGGCGATGCTCGCAAGCGTCGCCGCGCGCACCGCGGAGCGCTCGCATCCGCTGCTCGCCACCCGGCC
>QHZN01000098.1 GCA_003225365.1 Acidobacteriota bacterium
GGGGCCCGGAGCCAAGTTCGTTCCGTTGGATTCAAAGGCAACATAACGGCCCGTGGTGCTGATCGCGGGTAGCTGAATGCTGTCCCCGTTCGCCGGCGAGCCGTCGGGGGCGGCGCTAATCAGTTGAACCGCTCCCGCCGTCGCCGTGGCCGGCGAGGCGATGGGGAAAACAACTGAGTTGGACGTCGCGCCGTGGTCAGTAACCTCGATTGTGGCCTTGCCCGGCGCCGCAATCAGGGAGGCGGGGACCGACGCCGTGGTGTTCGTGTAGGTGCCGGCTCCGCAGCCGCGGTTCGTGGGAAGGGCGCTCCCGTTCCAGTTGACCACAGACGATTGCGTGAACCCCGTGCCGGCCACGAGCAGTTGAAAGGATCCCTGACCGGCAATGGCGTAGGGGAGGTCAAGGGGACTGCTCAACCCGTAGTAAACGCTCACGTAGCTGACGGTAACGCTCGGTGGAGGTGGAGGTGGCGGCCCATCTGCCGCAGTCGGGCCGCCTCCGCAGCCGTTCAAAACCAGGAGCATGGCGCCCGTAAGGGCGCACAACACCGCTCCCGGCTGCTGCCCAAAGCAGATTCTTCGCTTCGCCACGCGGAGTCTACCGTGAGCAAAGCCGAAGGGGTCGGAATGACATGCACGCATCGTAACCCTTTATTCGCCTCAGCGGGTAGCCACGGTCAATCTGCCTTTTGATTGACCGTGGGCTTGTCCCGCGTCAAAAGGCCCACGGAAAGGAAAGCACTTTCCGTCGCTACCGGCTCTCAGTCCGTTCCTCCCGTCAACGACGGCCCTGACGCGGAGGCCGTAAACGCCGGACTCGTAAAATACGTCGAGTTATACGTGTACGACACGGAAAGCGGATAATTGGTTGCCACGCCGTTGATGGTGGACGTGATGGTGACCTTCGAGCCGGAAACCGTCGCCTCAATCGGCGCAAGCGTCGTCGAATTGATCTTGGTGGCCAGCGCGGTCGCGAGGCTTGAGGCGGTGTCGGAGCAGCAACTATAGCCGACTGTGAAGCTTTCGCTCCCGACCGTCACGGTAATGCTTCCGCCGTTGGGGATGGTCTGGGGGCAGGACGAATGGGGCTCGCACGGGTTGATCGTCACCTTTTGCCCCGATCCCGAAATCGTCACCGAACCGGTGCTTGGGGTACCCTGCGGGGTCCCGATAATCACAGTGAGCGTCTGGTTCATCACCGTGATCGTGCCCGTCAGGTCGGATGCCCCCGAATTCGGAGTGGCGGTAAACGAAAACGAGCCCGAGCCGGTGCCGCTCGCTCCGGCGCTGATCGTGATCCAGCTCGTGTTCGACACCGCCGACCAGACGCAGCCGCTGGTTGCAGTGACGGAGACGGCATAAGTGCCTCCGGAGGGCTGTATGGCGATGACCGGCCCTTCCGACAGCGTGTAGTAGCACGCTCCCGCCTCCTGAACGGTGAAAGTCACGCTGGAAGTCCCGTTGCCAGCAACAATAGATCCGGTCCGCGGGATGGTTTGCGGATTCGCGAAGGCCGTGAAGCCGATGCTGCCGCTCGAGGTCCCCTCGCCATTGGAAGGAGAAGTTATTAGAATCCAGGGCGTCTGGCTCTCGCTGTTCCATCGGCAGCCGGTTTGGGTGCTGAGAGAGATGGTTTCGCTTCCGCCGTTGCCGGAGAGGCTAGGTGGGGAAGAGCCCGAGTACGTACAGCTTGCCTGCGTGGGCACGCTAAAGGGCGAGTTCGCAAGCGCGCGCTCCAAGACATTCCGCGTGAGGTCGCTCTTGGTGTCCCCCATGTGCGAGTCCGAGGGACTCACAGAGTATTGCAGGGCGGTCGCGCCGCCTGTGGTCGGGTAGTTTTGGCTGAAAGTCGGGACGACTCCATCCTCGTCCCCGAATAAGTTGTTGATGTTGCTGGCATTAGGAAGGACTGTGGTGATGTAATTCCAGCCCAGGTCAGCCGCCGTCGGGTATAGCCAGATCGGGAGCAGATGCTCGGCGACTGAGCAAGCGAAAGGATCATACGTAGGATCGCATTCCTCTATGGCAATGAACCAGGCAACGAATACGGCCTCCTCGACATAGGTGTATATGGCGGAGACGTTCCTCTCGCCGAATTCCTGCTCCGGGTAGCAGTTCTGAGCATTGGAGACGCCGCAGGCGAGGCTGTCCACGTCCCTTACCTCGACAAAGAAGCGTTTGGTGTGCCCGACGAGGCCTGCCTTCTGGAACGATGATTCGGTCTGGTTGTTGAGGTTGGTGACGAATGAGCTGCCTTGCTGGAGGTCCCCCAGTGCGCTTGACTGCTCAAGGTCCACGGCCACCGTGCCCAACCCGCCCGTTATAAGCTGAAAAGCATAGCAAAGGTCAAGTTGCGGGGTCGCCGTAGGGCTGCACCCCACCGCCTGCCAGGCGTAGTTGATGAGGGCGGCGACCGCCTCGATTGTGCCCAGCCCGGCCCAGTTAGCGAGGGGGGCGCCCAAGTTGGGCGTATCCAGGGTGACCACGCCCTTGACCGTAGTCTGATTCAGATTCGCGGCCTGGAACTGCTGCGCGGCGTAACGTGAGACTAACCCTCCCTGGCTTTGGCCAATCACGATATAGCCTCCACCCCCGGCGGAGGTGATGTCGCTCTTGAGCGTGCCTCCCTGGGTGGCTATAGGCTGGAGTGTCGACGAGAAGCCGTGGTTGGGCGCAAGCACCGTCCCAAAGCGGAAGTAATCGTTCAGCCAAGGCACCATGCGCTTCCAGCTACAGCTACTGCTGAAGAGCCCGTATTGATAAGCGACGTTCTGCGTGCCTCCCTGATTCGACGACGCGGCAGGGCAGCCCGTCTCGGTGCTTTGCGACATCGCGGGCGGCGTGGAAGTCGAAGCCGCGGGCGGGTTCGTGACGGTGTACCCAGCATTGGTCCGTGCCGTGTCGTCCGCCGAGTTGTCATTCCAGTGCAGGTTCGCGAACTGGAGCGTGCGCGTCCCGCTGAAATTTGATGCGCTGATCCAATATTCAGCCTGCGTCGCCACGTACTGGCTGCCTGACGATACGTAGGTCCATTGTTCCTTGGTCAACGGGCCGCTTGTATAGTTTGTTGTCAGCACGTAGGTGGAGTTGACGGTGGTATATTCAGCCTGCATCTTCGTGGCTTGCTGCTGGATGTTCGCAACCACGAGCCGCTGGACCACCGAGCGGCCGGGATTCGTTCCCAACAAGCTCAATGGATTATACGTGGTGAGGTTGCTTCCAGGGGAGACGTAGGGGATGGGTGCGCCGTTCTGGTCGAAGACAGTGAGGTTCCCGCCCGAGAGGCGAATGACGCTGACAGCGCCCACGTCGGTGCCGGGCGCGGAGGACCCGGTCGGCCACACGTTGGCGATGATTTGGCCGTTCGAGTCATAGCCGAGCTCGACGTGGTACGTTGAAGTGGAGGTTGGAAGCGAAAGCGAGCCGATGGTGGCCTGGACTTTCGTCGTCAGGTCAAACGTGGTCCAGGTGTCGCTGCTGTTCGTGCCGGAGTTCTGCGAGAGCTGAGCGCGGGCCGAGACCGGCAGTGAGATGACAACGGCTAAAGCCAGCGCGCGAACTGAGAGAAACTGATTAATAGAAGCCATCCGCTGAACCATGGAAAACCTCCTGATTTTATTATCGAAAGAATAAACAGAAGAGATTCAAGAGCCAGTCGCGTACTCGGGGGACCCTCGCGGAGGCGGAGCTTGGCAAACGCAGGCGCGTGTTACCATGAGCCTCGAGCGGAGAGGAGGCAGGTCTGAAAGGCGGGGGCGGACATCGGAAGGTGCAGGGGGCGAAGGTTGACACGCCGCCGCTTCCTTGAATCGTTCGGCGCCGCGGGCTTCGCCCTCGGCGCGGGAACCCGAGCGTTCGGCCAGGGCATTCGGAGCCGCGGCGTGCGCCCTGCCCCGCGCCCGAAATTTTCCGGCCGGCCGTGGAACGTTCAGTTTGAGGATATGGCCCAGCGCGCTGGCCTCATTCATCCCGTAGTTTTCGGGGAAGACAACGTCAAACGCTACATCGTCGAGGCGAACGGCCCCGGCATCGCGTTCTACGATTACGACCACGACGGCTGGCTCGACGTACTAGTTGTCAACGGCACGCGTCGTGAAGGGTTCCCCAACGGCCGGGAGCCGACCAACCACCTTTACCAGAACAATCGCGACGGAACGTTCACCGATGTGACGGCGAAGGCCGGGCTCGCCCGCACCGGGTGGGGATACGGCGTGTGCGTCGGCGACTATGACAACGACGGCCACGACGACCTCTTCCTCACCTATTATGGCCAGAACGCCCTTTACCACAACAACGGCGACGGGACATTCACAGAGGTCACCGCGAAGGCGGGGCTCGCATCCCCCCGACCGCGCTTCAACACCGGCTGCGCGTTTGTGGATTACGATCGAGACGGGTATTTGGACCTGTTCGTCTCGCGCTACCTGGAAATTGACATCAACAAGGCGCCGGGCGGGCCGAGCCGCTACTGCACATTCCGCGGCATCCCTGTGAACTGCGGCCCGCTGGGCCTTGCCCAAGAATCCTGCTCGCTCTACCACAACAACGGCGACGGGACGTTTACCGAGGTCACTGAGAAGGCCGGAATCTCAAAGGCCGGCAAGCGCTACGGCCTCGCCGTGGTTGCCCTTGACTACAACAACGACGGCTGGCCCGACTTGTTCGTAGCCGACGATTCGTCGCCGAACCTGCTGCTGCGCAACAACCGCGACGGGACGTTCACCGACGTGGCTATGGAGGCGGGCGCGGCCGTCAATGGCGACGGCCAGGAGCAGGCGAACATGGGAGTGGCGGTCGGCGACTGCGAGGGCGACGGCTGGCTCGATATCTTCGCCACTCATTTCAGCGACGACACGCCCATCCTTTATCACAACGTTAAAGGCGAGTTCTTCGACGACGTCACGACCGCTGCGGGATTGGCCGTCGAGACGCGCTATGTCGGCTGGGGTGCCGGCTTCGCCGACTTCGATAATGACGGCTGGCTCGACTTGTTCGAAGTGAACGGGACCGTCTATCCCGAGGTCGAAAAAGTTATTTCCGATTACCGCTTCAAGATGCCTCGCGAAGTCTTTCGAAATCTCGGCGACGGGAGCTTCGAGGAAGTTTCCGAGCGCTCAGGAGCCGCCGTGCTCGAAGCTCATTCGAGCCGCGGTTGCGCATTCGGAGATTTCGACAACGACGGGAAGCTGGAAATCCTCATTGCCAACCTCGGCGAGCCGCCCTCGTTGCTCAAGAACACCGCCCCGAACACGAATCACTGGCTCTCCGTGAAACTTGAGGGGACGGGCTCCAACCGATCGGCCATCGGCGCGCGAATCACGCTCACGGCGGGAGGCCGAAAGCAAATTCGCGAAGTGACGAGCGGCGGAAGTTATATCTCCCAAAGCGACCTCCGGCAGCATTTCGGGCTGGGAGCTTCAGAAAGAATTGACGAGTTGAAAATTCGTTGGCCCGCGGGAGAGACGGAAAGTATCGGGAAACTCGACGCCGACAGGTTCGTGACGATTCAGGAAGGAAAGGCTGTGATCGAAGTCACCAAAAAACCGTGAGCGTGTTTCCAGTTCGCAGTTCTAAGTCAACAGTTCTCAGTTCTCAGTTCTCAGTTTTCAGTTCTTTGAAGTCATTCTGAGGAGTCCCGATTCATTCCATCGGGACGACGAAGAATCCCTTGTGTTGACCAACCGCTGGCAAAGCAGACCGTCATATCGCTTTGCGGCGCCTCGAAGTACGAAAATGGGCGTCGCGAGCCGACCAAAGGTGACTGAGAACAAAACATTTAAAGCTAATTTTCGGAGCAGATCCTTCGCTGAGTTTACCCTGAGCGGGAATAAAGGGATTCTTCCCCTTCGCTGCGCTCAGGGTCAGAATGACAAGCGAAGAGCCTGCCCTCCCTTCGACTCCGCTCAGGGACAGTGAGCGAAGTCGAACTGTGACCAACGGGAAGGGATAATAACCCGCAACAACTTTTCATCCTTCTACTAAACCTGTAGCCTTTACCCTTTATCCTTTATCCTTCTGACTTCATTCGATGTGAATATTTCCCGACCCCGTCTGCAAGTCCACAAGCACCCCGCCTTTCCCCACCTTGCCGCGCATCTGACCGCGCCCGATAGTGCCCTGAACAGTGACGGAGTGGTCGCTGGTAATGTGTCCTGAGCTTGTGCGACAGAAAACATCGAACGAGGCCGTGGTTGGAAGTCGGACGGTGACGCTACCCGAACCAGTGTGCACGGTCCAATCCCCCGCCGCCTGGCCCGCGGCTTTGATATCGCCGCTTCCGGAATTAACAGTGAGAGAGCCGTTCACACCCTGAGCGTCCACATCGCCAGAGCCCGCGCGGAGCCGGACCGGGCCCGCTCCCGAGAGGCGCAAGTGGATGTCGCCGCTTCCTGTGCCGCCTTCGAGGCCTCCCCCTAGATCTTCGCCCCGGATCGTTCCACTGCCGGTCTCGGCGATTACGTGGCCTTGGATCGCCGCCAGCTCAATCGTGCCTGAGCCGGAGCGGGCGCGCGCTGTGTTCTTGATGTCTGATATCCTCAGGTTGCCGGAACCCGTCGTCACCGTGGCCGGCCCGTGGATTCCCGAAACCACCTGGTTTCCTGAGCCGGTGATCGACTTCAGTTCGGTCTCCGCCGGAGTCTCAATGAAGTAGCTAATGGAAACGTTCCGAGCGAGCACGCGGTCTTCGATCTTGCCGATGCGAATGTAGTTCCCAACTTGAGAAATGGGGGGATTGGATTCGAGGGCACGCACCTTGCTTTCCGCGTCGCCCTCGAACCAACCGCTTGAAGTCTTGATCTTGCCTCGCACACTCACGGTGCCCGCGCTGCCCGAACGCACTTCGATCGTTCCTGCCCCCGTCGTGACTTCGAGCTCGACCGGACCGGTCACCTTGAGCGTCCTCTCGAACGAACCCTCGGCCGCAAGGAGTGCGGCGGGCGCCAGGGCCACTGCGAGCGCCGCCTTCCAAAGAGTTTTCTCCAGTTTCATTCCTAGTCCTCAGTTGATTTCTATATCGCCAGAGCCGGCGCGAAGCTCCACCAGCACCCCTCCGCCGCGGACCTTGCCCCGCATGGAGCCGTGCCCGACAGTGCCCGTAACGGTGACCGGTAAGCCAGTCGAAATATCGCCGGAACTGGTGTGGGCGTCAAGCTCGAACCCCAGATCCGAGGGCAAGTGTACGCGGATCTGGCCGGAGCCGGTTTCCACGCGCCACTCACCCGTCGGCTTGCCTTCGGCCGTGATGTCGCCCGCGCCGGTGCGCAGTTCCAGTGTACCCTGAACGTCGCGTATTTCGAAATCGCCCGAGCCAGTCGTAATCTCAATGCGCCCGCCCGAGACGTTCCGGATTTTGCCATCGCCGCTGCCGGTGCGGACGCGAAGATCGCCCTGGACGGAAGCCACGGACATGTTTCCGGAGCCGCTCTCGAGACGCGCAGTCCCGTGCAACCCTTCGACGGTGACGTCGCCAGAACCGGTCGCGGTGGTCAGGGATGTCTCCGCCGGCACTTCGATTTCGTAGTCGATGGAAACATTGCGCGTCATCTCGTGGTCCTCGACGTGGCCGATGCGGATGTGGTTCGCGTCCTGCTCGATCGGCGGGTGGGCTTCAAGATACTTGACCTTTTCCTCGGCGCTCGAGCCGTCGTTACGGGCCTGGATTTTGCCGTGAATCGTGACCTTCCCGGATGGCCCGGCGTGGACCTTGATGTCGCCCGAGCCCGTGCGCACTTCCAGGTCCACCGCGCCTGTTACGGTAAGCGTGCGGTCAAATGAACCTTTGACGGAGTCCCAGTCGCGGCTCCACGCGGCCGAGGCCACCGCCAACGTCGTCAAAAGTATGAGTGTCCCCCGTCGCATCAGCTTCATGTCGCCTCCATTCGTCGGATGTGGTCTGAAAGTTCAGGGATCATCTAAGAGTGAGACGCAGGCTGAAGGTTTGGGTGAGCAAAGAAAGATCGTTGTCAGTTCTCGGTTCTCAGTTCTCAGTTCTCAGTTTTCAGCTGCGGCTCCGACTTTAACTGATGACTGGTACCTGAGCCCGGATCTCCAATTCGAGCTTTTTTTGAATCTTCGGGAGTTCATCTTCATCAATATCCATGCGGGTGTGAACGCGATGAAGAAGCTCCGGTGGTCAGTACCCAGTGGATGAGATATAAAATCAGTCCTTTCAGCTCTCCTTTACCACCTCTCTCAGAGTCGATTTCCAAGGTTCCCGCGTCACTTCCGGTGGTCCCACCATGCGGGATGTGCGAACTCGACGATCGACTTGGGTTCTAGGAACTCATCGAACAACACCTGAAAGACTCCCTCCGTGGTAAAAATAGGCAGTTTCCCTTCGCCGACCTGCTGGTCTATAGTCGCCTGGCTGGTTACGAAGACCTCAACGATGCCGAGTGGCTCTTCCAGAACCCGACCATCCGGCTGATCGGTTTGGGAAAGATCTGGGATCGGGGGGC
Organism: Acidobacteriota bacterium; assembly: GCA_003225365.1. Classification (GTDB taxonomy): domain Bacteria; phylum Acidobacteriota; class Terriglobia; order UBA7540; family UBA7540; genus Gp13-AA74. The sequence goes on from QHZN01000098.1 coordinate 8,460, forward strand.
GGCTCTGACCTCGAGGTTGCAGGCGTCTGAGACCGAGATGGTGGGCGAGGGGGAGAACTTTGCGGGACTGGCAGGACCGAACTGGGCCCTTTTCGGGTGAGCGGAAGCAATGGACTCAGGTTACCCTTGCCAGCAGCGTAGGCGAGTCGACGACCGGATCGGATTCCAATGGCAAGAGAGGCAGGGGCGGGAAAAGTGTTGGAGGCACGAGTCGAATGAGGGGTAATTGCGGTCTATGGAGTTTTCGCGAGAGGCACAAATGGCCACTTCCGTGCCCCGCGAAAGCATCTTGCACTGCGAACCCGACTCACAATTGCATGCGGTCGGGGTAGGCCTATGTTGTCAGTCGGGCCGGAGGTCGATAATAGAAATTCCGGGTCAAATGCTCACGGAGGGCACAATCTAGCCTGTATGCGCTGCACTCGAATGTGGGCCTTTCCAGTTCTTCTTCTTGGCGGTTTCGCTTGCGCGAACCTTGCCCACGGGCAAGAGATTCCGGCAGCCAAGCCTCTGTGGAGAACGGATCTTCGGGAATTAGGGCTTGGCTGGCGCTGGGAATCCTCACGCCTCTTACCTTATGCGCGTGTGATGGAACCTTTGATTACCAGGGACTCGATTGCTTGTGGCCGTGACGGCCACATCGTTGTTGCGTTTCTAACCCAGGAAATGGGCGGCCGCCGGCAATCAATTCTGGCGGTTGAAGCGTCGAGAAAGCTACACCTGGTCTCGTTGGATGCAGCCACGGGGAGGATCATCGCTACTCGAACATGGCCCGCTGCGCCACCAGCTCTACAACGTCCCGACGTCGGAGCCAACCGCGACGGCAACTTTGTCTTCCTTCAAGGCAACGGTGTGAAGGTATACTCCCCCGACCTTCACGAGATAAGCAAGCTCGACCTGCCTGCCGATCCCGCAGGTTCCCGCAGCGGCTGGTCGCTGTCAGTCCTGCCCCGAGGAGACTTGGCTATCTTGGAGCACGATTTGAATGGTAGCCGGGGCCTCCAAATGCTCAGCGCGACTACCCTTCGCGAGATTCCTTCCTGGAACAAGTTAGACAAGTTCGAGTGGGCTTCCGAGAAGTATCTTGCCACGTGGCGAGAAGACGGTTTGTATGTCCGAGCGCACGACTGGCAGTGGCGTCGCATCGCCGAGGTGACCTGCCCAGCCCCTCGGCAACCCAGGCCAGTTAGATTTGTCAACGAGGACTCGCTGATTGTGGATAGCTGCGGACGTATTCAGTTGCTTAGAGTCGATGGACAGATTCTCTTCACAACCGAGCTTCCAGGAGGTCACTATTTGACCGGCGCTTGGGGCACAACTGACGGAAGATTTGTGGCTCTCGCGACTGACAAGATGGCGGGCATCACGATCACGGCGCTCGACATGTACAGAGGCCCTGTTCCATGGCGCATTTTGGTCTACGATATCAAGAACGGCAACCTCATTAGCACTTTAAAGTTCAATTGGCAGTTCGCGTGTGCGTTCTCTCCTGATAGTTCTGGGTTAGCCCTCCTTAGCGGCGGACTCGTCGAGATGTTCAGCCTTCCACAACCAAGTAGATGATTGAGAGGTCGCCTCATTGCGCCATTGGGCCATTGAAAGAACTGCGCTCTTAAATCGCTCGATGACTCAATCGCAAAATCACCCAATGGCTTCATTCGTATCGCAGCGCTTCCACAGGATCAAGATTTGACGCTCGCACGGCCGGCACCATGCCGCTCAGCACTCCCACCAGCATGAGAATCCCCGCTGAAAGCGCGAGCGTCGAAAGAGAAATCGTCAGGCGGATGTCGCCCTTGCCGGAGGTGTCTTGGTACATTGGGCCAAGGAGCGGCAGCGTCCCAACGGCCGCGCTGATGCCATACGAGACGAGCATGCCAAGAGCGCCGCCAATAAGCGTAATGACCAGAGCCTCGGCGAGGAACTGCGCCCGAATATGCCGCTTGCGCGCGCCGAGCGCCCGCCGCAGGCCGATCTCGCGGATGCGCTCGTCCACCGAGACCAGCATGATGTTCATCAAACCCACGCCGCCGATGCCGAGCGTGAGGGCGCCGATGAACGCCAGCAGCACTTCGAGGCCGATCGTAATGCCGTCAATGACCGGCTTGAACTCCTGCCGGCCGAACATTTGGATAGCGCGCTTGTCGGTGGCCAAGAACCGCTGGCGCTTGGCGATGGCGGCGCGCACCTGGTCCATGGCCTGGGGCTCGAAGCGGGGCGCAACGGGCTCAAAGACGATCACGCTCGCGTAACGGGTGTTCCAAATATCGCCCGCCGCCGAATAAGGAATCCAGCCGCACTCATCGTCACTGGTGAAGTAGTTGCTCATTTGCATCTTGCGGTCCATGGTGCCGATCACCGTAAATCGCAGGCCGTTGATGGCGACCGTTTCGCCCACCGCCGGCCGCTCGCCAAATAGTTTTTTCCGCAATTCGCTGCCGATATAGACCACTCGCCGGCGCTCCGCCATGTCTTCCGCGCTGATCCATCGCCCCACCGTCGGGAATTCGTGCCGCATCTGGCCGTAATCCGGGCACACGCCGCGTATAGCCGTTGTCGTCATGCGTTCGCCGTAAGCGATGGGCATCCAGCGGACTGTTTCAAGGCACGACGAGCGGACGAGCGTGGCGTCGGCCTTGATCTGCTCGATGTCTTCTTTTTCGAAAACCACGCGCTTGCCGGCGCGCTCGCCGCCCGCCTGCTCGCTGGTGGTCGCCGGCCAGGCGATGACCGCTCCACTCCCGAAGGCGTTAAACGCCGTCACGAGGACGCCGCGAAAACTCTCACCGTAGGCGATCAGCAGCGTCACCGCCACGATGCCCCAGGCCATTCCGAGCATGGTCAGGAAACTTCGCGTGGGCTGGCGGCGAAGGGAGGTCCAAGCCTGAAGTAATATCTCTCGGAACATGGGAGAATGGCTCGCGGCGGTCTTCAGTTTTCAGTCATCAGTTATCAGCCGCCAGTGGGCGGCCCGAAACTCTCCCTCAAGGAGGATTCATGCAAAGCTTCAAGAACTTGAAGGTGTGGGAAAAAGGCCATCAACTTACCCTTTCGGTTTACAGAGCCACTGCAACATTCCCCAAGGACGAGTTGTATGGACTCACCAGCCAAATCCGCCGAGCTTCTTCCTCGATTCCCGCCAACGTCGCCGAAGGATGCGGCAGGGCCGGAAAGGAATTTGGCCGTTTCCTCCAGATCGCCATGGGATCGGCGAGCGAACTTGAGTATCACCTCTTGCTTGCTCACGACCTCGGCTTGCTGAGCGACCCTGACCACAAAGCACTCGAGAGTCAAACAGTCGAGCTGAAGCGGATGCTGAGCTCGTTCATCGTAAAGCTCCGGGCATAAGCTCACGCGGCAGCCGGCCTAGGCGCCCTTCCTCGAGCGGGGAATCACGCCAGCGCCCGGAGCTGAGAACTGATGACTGACAACTGACTGCTTCCTCAGCCGCCCGGCTCATAGCGTAGCGCCTCGATTGGGTCAACGGTTGCCGCGCGCCGCGCCGGGTAAAGAGCCGAAAGGACCGCAATCCCACCGAGCAGCGTGAACGACAACGCACCCGACTGCCAGGTTGGCAACAGGCCGGCGAAAAACGGCGGCATGGGAATGAGGTTGACGAGCGCGCATAGCCCGTAGGCCAGGCCCATGCCCAGGCCGCCGCTCAGAAAAACGATGATCATCGTCTCGACGAAGAATTGGCCGAGAATGGAGCGCGCGGTCGCGCCCACGGCCTTGCGCACGCCGATTTCCCTCGTGCGTTCGCGCACCGCGACCAGCATCACGTTCATCACGCCGATGCCGCCGAGAAACAACGTCACCAAACCGACCGCGCCGAGGAAATACTTCATGCCGTCGGTCATGGTGCGGAAACTCTGAGCCTCTTCGACCGTATCCCAAATGGGCGTGGCGTCCTTGTCATGCGGGTCGAAGTTGTGGAGACGCGCCAACGCCGCGCGTACTTGCCATTTGCAGGCCTCGTGCTCGGCGACCGAGCGGGGCGTCACCAGCAAATGATCCAGCGAGTCCGGAAGCGAAGGGGGCTTATTGGGAAAATCCTTCAGCATCACGCTGAAAGGAATGTAAACCTTGTTGATGTCGAAGCCGTCATAACTGGAGTCCTGTTCCTTGTGCTGCATCGCGCCGACGATGGTGAAGGGATAATTGGCGATGTAAAGCGTCTCGCCGATGGCGGGCCGGGTGGCGAAAAGCTGCTTTTTGGCCTCGCTGCCGAGGAAGGCCACGCGGCGCTCCTCGCGCACGTCGTCCCAATCGTAAAAGCGCCCCTCGGCCACGCGGATGCCCCGGATCTCTGCGAAGGGGGGAAGCGAACCCGTGACGATGAGTGAGGCGCTGTTGTAGAGGCTGCGCAAGGGTGTATCGCCGCGCTCGAGTTCCGGAAGGACGTAGCGACAGGCCGGCGAAGACGCCTTCACCGCCGAAAAGTCGCCGGCTTGCCATTGCACGGCACGCCCCGCCCGCTGGCCGCCCACCTGCATGCTGGTCCGGCCGTTGAAAACCAGCATCACGTCTTTGGCGAAGTTCTCCGCGACACGTTCTTGGCCCACGCGCAGGCCCTCGCCCGCTGCCACCATCAGCGTGATCGAGATGATCCCCCAGGCGATTCCGAACATGGTGAGAAACGTGCGCAGCTTGTGCGACCAGAGAGTTTGGAGGGTGTCGCGGAGGAGATCTTTAAAGGTCATGGCAGGGCAAGCGGTCAGAAGTCAGTTTTCAGTCAGCAGTTTTTTGTTATTCGTCATTTGTCCCTTGCCACTCGTCAGTTGTCCTTTTTCAGGAGAACGCCCTTCTCCGCATTACGCTCTCCGGGCCAAGGCTCCGCGAAGGACCAAGGACAACGGACGTTCTTATTGAAGAACGACCTGCTGCCCTTCCTTCAGCCCGGCCGCGAGTTCCGTCTTGATGCCGTTCGAAATGCCAAGCTCCACCGGCGCCCGCCGCCGGCCGGTCTTTTCGTTCAAGTCGGGGACCTCGATGAACGTCTTGCGGTCCTTGTCATAGATCACCGCGGCCTCGGGGAGCATCAGGATGCCTTTTTTCTCTTCCAGGATGATTTCCGCGTTGGCGCTCATGTTGGCCTTGAGTTCGCCGGTAAAATTCTGGATGGAGACGCGGACTTCAAACGTGGTGACGTTGTCTTTTTCCACGCCGAGCGGCGAAATTTTCGTGACCTTGCCGTTAAACTTCTTGTCTTTGAACGATTCGACGACGATGCGCGCGGGCTGGCCGACATAAACCTTGCCGATGTCGGCCTGGTCCACTTTGCCGAGCACGTAAACGCTCGAAACGTCGCCGAGCGTCACGATCAGCGTGGCCTGCGAGCCCAACACCAGGATGGAACTCACCGCGTCGCCGACTTCCACGTCGCGCGACAGCACGATGCCGTCCATGGGGCTGGTGATGGTGGAATTGCGCAGGTCCTGCTCGGATTGCGAAAGCGCGGCCTGCGCCTGGTCCACTTGAGCTTTGGCGCGCGAAACGTCGGCGAGGCTCACGGCGACGTTGCGCACGGCGGACTGCTGCTTGTTCAAAGCCATTTGGTTCAGCCTTTCGGCGTCGTCGAGCGCGGAGGCGGCAATCAAGCCGTCAGCCACGAGTTTCCGGTCGCGCTCCACGGTGGCCTGAAGATACGGCAAATCGGGGCCCAGCGCGTCCACTTTATTGCGCTCGGAGGTGGCGCGGGCGGACTCGAGCGCCGCCTGCGCGGCTTCGAGATTGGCCTGCGAGGCGCGCACCTGCGCCCGAAGCTGCTCCTTATCGAGCTCCACCAGCACCTGCCCCTGCTTCACGCGGTCGCCGTAGTCGGCGTAGATCTTCTCCACGATGCCGCTCGCCTTCGATTTCACCTCCACCTTCGACAGGGGCTCGACCTTCCCCGTCGCGACTACCGACTTCGCAAGGTCGCCCTTCTCGACCGTCCCGAGCTTCGAGGGATCAATCTGCCGGTTTGGCCGCAGAGCCGCCCCGATGCTGAACACCGCCCCCACCAGCACCACCCCGACAATACCCAGAACGATCCAGCGACGCTTGCGGTGATTCTTATGATTGTTGGCCATGCCGTTTCCCAGCCTTGGGTTCCGCCTTCACATCTGACTACGCCCTGCACGGCTGAAATGTTCCCTTAAATCTTCGACGAAGGCTGGGGCGAAAGGTTAGGCAGACGAAACGCGCGAAGCCTGCGAGGTGGGCGCTGCCGTGCTCCCAGGAGCTCTTGAGAGGAGGTTGTGACCGCCGAATCGGCGGCGAGCAACACGTAAGATTAGGGTTTTAATTCCACGCGATAGCGGCCGAGGTAGAGCCACGGCGTGCCGTCTTTGGCGATGACGGTCTGGAGGGGTTTCGGCATTTTCAAATCGGCGTCTCGCGGTGCGCTGCAAGAAGCGACGTCATGGCCGGCTTGATCGTAAAGGTGAAACTTTGCGTCTTCCTTCGAGGTTGCCGCGGGACGATCGAGGCCGAAGCCGTAACTGCCCACACCGACCGCTTGCCCGCACACGTTGACGCCGCCCTCGGCAATCAGCATGCCGATATACTTCTGCTTGATTTCGGACCTGTAGCCGGTGGTGTCAATCAGGGCGACCAGCAGACGCCCCCCGGAAGGCGAGCGCAGGAGTGCGGCATTCTGCTCCTCGGTTGGGATGGAATTCCCTTCGAGATAGAAATCCTTGACCATCGCGGCATGAAAGGGCTTCCCTGTTTCGACCTTCCACCCGCCCTGGGCCGCCGCAATCGCCGCCGCGACGGCCGCCACCCCCACAACCAACATCCCACGATTGACAAGTGCCGCGCTCTTCATCTCGCGCCCCCGCTTGGAGTGAACGATCCGCGGATTGTAGCACAAAACAAACTGCCCGACGGCCGGCTCAATCAGCTCCGCGGGCGGAGGCCGTCCGCCGCTATGCCGGGAACGCCATGGTGGTCATCAGCGCGAGCGCCGGCTGCGACGAGTCGAGCCGCGTGTGCTGGACTACGATTTTCCGGTCGCTCGTGACTTTGAGCGCGAAGGGGACGCCGGTGGGGATCTTTTGCCGGCGACGGTTCTTCAGGCGGTCGAGCCGGATGTGAATGGTTCGCTCGGGCGGACAGACCGCTTCGAAACCCTTCATCGGCGCGCGAGCTTCGAAATAGGCGGTCAGGCGAACGCGCGCCGGTTTTTTCTCGAGGTTTAGTACACAGGTGGATTCGTGACTCGGCAAGTCTCCTGTGCTTCTTTCCGGGAGGTAGCCGTCAGGAATCAACCAGATTTTGGCGCCGATTTTACTTCGACCCATTTGGCCCTCCTATTAAGTCTCCCAAAATATGGTGACACTCATTTTCTGTAGCGCCGTTCGGGCTTTGAGTTTCATTCGAGCCCCTTCCGCATTCGGCCGAGAAGCCTCCGTTAAGGTTTCACCAGAAATCGCTCAACAATGGATTCCAGAGAAACCTTCTGTTTCGGGCCGATGACCAGACCCCCGGGCGCGGGCTCTTGAAGCTCGCGGCCGCGCATGAAGGCCACGCGGTAAAGCTCCGCGAATGGGAAACGGTGCGCTGGGCCGCCCTGGCCGCCGACCACCTCCGACCCGCGCCGAACATTATTCATCAACCGCGCGGGGTGGCGCAGGTGATACGGATTGCGACGGACTTCGCCGCCGTGCTCTGCCGTGGCCATCAGCTCGGTCGCCACGATTTCGGGCCGAAGCCCCACCATCAAGTTGGGCTGCCCCAGCTCGTGCCAGAATTCCGTCAAGATGAGCGGCACGGGGCCGCGCGCGCTGCGCTCGAGGTGGAGACCCAGCGCGTCCACGGCGAGGTAATGCGTTCCGACGTGCGTGCTGTTCCAGTCTTCGGCGTGGGGAGCGAAGACAACATCGGGGGAAAACCGGTCGAAGAGGGCGGCGAGCGTTTCGACCTTTGCGCGCCACTCCTCCGGCCGCGAATCGCGATTCTTCAGGTTCACGTTCTCCAGACCCGACGGATGTTCGGCCACCTCCAATCCAAAGCCGAGGACGCGGCAGGAGGATTCCAGTTCCCGCAGGCGCCGCGGGCGCTGGTCGAGCTTGCTACCTAGCGTGATGGCGACGTTTGTGACGCGCGCGCCCGCTTCGAGACGCAGCCGCAGCGGCAGTCCGCCGATAAGCCCCTCGTCGTCCGGGTGCGGCGAACAGATAACCACGTTCAAAACCTCGCCTGCGCTCCGTCGCCCGTCAGGACAATCCAGCGGCGAATGCGCCGGCCCCAGCGGAATCTTTTCCCCGCACTCGAAGACTCCAATCCACGCCTCGACGTAGCGGAGCCATTGCTTGTGCCGACGGCTCCACGTCGGGGCGCGCCGCTTTGCCATGCTGCCTCCCTAAATGAGCGCTTAGTTTAAGCCAACGCTCAAGAAGTGGAAAGCGTGTGGATTAAAATTGAGGGTCTAGAGAATCTCAACAAGCATGGGATGGCCGCTCGAGGCGGGCCCTGACAACTTTAGGCCATGCTGGACACAGGCAAAGGTGGTATAAGTTTCTGTCGCAATACACGTCATGGCCGGCCGACCCCGCGCGGTTGGCCCGCCCTATTCGAGGTGGAGGATGTTGAAGCGGTCTCTCTTGGTATTTTATCTTCTTGCGCTTTCGAACGCCGCGAGCTCCGCGCCGGAAGTGAAATGGGTTCAGGTTTTCAACGGCAAGAACCTGGACGGGTGGGAGCACGTCGGGCCGGGTAGCATGACGGTCGAAAACGGCCTGATCAGGACGCACGGCGGCATGGGTCTGCTCTGGTACACAAGGCAGAAAATCGGTGACAGCGTTATCCGCGTGGTGTTCAAAACGGACAAACCGAACTCAAACTCGGGGGTGTATATTCGCATCCCGGAAAAGCCTACCGAACCCTGGATGCCCGTCAATCGCGGCTATGAGGTCCAGATTGACAACAACGACGACGATTACCACTGCACGGGCGTCCTTTACTCCCTCACCAAAGCCGCGGCGCGGTCGCAAAGGGGTCCGGGCGAGTGGAACACCATGGACATCACGATTGAAGGGCCGCGGACTATCGTCACCCTGAACGGTGTCCTCATCACCGACTATACGGAGGGCCAGCCCGTGCCGCCGAAAAAAGAAAAGTGGGAGCCCGACCGCGGCCCGCGCCCCGACGAAGGCTACTTCGGCCTGCAAAATCATAGCGACGACGGCATCGTGTATTTCAAAGAGGTCGCGGTTAGAAAATTGAATCATTGAGCGATCGGGCGGTCGAATCATCCAACGATTGGAGACTCGAATGAGAAACCCTATCTCCCGGCGAGCATTCATTGGGACGGCAGCAATTGCGGCGGCGGGTTCGGCAGCGCAAAGCCCCCGGGGCTCAGCCCTCCCGTCGCAGTCAGGAGCCGTGGCTGCCGACTCCAAGGCGCGCCTCTTCTCAGGCTGTTGCGCGTACTCCTACCGGAAGCATCTCCAACCGAAAAAAATGACGATGGAGGATTTCATCCTTAAAGCGGTCGAGCTCGAAATTGACGGCGTGGACATGACCGCTTATTGGTTTAAGTCCATCGAGCCCGAGTATCTCGTTTCGCTGCGGCACCTGGCGAAATCGAACGGCGTATGTTTTTCCGGCGCGGCCTGCGGCGCGAGCACCGTTGAGACGGACCCGGCCAAGCGCGCGAAGGTGCTCGACGACATCAAGAAGTGGGTGGACGCGACGGAACACCTTGGCGCCTCGCACCTGCGTGTCTTTGCGGGCGAGCTACCCAAGGGCGCTACTACCGGCCAGGGCGTTGCCTGGACCGTGGAAGTCTTAAAGCCCGCGTGCGAATATTCGGGAGGAAAAGGGATCACGCTCGGGATCGAGGACCATGGCGGCATAACGCAGCGCGCCGACGTTTGCCTTGAGCTCTTGCGAAAGATTGATTCACCATACTTCGGCATCAACCTCGATATCTCGAATTTCGTCGCCGCTTCCGATGACGAGCAGTACCAGCAAATCGAAACTTGCGCCCGCTACGCCACACACACGCACATCCGCGACCGGTTCGGCGACAGTGGCCACCCGATTGACCTCGACCGCGTCTGGCAAATATTCGCGCGGGCCGGCTACAAGGGCTTTATGTCCGTCGAATACGAAGGCGAAGAGGATGCCACGACCGGCGTGCCGAAACTGCTCGAGCAGATCAAGACTCTGAACCGGAAATATTCCAGCATTTGAGCCAACGCAGTGCTCCCAAGCACCGCGCCGGCACGAGGGTGGAGCGGATCCTTCGGCCTGCGATTCTGTGTAACCTGGTTCCCCACGGCTAGTCCCTTGGCTCGACCTCATACCAAGACTCTTTTCCATCAGGCGTGGAGTGGGCACTCACTCGTGTAACTTTGCCCTGCGGGTCCTTGATGTCCACATAGGAAGGGCCTTGGCGCAAGGAAGGGCCATAACTGAGCAGGTAAGAAACCTGATCGGGAAGTGTTTCGCGAACGACCCTGCCGGCGGGGTCGTAACCGATTGTCAATTTCGCGATCCCCGGCGGAGCCTCAATCTCAATGATTCGATCTGCCGAGTCGAACGAGTACTGCTCCACGCGCCCATTCGAATAACTGACACTCGTGAGCCGATCGTGGGAATCGTAGCCGTAACCCACCTTGGAGCCGGAGCTATCCCGGGCTCGGATGAATTTCCCCTCCTCGGCGTAATCAAGCCGGATCCAGCCGCCACTGGGGGACGTAATCTCCGTAAGGTCGCCATTCGTTTGGCGTGACAATCGGACTTCATGCCCGTCTCTGTCAAATATTCCTTCCAGGGAACCCTGCGAAGGTCGTGTGGCGTTATACGCCTCCGGGCTCAAGTACGTCGTGCCTTCGAGAAGGACCAAATCCCACCCATTCCCATTCCAAGCGATCCGCGACCCCCCAAACACCGCATTGGGCCGGTCACTTTCATAGACCGCATCGCCGTAGCCTGTGCCCGCCGAGATGCGCCGATAGAAGATTTGGTTCCTGTCCGGCAAATCCCACTCCAGGTGGGTGTACGGATTGCGGTCTCCCCAAACGTATGGATCGTACACGTGCGGAGCATAAACGTGAAACCGTCTTGACCAGCGCGTGAGCGGACAATACGTCCGCGTAAAAGCGAGCGGAATGATATCGGAAATGGTTAAGTCGGTTCGGACCGGTATAAAGGCCCCCGTCCAAAGGTTGACCTCGAAGAGATTTCGCGGGCTCCCGTCAGGCACCAGGAGCAGACAGTCGCCAATCGCGCTCGACACCATCGGCGGCGGGGTGGTCCCTGGAGTCACGATGATCAAGCAAGGGGTCGATCCTTTGCCTCCGGGCCGAGACAAACTCTGCGCAACAGGCCCGAGCGCCGGCC
>QHZN01000421.1 GCA_003225365.1 Acidobacteriota bacterium
GATTTCAGGAAGGACAGTCCACTCGCGCGCTGCCTGCCGGTCAGCATCCCGTTCCTCAATTTTCGGGGTTTGTCGCGGATCGTCCAGACCCCTGGGCTGATCGTGGTGCTCCATGAGTCTCCTAACAGTCCCCATCGAACCATCTTCACCGATGGGCGGGAGCTTCCCAAGGACCTCAATGATCTGAATCCCGCCTGGCTGGGTTACTCCGCTGGACACTGGGAACAGGACACCCTGGTGGTCAATTCCGCAGGCTTCAACGACCTTGGGTGGCTCGACGTGGGTGGGTATCCTCAAACGGAGGCCCTCCGGATCACCGAACGCCTCCGGCGCCGTGATTTCGGACACATGGAATACGAACTGACCATCGACGATCCCAAGGCCTTTACAAAGCCCTTTACTTTGCGAGCGGACAAGACGTTGGCGCCGGACACCGTGCTGCTGGAGGACATCTGCGAGAATGAGCGCTCTGGGACGCACCTGGTCGGCGGCGTGAAGATCGCTCCAGAGGTCCTCTCGAAGTACGCGGGAACGTATGAGTTCGCCCCGGGACGGCAGGTGATGGTCACGGTCGCCGGCGATCAGTTGCTCGTAGAGGACAGCGCGCATCCGGCAGACCGTCTGTTCGTGGCTCGTTCGGAGACTGTCTTCCTGTCGAGCGTGAGCATGGCGTCTATCGAATTCGTCAAGGATGCCCAGGGTACAATCACGCATCTCCTCCGGACGGAGGGGGGCAAGAGTGAACGGGGTGTAAGGGGCGGCGCCCAAAACCAACCCGTGCAGGACCGGCGCCCTCAATGAATCCTGGGTCTGTATTGACGGGCAACGGACCGAACGGCCTCACACGAGAAGAGGTCGAACGGATTATGGCCAGTTTGCGTTAGCTGACTGCCTATGAAGACCGTAACTGTCCGTGATCTGCGTCAACGATGGCCTGAAGCCGAGAAGGCGCTTCAGATAGAAACCGAGATCCTCATCACCCGCGATTCCAAACCGGTCGCGAAGCTTGTCCGCTACGTCGAGCCGCATAAGCCGCGCAAGCGCTTCGATCCGGTGGCCCACGGCAAGTGGCAACGGAAGATAAGCGGTGGCAGGGTGACGCGGTGGGTAGATCAGGCGCTGCTCAAGGAGCGGGACGAACGCTGACCGGCATGATCTACATCGATAGCAGTTCTCTGCTGAAACTGTTGTGGGAGGAGCCAGAGAGCGGGGCAGTGCGGAAGGCCGTCGCGCGCGAGGAACAAGTGGTGGTTTCAACGTTGGCGGAACTCGAAACGGAGGTCCAACTCCGGGCGAAGCGGCTCGGCGGCGCAATCACCAAAACCCGCTACCAGGCCTACCGCGGCGCACTGGCTTCCTTCCGGGAAACGGCGCCGTTCGAGTTTCGCGACCTGTCCGGGGCCGTCTTCCGTAGGGCCATCGTGCAACATGTCTCTGGCAGCAAGCAGCATTGCCGAACTCTCGACCGGTTGCATTTGGCCGCGATGGAAGAACTAGGCCTGCGACGCCTGCTGACCAACGACGCCAAACAAGCTCGCGCCGCCCGAGCGCTGGGCTACACGGTGGTTTCTCCGGGACTGAGGTGGACCCCCGCCAGAACCGAACGTGGCCGATGACATCAATATTCCTTTCTTAGCTTGGCTTTGGGGTCGGTTTCTACGGGTTGCCGCCGCACCTTCTTGCGTTTGAGCTTTTGAGCCAACGCACTTTTGAGACGTTTCTTTTCTCCCGGTTTCAGATAGTAGGCGTGTTTCTTGACTTCCTTGATAATACCTTCTTGCTGAACCTGTCGCTTGAAACGCCGAAGGGCGCTCTCAATGGATTCACCGTCGAAAATCCGAATTTCGGCCAAGCCATGCCTCCCCATTTTTGATGCAATCGAGCGTCCCAGTATGATTGCGGTCTCTATCCCGACGCAAGATGTGTTTCCGGACAAGGCCCCAATCCGTCGATAAGAGGTGTCGGCGCTCCCATGGACGGGTTGAGCGCCTTGCCATGGACGGCCCGCTGGTACCTTACCTTGCCGGATCGCGCCCGGCGCGGGAAATCCGGCGATCTTCGGAAATCGAGCCACTTTCTCGTCTGCTGTAGGGACAGAAAGACACAAAGGCACGAAGACACAAAGAGAGCCCGCA
>QHZN01000099.1 GCA_003225365.1 Acidobacteriota bacterium
CAAGGATGGGACATGCGCTCAATTCGTACCCGGCCAGGAGATTCGGACTGCGGTAGTTTTCTCAGTTGCCGAGAGCATTGCGAGGATTCAAACGATCACGCCGGAAGGAGACATCGTCGGATGCTGACTCAAAGCCTGATTCCATTGCTGCAGGTAGGGGCGCCTTGTCTCGCCCTGCCCGTCAGGGCCCCGGGGGCACAGCCTCGCAATGAGGACTTATCCGCATAACCCAAGTTGAGCCGATCAGCCTGCGCCTGCCCGTCAGAAAGAACTGTTGCGCCATGCTAACATCCAGATTACAATGAATTTCTACACACAGGCCGTGACTCCGGCAAAACGGGAGGCGGCATCAAAGGTGGTAGATATTCTGTGGCGGACTTAGCGTGTAAGAAATTGTAATTTTCATAAAATATAGTCGAATCGTAAGTACTTTGGAATCAATCATGCGCCCGTAGCTCAGCTGGATAGAGCACTTGCCTACGAAGCAAGGGGTCGGGTGTTCGAATCACCCCGGGCGTACCAACCCTTTCCATTTGAACGCGTCAGCCTGGAGATCCGGCATAAACAACTAGTCTATTTAAACTGCGAGACCCATCCAGCTGGAAACGTATCCGCTGGAATCTAATGACCTAGAGTTTCCGGTGAGCACTTGCTTGAAAAGCAAGTGGTCGGCCGTTGAAACGGCGAGCTTCTCATCTCAACCTTTTGTGGCGATGGGATTTATTAGCGAAATCGGAACAACATCAAGTGCGAGGAATTGCGGAGCCTAATAAAACGTCACAAGGCGGGATCTATTTCCCTGGGTCCCTTTTGGACCGCCAAGGTTTCCTGCCCCGTTAGGCGACAATACATCCATGTGGCAGCGCGCAGGAACTCAGACTCGACCTAAATGGCCAGCTCGTCGGACACTCCGTGATAGACCAAAGGCGAATTTTGCCAGCCCGCTTCACAAGTCCTACCGAATGCGGATGTAGTTGACTGCTATGTGGAATAACCGAGCGCCTGTTAGCTGTCCGGCTTACACACCGAGGACGGGGATCCGAGGCCAGCAGTTATGCAGGCGCTGCCACGGCCGCAACATCCGCACTATTTGACTTTTACGTTGGGCTCCACGGACATTCCTGGCCTGAGGAGGTGCTCGGGGTCCTGACCCTTTTCGAACACGATCTTGACCGGGATGCGTTGGACGACCTTGACGTAATTTCCCGTGGCGTTCTCCGGAGGGAGCAAGCTGAAGCGCGCCCCGCTGGCGCCGGCGATGTTGAGAACGTGCCCGTTGTAGGTGCGGCCGTAGGTATCCACGGAAATCTTCACGGGCTGACCGGGGCGCATATACTTCAATTGCGTCTCTTTGAAGTTGGCCGTCACCCAGATATTTTGACTTTCGAGCGGAACGATCGTCATCAGTTGCTGGCCCGGCGCGACGTACTGCCCCGGCTGGACCGATCGTTGTCCGACGATGCCGCTGACCGGCGCGATGATGGTCGCATACTGCAAGTTCAGTTGAGCCTGCTCAAAAACGGCGGCGGCCTTTTGAGTCTCCGCCTGCGCCGCTTGCGCTCGTGACCGCTGCACCGAAATCTGTTCTGGCCGTGTCTTGGCGTATTGTAATTGCGCTCGAGCTTGAGACAGCTTGGCGCGCGCCTGAGTCACCGCATGTTCCACCCCCGCGGCGGAGGCTCGAGCCGATTCGACGGCGGCCGCAGTCGCCTTCTGAGTGTCTACGGCCTGCGTGTAGCGTTGCTGCGGGATTTCGTCTTTGGCCGCCAGCGGCTTGTACCGGTTCACGTCATCCTGAGCCTTCAGGTCATTCGCTTCGGCCTGCCGCAAAAGGGCCTGCGCGGCTTCAAACTGTCGCTCGGCGGCCGCCAGGCCTGCCTCGGTATTCTCCACGTCGGCCTCGGCGCTTGAGAGCTGGCTCGAAGTATTCACAGACGTAATGGGAACGTTGGTCGCGAGGGCCGCGGCGCTGGCTTGGTCATTGGCCAGCGTCGCCTTGGCGTTCGCGACGGCGACTTGATAGTCCTTCGGGTCGAGCTCGACCAGCACGGTGCCCGCTTGAATAACCTGGTTGTCGTCCACCATCACGCGCGTCACATAGCCCGAGACGCGCGAGCTGACCGGATAGATGTAGCCGTCTACCTCGGCGTCGTCCGTGGACTCCCAAGCCGCGAAGTAGCGATACAGCGGGACTGACGACACGATGACGGCGAGGCCAAGGACCGCCAACAGGATTCGCTTGCGCGCTTTCCCGCGGCGCGCCGGAGGCGAGCCGGGGCCCACTCCGGTCCCGCTCGATTCCACCTCGCCGCTCCGTACCGTCTCCCGAGGCTGCGTCAATGTGTTTGGCATCTTTCGTTACCTCATTCCCAGATACTGGATGGCCGATTGTTCGGCCACTCCCAGCGCGACCGCGAGAGAGACCTTTGCGAGGTTATAGGAATAAAGACTGGCGATGTAGGACTGGTTCGCGGAAGCCACGGATTCCTGCGCCTGGACGACCTCGAGATTATCGGCGACGCCGGCCGCAAAGCGGTCCTCGGCTTGCGCCAGGGTCTGGTTCGCAAAATCAACATTGCTCTTCGCCACATCCACGAGATCGGAGGAGGATGTGAGATTGAAGAACGCGGTGCGCACGTCGTCATCAATCCTCCCTTCCAGGTCGGCGAGTTCCGCCTTGCGTCGCGCCAGCGTGGATTCGGCCTGCAATCTGTCCGCCCGCACGCGGCTCCCTTGAAAGATCGGAACATTCAGCGTGACCGCAACGGAAAAGGTTTCGTGCGATGTCCCGAAATTCGGACTGCCGATGTCTCCAAAATTTGCGTTCGTGGACAACGAGGGATAATTTTCAGCGGAGACTCCCTGGCGCGTCAGTTCCGCGGCCCGGACTTGTGCTTTGGCGCTGAGATAATCAGGCCGCGCAAGATAGGCTTGCTGAAGCGCCTGGTCGAGAGTCATGCCCTCGAGCGGCACGTAAGGAACGGAGTCCGTTAAGTGAAAAGCCTGGCCCCGCGGCAGCCCAATCACCCGCCCGAGCGCCAGCTTGTCAATGGCCAGATGGTTCTGGGCGGCGATGAGCCGTTGCTGCTGGTTTTGCAGTTCCACCCGGGCGCGCAGCAAGTCAATGCTCGCAATCACGCCGGTCTTATTCAGATCAACGTCATTCGTATAGAGCGTCTGGGCGGTCTTGACTTGCGCGCGTATCGAATCCACCGTGGCCTCATCGGCGATCACCTGAAGATAGGCGTTGCCAGCGGTGAGCACCACGAGGTTGCGATCGCTCTGGTAGGAATATCGTGACGCTTTTTCGGACTCGGCCGCCGACTTCCAGTTGGCGATGTCGGACCTATTGTAGATTTCCTGGGAGATGTAAGCGCGGGCGTCCGCGACACCGAATGGGCCGACCAGCGTCGGAATGCTAACTCCGGGAAAATGAGGATTGAAACCGAGAGCTTTAAGGTTGATCTGCTCCAGCTCGCCGCCGAGCCGCGCCGAGAGGTTCGGCAACAAAGCGTTCAAATTGCGCAGGCGAACGGCTTGAGCTGCCCGAGTGTTTTCTCCACTCTCAATCGCGCCGAGGTTGTATTTCAGCGCGCGCGCGAACGCATCCTTGAGTGAGAGCTCCAGCGTGGTTCCGGAAGCTTGGCCCGTGGGCACGCTGCCAAAAAAGGAACTCCGCGCCTGCGCCATGCCCAGCCTTGGGTAAGCGAGGAGCGAGATCCAGATGACGGAGATGGATTTCAGGTGCTTGTGAGCCTGCTGATTACTCAACATGGCGACTCCTCACGAAAGCGGCGTTGATCCATCAACTTCGCTGGCTGGCAAGGCGGGCAACCGCATCCATAATGATCCCCACTGCTGCATCCTCGCCCATCCCGGAATTGACCATCAAGTGAAAACGATGCCTTCCGGGCCATCCAACGTTGAAGTATTTCTGGATGAAAGCCGCGCGGTCACGGTCCACGGTCTCCGCTAGCTCCATCGCTTCCTTTTCGCTCTTACCTCTTGACTGAAGCCGGCGCACCTTATCTTGAAAGGGGGCGTAAACGAAAACGTGAAAGGCATCGGGGCGGTGGCCGAGATGGAACGCCGACCCTCGTCCCACGATAACGCAGTTGCCCTCGTCGGCGATGACGGGCAGGATTTTCTGCACCACCTCGCGCACGCATTCGGTATCCACCATCTTCAGCCGGGGAGCGTTCAGGCTCCCTTCAAAGCTCCCGCGCATGAACGACTTCAGAAGCCGGTAGTACGCGGGGTCCCTGCGCTCTTCATGCTCCTCGACGGCGCGGCAATCACAATCCAAGCGGCGGGCAATTTCTTCGGTCAGCAACTGGTCCCAAAGCTTCCAGGCCATTCGCGAAGCCACCTTCTCGGCAATCTCGCCGCCCCCGCTTCCGTACTCACGCTCTAATGTGATGACCCGGATGGTCATAGTTGCCTCAGCCCGCCGCCACTTCTCCTCCCGCGCCCGGCTCATTTCTCTTCAGCGCAAAAGACAGCAGGAACATGATTCCCGCGCCGGAGCACAGAATCCAAAATGTATCAATATACGCGAGCGTCGTCGCCTGTCCAATCAAGGCCCGATAGAGGCGAGCGTAGGCTTGACTCGTGGCCCGTGAGGCATCGAGGCCCAAAGCAGAAAGATGGGCCTCAAGACCCGCGGCCGCGCGGGTGAATGCCGGCCGACCGGGCGTCACGTGCGCCGCCAAAGTCACCTGATGGAATTGCGCCCGCCGCGCAATAAGCGTAGTGACCATGGACGTTCCAATACTCGACCCGATGTTGCGCATGAAGTTCACGAGGCCCGCCACGCTGTTGCTCTTTTCAGCCGGCATTCCGATGTACGAGACCAGCGTAATAGGAACGAACAGGAAAGCCAGGCCGAACATTTGCGTCACCCTCAGCAGGCTGGCCGACCGAAAGCTGATTTGGAGGTCGAGCTGTTGCGTCGAATAATACATGGCGAGACCGAGTGTCAGCCAACCAAAAGCGATGAGATAGCGCGCCTGGACCTTAGACGTGAGCGTCCCGATGATTGGCATGAGGAAGAGCAGCAGCAGTCCCCCGCCGGAAAGAACCAGGCCGGCCAATTCCGCCGTGTAACCCAGGAGCGTCTGAAGGAACAGCGGCATCATGACCAGGCTCGAGAACAACATGATCCCCAGCATAAACATCATGAAGTTGGCACCGAGGAAGTTCAGATTCTTGAACAGGCGCACTTCGACGATCGGGTCCTTGAAATACCACTCCCAGATCACTAGGGAGACCAGCCCCGCGCCGGCGAGTACGGCGAGCGCCAAAATGAAATGTGATGCGAACCAATCCTCCTCCTGACCTTTGTCGAGCATCACTTGCAGCGCGCCCACGCCGAGCGTCAGCAGTCCCACGCCAATGTAATCGATCTTCACCCCGGCCCCCCTAAGGCGCTTTGCCCAGGGCGGGTCTTCGATAAGCCGATAGACCAGCAGCAACGCCAGTATGCCGACCGGCAGGTTGATGAAAAAAATCCAGCGCCACGTGTAATTGTCCGTGATCCATCCTCCCAAAGTGGGCCCAACCGTCGGCGCGATAACCGCGGTGATGCCGTAAAGCGCAAAGGCCAAGCCACGCTTCTGGGGAGGAAAAGTGTCCGCCAGGATGGCCTGCGCCATGGGCTGCAACCCGCCGCCACCCGCGCCCTGCAAGACTCGAAACAAGATGATCGCTCCTAGGCTGGGCGCGATTCCGCACAGTAAGGAGCTCAGCGTGAAAATCACGAGACACATCATGAAGAATCTCTTGCGGCCGAGCACGCCGGCAAACCACCCACTGATGGGCAGCACGATGGCGTTCGAAACCAGGTAGGAAGTGAGCACCCAGGTGCTCTCATCGTTGCTCGCACCGAGGCTCCCCGCCATGTAAGGAAGCGCAACGTTGGCGATGCTTGTGTCGAGCACCTCCATGAAGGCCGCCATGGCTACCACCACCGCAATTAGCCAAGGGTTGGCTTTGGGCTTCCAGGGTTCGGCTGGGCGGGAAGTCGCTGCTTCCCTGGCTGCCGATCCATCACGTCCAGAATTGACAACGCCGCCCGTGTCGCCGCCCATATTCGTGTATTTCTTTTGGATGTTCGTCCGTGTTCAAGCGATTCTGGTCAGCCCCTTCCGCGTGACCCGATAGCCCCGCAAATCAAACTAGATAATCGTTGATTTCGACTCTTTGGATTTGCAGCCGGCGGGCAGAGGGCTGGCGCTTCACTTTTCAGACGCTCAAGACGGGACAAGGCGCATCGCGGACCACGGCATACGTAAGATCCCGGAGGCTGCCTTGGGCAACGGGCTGTGTGCTTCTCCCAATGATCAGCACATCCGCCCGCAACGTGCGCGCCGCCTCGGTGAGACCGTCCTTTATTGGACCGACTGTAATGATGGCCCGGGCGTTGGAGCCAACCTTGCGCTGCAACTCCTCGACACGACGGCGGGCTGCCTTCCGTTCCGCTGACTGCACCCGCTCCTCCAAGTCCAATTGGACCTCCATGCCCGGTTTGCTCGAAGGAATCGCATGAAGGAGCGTGAGGTTCGCATGGACGCTCCGTGCTAACTGGCTGGCATACCGAAGTACTCTTTCGGAATCCGCCTGCAACCCGATGGCGCAAACCCACTCACGATGCTCGAGTGGCATGGGCACGATCTTTTCTGCGTGCTGCGTGGTCAGGATAGGACATTCGGCATCATTCAAAACCTTCGCGGTGGTGGAACCGAGGAGCATTCTCCTGAACACTCCCGCATGAGTGGGCGTGATGATCAGGTCGAAGCCACCCGCCCTGGCAGTCTCGACGATTCGAGTCGCCGCATCTCCCATCCGCAAAACCCTCGAGCTCGCAGGGGGGAGGAACTCGGAGACAAGAAATGAATCGAGTTTGGCTCGGGCAACCTGCTCACGGTCCTCCTCAACTTCTCGCAAGGGCCGCACGTACAGCTCGAATCCGGACGATGGCGGCTCGAGCACGTGAAGCAGCGTGACTTTGGCCGAGAACATCGCCGCCCCTTTCTTGACGAAGGGCGCCATGGCCACGCAGGATGGCGAGAAGTCCACCGGGAACAAGATCTTCTCAATCATCATGCGGCCTTGCCATTTCCACCGGCGCGTGAAGCGCCCACGGCAAGGAGCAGGTTTTCTGCGAAGGCCCACTCATCATCCAAGTATTGCGCCACGCAACCGAAACCTGTCCGTTCGGCCATCTCCCCGGCCTCACGCGGCCCGTACTTATGACAGCTCTCGGTCCAGATGGTTTCATCGCGCCGGAACGTCGTGCGGAAATCTGCTCCTTCAATAGAAACTGTCTGGTTTTCAAGCGACCGGAGATGCATCTCGATGCGCCGTTCCCGGGCGTTGGGGAGCGCCACATGCTCAAATCGGGCCAGGTCGAAGTTACCGCCGAGCTCCCGATTGATGCGAGCCAGCAAATTTTTATTGAACACCGCCGTGACTCCGAGGGAGTCGTCGTAGGCGGAAATGAGCTGGGCCAGCGGCTTTTCCAGATCCATGCCAAGCAACAGCGCGTCGCCAGGCTCGAGTTCCTGGCGGATCTTACGCAGGAAGTCCTCCCCTGCCTCGCGATCAAAGTTGCCGATCGAGCTGCCAAGGAAAAGCACGAGGACTGCCTCACCGGGTTTGCGGCGAGCGACCGCCCTGCGCAGGCCATCCAAGTACTCGGTCTCGAATCCCACGATACTAACGTGGGCCAAATCATCGAGCTCGCGCTCACAGCTCTCGAGAGCCGCCGGAGAGATTTCAATCGGACTGTATGTTGTGGGCTGACGGCGGGCGAGGGCTTCGAGTATTCGGCGCGTTTTCCTTCCGCTGCCGCTGCCGAGCTCAACGACCATCCCATGCGAAGCCAGCCGCTCCGCAATGGCCTCGGAGTGCCCACGCAGAATTCTCTCCTCCGCCCTCGTCAGCCCGTATTCAGGAAGCTTGGTGATCACTTCAAACAAGGCAGAGCCGACGTCGTCGTACAGGTACTTCGACGGCAACTCCTTCTGCCCCATTTTTCCAAGTCCCTGACGCACGTCTTCGGGGAATGAGTTGACAGCAGGGGTCAGGTCACCGCGGATCAGCATAAAGGTTCCCTTCAATTGCTCACGCAGCGGAAGGATGCGTAAACGAATGGATAATTCGGCTGGAACCAATTGCGGAACGAACGCCGCAGCATACACGCCGCCGTGCGCGGGGAGGCCCCCTTCATCACATAATGCTTTCCGTCGAAGAAGTTCGCCGAGTAGCCGCGGTAAAAGGGAAAAGGCTCGAAGCCCGGGTAGGGCGCAAACCGGGTGCAGGTCCATTCCCAGCCGTTTCCGAGAGTATCCTCCACTCCGAATGCGCTACGACCGGCGGAATAGTTCGCTGCCGTGGTCGGGTCCCAACGCTCGAAGTCGAAATTGCCGCGCGTGGCGTCCGGAGGCGCGTCACCCCACGGATACGCTCGCTCCACGCCCTCCGGTGTCCCGAAAGCTGCCCGATGGAACTGCGCTTCACTAGGAAGAGACTTGTCGACAAAACGGGCGTAGGCCGCGGCCTCCGCGTGGCTGACATACACCGGCCAGCCGAGCGGCAACGGCAGCTCTTCGAACATGGCCCGATAGGTCCACTGATCATGGTGCCGGAGCCAAAAACGAGGGTGGCTGATGTTCTGCTCCTTGATCCAGGCCCAGTCCGAGTCGCTCCAAAAGAGCTGATCTTCGTATCCACCCTCGCGCACGAACTTGAGAAAATCACCATTCGTGACTTTATAGGCGTCGATCGCAAAGGCCGGAATGTGAACCGAATGAGCCTCAAACTCGTTGTCCCAGCCAAACGAATCGCGCGCTCGCGGAATCCCGAGCGTCGCGATGCCTGCTGGGATATCAATCATCCTCGGAAGGATCAGCCGGCCGCGCTCGGAGGACGTCAGGGGACGATAGCTCAACGGCGCAATCTTCCGGTCGGAGGGCAACTGGTGCAGCATGTACGCCAAGGTTTCCGCGTGCATGAGGCGATGCTCAATCGCCACGTTCAGGATAATTTCGTGCGAATATTTCCAAAGGCCCGCCGACGCCTGCGACCTCTCACCGAGGATCTTGTCAAGCTCCTCGCGGACACGATGGTTATAGGCCTCGATCTCCGCGAGACGCGGCCAGTCGGAGGGTTGATCCGCCGGGAGGCCACCGCCCACTGGATCAATGCCAAATGCAAAAAGACGATCGAATTCCCGGTGAGCCGGTTCAAGGCCCAGCGCCTCGCCGGCAATAAGATTCCAGTCGAATGCCTCGAGGTGACCGAGGTAGAAGACGATTCGGTGCCGCTCAGCAATCGGCCGGTCATACATCGCCTCCGAGCGGACGATTCGAAACAAATCATCGGTCACCGCCCGCGATTCAGCCAAGCGGGCCATCAGTTGCCCCCGACTATCCGGTTGGGTTGCCGTCGAATTCATTTCGCGATTCCCCGCTTTCGACCCCGAGGCTGAGTGGCGTCTTCTCGGTGCCCGTCACAACCCCGGAATTCGGGAGAACGACTCAAAGATGACCTCGTCAACGAAGCACCATCCCCAGTCTTCGCCCGGCTCAAGAGATCGCATAATCGGGTGCTTGGTCTTTCGGAAATGCTTCGTGGCGTGTTTGTTCTTCGAGGAGTCGCAGCACCCGACGTGACCGCAAATCTCGCAGAGACGCAGATGGACCCAGGAGTCACCCATCTTCAAGCACTCCTCGCACCCGTCGGCGTTGGGCGATGGGTTTTTGATCTGGTCAAGGTGCGAACAAGTCTCCTGCAACATGCTGGTCCTCTATCCCGCCGCTGGTTGGGTTCGCGGCTGAGTGATGGGCAAATAAACTTGGAATCGAGTATCGCCGGGGTTTGAAGAAACACGGATCTCGCCATGGTGGTTCCGCACGATCCGGTCAACCGTATCCAATCCCAGGCCGGTGCCTTCTCCGACGCCCTTGGTCGTGAAAAAGGGTTCAAAGATGTGCGGCAGAACGTCAGGAGCGATCCCAGGCCCGTTGTCCCGAATCTCCACCAGCACTCGATCGAGATCGCGCGCGGTCCGCACCCGCAACTCGCCCTTCCCTTGCATGGCCTCGATGGCGTTGGCCATCAGGTTCGTCCAAACCTGATTGAGCTCGCCGCCAAAAGCGCAGATTCGAGGGAGGTTTTCGCCGTACTCGCGGACGACATTGATTCCGCCCTTGAGGCGGTGGTGGAGAATCGTCAGCGTGCTCTCCAGCCCCTGATGCAGATCAATCTCCTGCATGGCGGCCTGGTCCATGTACGAATATTCTTTGATCGCTCGGACCAGGTCCGAAATGCGTTTGGTGCTGTTCTCAATCTCGCCTATCAATTTTGAAATTGTGAGTATCGAAGCGATGCGGATGAGTGCATCACACAGTACTGAGTCTCCCACCTGGGCAGCCAAACATTCCAACTTGGGTACTTCCACGCCCGCGTCGGCGAGAACCGGCGCAATCCTCCAGGCATCCGGCACCTTGCGGTTTTCAAGCCACGCCGTGATGCTCTCTTCGCGATCACTTTGGGCGAGGGGATCGGCTGGAGTCGCGACGGTGTGTTGTCCGGCCTTTATCTCAAATTGGATAATCATTTCCCGCTGCTCCGTGGAGAGGACATGACGCGAGAGCCTGATGCTGGCTTCGCGCACCGTCTCAAGC
The DNA here is from genome assembly GCA_003225365.1 of Acidobacteriota bacterium. Lineage (GTDB taxonomy): Bacteria > Acidobacteriota > Terriglobia > UBA7540 > UBA7540 > Gp13-AA74. Next base: position 10,689 of record QHZN01000099.1, read on the forward strand.
GTCTCGCGGAGGCTTGCCGTGGCCCGTTGGGCGGCGGCGGCGGGATTGTTCAGTTCATGTGCCAAGCCCGCTGAGAGCTTACCAAGCGCCATCAGCTTATCGCGCTGCGAATCCATCTTGGTCGTCTCGCGGATGCGGTCGGCCATGATGGCAACCAAGCGCTGGCCAAGCTCGGGCATGCGCTTCAACATTTCGGGAAACAGGCTTTTGTGGAGGCGTGCGATGCGAGTAGGAACCGCCGCTCGGCCCGTGCCTCCGTACCGGGTCAGCCGGGAGTAGGGGAGCAAGCCGGTAACCTGGCCGGCATTCGCCCTGAAAACCGGCGAATCCGGGGACTCACCGCGTTGAAAAGCGATTTCGCCCTCCAGGATCACGAAGAGCCAGTCCGCCGGATCGCCCAAATGCACCAGAATATTTCCCGGCTGGAGACGAATCTCTTCAAGATTCTCCGCCAACCAGGCGAGGTGCTCCTGCGGCAAGTTCGAGAAGACCTCAAACTGGCGCAAATTGCTGATCAAGGCGTTGCCTAATTCGCTTTTCGTGTCTTCCGCCATGTCACGCCGCACCGAGGTACTGATGAATGAACTGCACTGCCATGGCGCCTTCGCCCACGCCGGACGCCACCCGCTTCACCGAACCGTGACGGACGTCGCCCGCGGCGAAGATGCCCGGGACGCTCGTTTCCGTCAGGAACGGGTCACGGTCCAGCGGCCACCCCCCAGGGCGCTTGCCGTCGCGCATCAGATCGGCTCCTGTGAGGATGAAGCCGCGCTGGTCGCGCTCCACAACGGCCGCGAGCCAATCCGTGTTGGGCTCAGCGCCAATGAAGACAAAGAGCGAGTTGGCAGGAACTCGGTCGGTCTGGCCACTGTCCACGCAGTGAATCGAGATGGCTTCCAGGCGCGAGTCACCGTGAACTTCCACGACCCGGGCGCGCGTTTCCACCTGGATGTTGGGCATTCGTTTAATCTGGTCAATCAAGTACTGCGACATCGAGGCGGAGAGAGATTCGCCGCGCACGAGCATCACCACTCGTCGCGCATACCTTGAGAAATACATGGCCGCCTGTCCGGCCGAGTTAGCGCCACCGATGATGTAGACCTCTTCATCCTTGCTCGACAATGCCTGCGTCATCGCCGAGCCGTAGTAGACGCCACGCCCTTGCAGGGACTCCGCGCCCGGCACGTCCAGCTTGCGGTAAGAAACTCCGGTTGCGATCAGCAACACTTTACAGCCGATATCGTTTCCCCCCGCCAGCTTGACGATCCGCGACGGGCCTTCCACGCGCGCGGCGGTGACCTGCTGAGGGGCGAGGATCTCGACTCCAAAACGCCTGGCCTGAGCCACGGCGCGCCGCGCCAGGTCGCCGCCGCTCAGTCCGGAGGGAAAGCCGAGGTAATTCTCAATGCGTGAGCTCATCCCCGCCTGGCCGCCGGGCGCCTCCATTTCGATCATCACCGTGCGCAGGCCCTCCGACGCGCCGTATACGGCCGCCGCCAAGCCTGCCGGACCACCTCCCACAATCACTAAATCGTAAAACGCCATCTCGGGCCGAACGCGCAGCCCCAGTTTTTCGGCCAATTCGGCCGTGCTCGGGTTGGACAAGGACGAACCATCCGGGAAGAGCACCATCGGCAAGCTGGAGGCTTGCGCGCCGACAGCCTCTACCAGACGTCGCACCGCGGCGTTTTGTGGCGCCGTCTCAACATCAATCCATTGGTAAGGCGCCTGGTTACGCGCCAGGAAGTCACTAATCGCGTAAGAATGCGGAGACCAGCGAGTGCCCAGAACTCGAACACCTTCGAAAGCAGGCCGGAACGACGCCATCCAATCTTCCAAAAGATCATCGAGCACGGGATAGAGGTGTTCTTCGGGGGGATCCCATGGCTTCAGCAAGTAGTGATGAATTCTGGCGTCGTTGATGGCGCGAATGGCCGCATCGGTGTCGGCGTAAGCCGTGAGCAGGACGCGTTTGGCGTCCGGAAACAGGCCCACGGCCTTGCCGAGAAATTCGACTCCTGTCATGACCGGCATTCGCTGGTCCGCAAGCAATAGACTCACCTGTCCGCCCCGCCTTTGGAGCCCACCGAGCGCCTCCAGGGCGCTCGCGCCGGAGTCTGCCCGCAACACTCGGTAGCGTTCGGCATACCGACGCCGCAGGTCGCGCTCGACCGCGCGGAGCACTTCCGCATCATCGTCCACGGTAATGATTACAGGTTTCGCCATAAAAATCTCTCGTCCGAAGTCAGCGGCCAGCTACGCTGAATGCCCGAGGGTGGCAAGTGTCGCGCCATCTGATTTCAGGGCGCAGTCAATTAGATAACTTTAGGACAGGTGGGATGCACCGAGTTCACGTCTTCACGCACTCTGAATAATCGAAGGCCCCCCAGCTGAGATGACCGCTCATGGCCGCGCCAACAACGCGCACGGCCATCACCCCAAGGATTAGAGAAGACCTGCCAATTGCCCGCAGGAGGAGGCTGATTTATGGTTTATCCGGCCCGACCGCCTCCCGGTCATATTGCGCTGTCTTCAACAACTTTGCGCCATTCGCTTCAGCCAGCAATGAACGCACATCCAGCGGGCGCGTGAACATCGCGAGTTTCCCTTCGCGATCGCGGGGCCACTCTTCCTCGGGACGGTCACGATAGAGTTCCACCCCGTTATCGTCGGGATCGCGCAGATAAAGCGCCTCACTCACACCATGATCAGCAGTCCCATCCAGCGGTATCCCGGCTTCGATGACGCGCCGTAGCGCGTCGGCAAGTTCAGCACGGCTCGGATACAGAATCGCCAAGTGATACAAGCCCGTGGTGCCGATGGGCGGAGCCTCTCCACCTGCACTTTCCCAAGTGTTGAGCCCTATGTGATGGTGATATCCGCCCGCGGAAATGAAGGCTGCTGCATTTCCCATGCGCTGCATCAGTTCGAACCCGAGCACTCCGCAGTAAAAATCCAGCGAGCGTTGAAGCACCGACACTTTCAAATGAACGTGTCCAATGCGTGTTCCCGGGGCAATTGGCGTGGGATTGGTCATATCGTTTGAAATGCCGCGTCGCCTCCTCCCGAGTACTGCGCCTACCAAAGAAGAACCCGGCGCTCGCGAGGTCGGCAATGGCTACCTGTCTTTACCGGCGATTCAACGATGTTTGATGAAGTCGCCGGTGTGCAGCTCGGCTATGGCCTGGCGTAACTCTTCTTGCGTGTTCATCACAATCGGTCCGTACCATGCCACCGGCTCCTCGATGGGCTTCCCTGACACAAGCAGGAACCGGATACCCTGGTCTCCCGCTAGGACCATGATCTCATCGCCGCGGTCGAAAAGCACCAGCGAGTGGTTGCTGACGTCGTACACGGGCGGCGCGTTGGGCTTCGCAACCTGGTCGGTCAAAACCGCGCGAGGATCCGAAGCGTCGCGAAACGTGCCGGAGCCTGCGAACACATAGGCAAAGGCGTTGCGAGTGGTCTCGATCTTGAGCCGCTTCCGCTGGCCCGGCGCCACCGAGATATCGAGGTAATTCGGATCAGCGGCCACACCTTCCACCGGTCCCCTCTTGCCCCAGAACTCGCCGGAGATGATGCGCACGCGGGTGCCGTCATCGTCGGTGACCTCGGGGATGGCGCTTGCCGGAATGTCCTGATAGCGAGGATCGGTCATCTTTAGGGACGAGGGCAGGTTAGCCCAGAGCTGGAACCCGTGCACCCGGCCCTGCTGATCGCCCCTGGGCATTTCCTGGTGCAGGATGCCGCTTCCGGCGGTCATCCACTGCACATCGCCCGCGGTCATCTTGCCCTTGTTGCCGAGGCTGTCGCCGTGCTCGACCGAACCGGCGAGTACGTACGTAATCGTCTCGATCCCGCGGTGCGGATGCCAGGGAAATCCCGCCAGGTAATCTTCCGGATTGTCATTGCGAAAGTCGTCCAGGAGCAGGAAAGGATCGAAATCCTTGGTCTTGCCGAAGCCGAAGGCGCGCTGCAACTTCACACCGGCGCCCTCGATGGTGGGCTTCGTTTGACTGATCTGTCTAATTGGGCGGAGTGACATTGGGTCCCCTTTTCTTCCGCCAGGAAGCACGCGGCTTTTATGTGCGCCAGGCGGCGCGGATAATTCAAGCCTTCACGAACTGCGCGTCGAGCGTGATGGTCACCTCGTCGCCAACGAGGATGCCACCGGTTTCTAGCGCGGCGTTCCAGGTCAAGCCGAAGTCCTTTCGGTTGATCTTGGTGGCCGCCGACAGACCCACACGGGTATTCCCCCAGGGATCTTTGGCCGGCGCGGTCGGACCTTCAACCCTAAACTCCACGTTGCGGGTGATGCCGTGAATCGAAAGGTCGCCCGCGACAGCCAGCTCGCCATCGCCTAGGCGGCTTATGTGCGTAGACTTGAACGACAGCGCCGGGAACTTCTCCACATCGAAGAAGTCGGCGCTCTTGAGATGTCCATCACGCTGGGCATCGCGCGTGTCGATCGAGGCTGCCTCAATCGAAGCCTCGACATGGGAGTTCGTCAAATCGGCTTCGTCCAGAGCCAGGACGCCCTTGACGGTTGTGAATTGGCCCTTCACGTTGGAAATCATCATGTGCTTCACCTTGAACTCCGCGGCGGAGTGAACCGGGTCTAGGTTCCAGGTGGTGGTTGCGGTCTGCGGTGTAGCCAGTGTGTTCATCGTCGCCATCCTTTCTCCTTGCCTTAGATGCGTTAGCACGAATATCGTTACAACACATATTTAAGCCAACAAATCACCCCTCATCACGGCGCGAAACGCGCAACAGTTCCCTTAGGGTCCGCAGGCGCCGCCGGCCCAGGTGGCCGAATTGTTTGCGGTGGGCGGCCTCGACCGGTCCGTCGAGCCGGGTGAGCAGCTTTAGACCCTGCGGCGTGATTCGGACCACCACGGTCCGCCGGTCTTTGGTTTCGCGGTATCGCGAAATCAGGCCGCGCTTCTCCAGACGGTCGAGCAGGCGAGTAACATCGGGGTCGCGCGTGATCATGCGGCTGGCGATTTCCCCACAGCAGAGCCCTTGGGGCGCGCCGCGCAGAATTCGGAGCACGTTATACTGCGTCGCCGAGAGGTCCTCGGTCTTGAGCACTTGGGCGGGACCGCGCGACAGCATGTCGGTGGTGCGCAGCAGGTCCAGGAATGCCGCCTCCTCGGGACAGGCCGCGCGTCGTCTGTTTCCCGCCCGAATCGTTTCCTTCATTGAACACCATGATATTCGTCATAACGACTAATTTCAAGACAGATTGTCAGGCGGTGTGATTCAATGGTTGGAGCGGCTCGAACCTGCAACGGCTTGATTGCGCGCCTGCTTGCCGCCCGGAACGTCAATGCGAAGAAACAATTATCAGTGGCGTGGCCCTCCGTTATCAATAGCCTACACCCAAGTGATCTTAAGTCCTTCCTAGCCGTCGCCGACGCGTCGCAGGACCACCAGCGTGTCGTCGTCGCGCCGGCGCGCGTCCCCGCGAAAGGTTCGCACGCCCGAGAGCAATGCCTGGACCATTTTGACGGGGGACTCCGGAACGAGAGCCCGGGCCAGTTTCATGAGCCCTTCCTCCCCAAGCTCGTCATTTGAAGGGCCGCGCGCTTCCGTAATCCCGTCCGTGTATAGGACCAACATATCACCGACGCCGAACCCCACGCCCGTCTGGGAGTAGTTTGTGCCCGGAATTACGCCCAGGGGCAGGCCTTCGATTTCCACCGCAAACGGCGTGCAGTCCTTCAGGAAGTGCCAGGACTTATCCCCGGCCCGGTACCAGAGAGGCGGCGGATGACCGGCGCTGCTGAACAGAAGTTCTCCGGTCTCGGGATAGAAGCCAAGCACGGCGGCCGTGGCGTACGGCCTCTCGAGCGGAGTGAGTTGAAAGGCGTCATTCAGTTCCTGCATCAGCGCCGACTGATCCCAATTGTCGGTGTGTCTTTGCAGCACGGATCGGAAGCTCTCCGCCATCGAACTGGCGAGGCTGCCGTGCCCGGCCACATCGGCCACAGCCGTACGCGAGATCGAGCCCCTGCTGCAAACGGAGAAATAGTGGACGTCTCCCCCTCCCGAAGCTGGATCGAGCGGCGCCGAATACACCCATCCTGCCAGGCCCGGCAGTTCCACGGCATGGTCCGCGCTGCCGTTTCCACCCCATTGCTCGAAGCAGGCAAATCGGGCGTTGATCTCATTCATCGGAGTTACCTACATCCAGTCATTTTGATGTGGCCCACACGCTGGCGGTTCAGGATTTCCCGGAGAGGTTCGCGGAGAAGTACGCGTCCAGCCCGGACGCAAGCTCCGTAAGACCGTGCGCGAGATTGCGATCGAGCGCCGACACCACTTCCGAAATTTCCTTGCCTTCGACGGGCTCGCTGCGCGAATAAAAATGCGTCCAGACCGTCTTGCGGGTCTTGCGGTCAATCAACTCGAACTCCATGGACACGAGGGCCGCGACGTTCGCCGTGTCTATCTCTTCGAAATCGTAAAGCCTTCCTTGCAGCACAAAGTCGCCCTCGCCCGAGCTGCCCAGTTGAGCCACCGACTGATATTTGCCCGAAGCACGGAGCCGACGAATCAGCATGGCTCCACCGTATAATACCGGATAGGGCGCCCACTGCCGCAAGCACCGAGGGTCAAGACCGCAAACAGGGCCGTGCTGGCGGGGATCATTCGACGCATGAATGTCGCTGCTCCTTCCCTACCTTCCACCGGGTTTGCGTTCGGGGGACTTTTCAGCCCGAACCAAGGTGTATGGCCGGCGCTTCAAGGTGGCGGTGAGTTCTTTCAGGTTCTGAGTGGTCGCGCGGATATTCTCGAGCGTCTGGTCAATATTGTCGGCATTGTAGTCGAGCGTCCTGTCGAGCTGATCCATGACGGCAGTCGCGGTAACGAGGGTCTGCCTCAACTGTGCGACGGAGGCGCGCAGGTTCTGCCGGTTTTCCAGTACCACCGCATCAATGTGGTCCAACGCGTCCCTGGTTTGCGCCATCGTTTTCTTGAAATCATCCAGGAGCGGCGCGAGCTGGTCGCTGGCCTTCCGGACATTGTTCAGGGTCGTAGAAAGCTTGGGCCGGTTCTCGGCGAGCATCGCGTTGACGTTGCCTAGCGATGCGCTGATGTTGGCGCGATTCCGATCGTTCAACAGGTCGTTGGCGCGAGCCACGGTCACTTGCAGTTCGTCGAGCCGCTGGTCGAGCTTCTGGAGAACCTGCTTAATCATCGGCTGGAGCGCGCCCGCCATTTCGCCGAGGTCGCTGAAGGTGACCGATTCCCCTGATTTCACCACACTTCCGGGCGCGGCTAACGGCGCCTCGCGAGTGCCGGTGGTCAGCTCCAAATAGTTGTCGCCCAGGGCGCCCAGGCTCGTGATCTTTGACACGCTGTCCGCCTTCAACGGGATATCGCGGGCCACTCTGAAATCCACCTCGATGCGGGTCGAGTCCTCCGGATCCACGTGAACCGCTTCGACCGACCCCGCCTTCATACCGCCAAACCGGACCGCGGCGCCCGGCTCCAGCCCGCCCGCGAATTTGAAATAAGCCCGGTGGGAGATGCCTCCGCGGCTGAAGGTGCCCGCCACGGAAAGCACTGTTGCGATCAGCAGACCGGCGGCGACCAGTACGAACAATCCAACCCATACTTGCTCGCGACGCGGTTTCATGCCTTTTCTCCTTGAGTCGTGGGGTCATGAGCCCGGGGCTCCGGGACCGGAAAGCTTCGGCGATCATTACCCTGACTGCCAGGAAACGAACTTCCGTTAGTGCCTGGGCTTTCGATCCTCCGTGAGCATCTGTAAGTAATTGAGTTCATCTTCGACCTGCGGCTCCGGCACCCGGTCCAGGAACTGACGTACGCGCGGGTTCGTGCTGTCCGCAAGTTCCTTTTTGGCGCCCATCGCGATAACGCTGCCGCGGTCGATCAGGAGCATGCGGTCCGCGATCAGGAAGGCGCTGGCCAGTTCGTGCGTGACCACTACCATGGACATGGCATAGGCCTTCTTTAATTCGAGGATTAGCTCGTCAATGCCGGCCGCGATGATGGGATCGAGTCCGGCAGAGGGCTCGTCAAAAAAAAGTATCTCCGGGTCCAACGCCAGTGCGCGTGCCACGGCGGCACGCTTCTTCATGCCACCGCTGAGTTGGGAGGGCATGAAATCCTCGAAGCTCGCGAGGCCCACCTGCTCCAGCTTGATCCGCACCATGATCTCAATGGTCGATTCTTCAAGACGCGTGTGCTCGCGCAACGGCAACGCCACGTTGTCTCCCACTGTCATGGAGCCAAAAAGCGCCCCACCTTGGAAAGACACGCCCATCTTTTTTCGAATCTCGTCCATCTCCCGTGCCGACGCCTGGGCGATGTTCACGCCCCGGATCCACACCGCGCCGCCACTCGGTTTCTCAAGGCCGACGAGCGTCCGGAGCAAAGTGCTTTTGCCCGACCCGGATCCGCCCAGGATCACCAGCGTCTCACCGCGCTCGACGTCGAAGCTGATCCCGTGCAGAATTTCGCGCTCGCCGTAGTTCACGCGGAGATCTGTCACCGAGATCACGGGACGCCCAGCTTCAGGAATGGACTCACTCATAAACTGTACCAGCGGCCTGTCATCCCGCGCATGGGGGATCAAACGCGGTTTGTAATATAGAAGAGAGTCGTAAACACCAGATCGACCAGAATCACCAGAAAAATCGAATTGACCACCGCTGCCGTGGTGGAGCGCCCAATCTCCTCGGCGCCCGCCCCAGTCGAGAACCCCTCCTGGCAACCGACGGCGGTGATGACCACAGAGAAAAGCGCGCTCTTCGCGAGGCCGGTGGAAATATCGTGCAGAACCAGGGCATCACTCGTGGCCTTGAGGTAGGAAACGAAGGTGAAATTCGCTCCCGCCACGCCGAAGAGGCATCCGCCCATCACGCCCATAAAGTCGGCCCAGATGGTGAGGCACGGCACCATCACGAGCATGGCCAGGAATTTCGGCGCTACGAGGAAGGCGACGGGAGGGACGGCCATGGTCTCCAGGGCATCAACCTCTTCGGTGACCTTCATGGTGCCGATTTCGGCGGCAAAGGCCGAGCCGGACCGTCCGATTACAATAATGGCCGTAATCAGCGGCCCCAACTCCCGCACGATCGAGATCGCCACTGCGTCGGCCACAAATTGAATGGCCCCGAGACGCTGCAATTCGTAGGCGCTCTGAAGCGCCATGATGAGACCCACAAAAAAGCTGATGAGTGAAACGATCGGTATGGCCCGCACGCCCACGGCCATAGCTTGGTGAAAAGCGCGCTGCGGGCGGAGGCGCTGGCCACGGAATGGCCCCACCAGCGTGATGTAAGCGGCTTCGCCCGCCAGACGAGCCAATCCGCCAATGTAAGCCAGGCCCTTCAGCGTTTCGAGCCCGACGCGGTCCGGCACCGCCGCAACCTTATAAGCAGCCTTCAACGCGAACTGCTCCCCCAGCCCTGTCTTTGTTCGAACTCTAGCTCGCCGCTCAGCTGCCAGGGTAGCGTCTGGCGGCGGAGCCGTTCGCCGTCAAGACTCGAGGGCCGCTTCTTCGGTCTCCCGAATCTCAAAAATCCTGGTCAGGCGCGTCAGTTGCAGAACCTCATGAACAGGCGCGTTCAAGCCGATCAGAACAAGCCGCTTCTCCGCCTTGCGCGCCTCCTTCAGCACCTCGACAAGAGACGCGATCCCAGAGCTGTCCACGTACAGCACCTCGCGAAGGTTCACGACCAGGCGAGGCGTATTCTTCAGCGACTCCAGAAGCGTTTTGCGGAAACTGGGTGAAGTTCCCATGTCAATGTCGCCGGTTACATCAACGATGGTAGACCCGGATCGTTCGCGGATCGCAGTTTTCATAATTTCGTCCCTTGCGCTTGCTTGATGGCAAATCAAGCCTTTCTTTTAGCACCGGGAAGATACTTCTTCAAACGTAGCCGGTTCACTTCGCCCACTCGTTCGTAATAAACCTGGTCCATGATCTGGCGAATGAGGTGAGTGCCACGGCCGCAAAGAGAGGTATCATCCAAAGGCTGAGCACAGATCCTTGACCGATCCGCTGGCTCGCCACGGTCCACAAAAGTAAATTCAAGACAATCTGCGTCCGTCCGGCAGCTCAGCTCGATCTCCCCATCAGAACGATTCTTGTAGGCATGCCGGATAATATTGCTCAGCGCTTCGTCAACGGCGCGCGTGACGCCTCGGCAGCCCTCGTCGCCTAAGCCCCAAACGGCGGCAAGCTCCGAAATGGTGCTCCGCACCACCGCCAGCAGACGAGGGTCGCTCGCCATTGTAATCTGGAACTTCAACGGCCCGCTCATTGCCTGGGGAGGTAGGATCTCAGCCGCGCCATCCTTGTCGTAGCTCATAGTAACTCCGATTCCGCTCTGGGGCAGCGGACAACAGCCCCTCAGAACATTGAGATGTTCAGGGATATAGTTGGGTTCAGGGGGGTCCAATATGGGTCAAGGGTGGCGACGGAGCGTAATGGTACCCGCCGCTTCTGTTGAAGTAGCCAGTCTCACCCTGCGCGCGAGCAATGGCGTTACCTTGGGCGTTCATCGTGACGCCGTTCACCTACTGCATTAACGGCTTACACTTGCGCGAAGCCGGCGTCCACGAACATTTCCGTTCCCGTGACGCAGGTGCTGTCGTCCAATGCGAGAAACATCATAGCCTTCGCGATCTGGTCGCCAAGGGCGCCGCCTTCAGAATGATTTCGTGGCGCGTTTGCTGGCCATTGCGCATTTCCGTCCCGCCTCTACGCGAATTCCGCGACCGACCGGTCGCTACTTATGTTTTGCAAGTCGGTAGTTGAGGCTGACGGGTCTCTTGGCGCATAAAAGAGACGGCCCTATGAGGCGCTGGGGGGGGTGATGACCGAGAATGAAGGGCAAGAGTGGGCATCAATCTATGGCGACCGATGCGATATTACCCGCCTCAGGTTAGAATGCGAACTTAAAGATCAATGAGACTCGCGGGAAATTCCCGTGGACCCCGTCCGTGACGACGGTGTTGCCCTCCTTCTGAATGGAGGCGAACGGCTCAGCTGTGAGAATACTGGTGATTCCATGCAGGAGCGTACAAGCATCCCAAAGTTTCCGAAGCACTTTGATGGCAAGCGCTTCTACAATCCGGATGCTCCACAGGCGCCAGGGTATCTTGCGGCTATCCGATGGAAGCTGACCAGCTGGCCGGAACCGTCCCCTCGATTCATTTCGGACGTCGAGCAATCAAGTCCGCCCCGCCGTTTGGAAGGCAGCGGACTGCGAATCACGCTAGTGAACCACTCGACCGTGCTGCTTCAGCAACGGGGTTCGAACATTCTGACGGACCCCATTTGGTCCGAACGAGCGAGCCCTCTGTCCTGGGTAGGTCCGCGGCGCCGTAGAAAACCGGGAGTATCTTGGGAGAATCTACCGCCCATCGGAGCGGTGCTCATCAGCCACAATCATTATGACCACCTGGATCTACCGACACTTCGCCGGCTGGCGGCTCGCGGAGATTCCACATTCATTGTTCCGGCTGGCGTGGGCCGGCTCCTTCGCTCAGAGAATATTGGGCCCGCTCATGAGCTGGATTGGGGCGAATCTTTATCGCTGTCCGAGTTCACCATTCACTCGGTCCCGGCTATGCATTTCTCAGGCCGCGGAATCTTCGACCGCAACAAGACCCTTTGGTGCGGGTATGTGATCGAATCTCGGGAACGGCTCGTGTATTTCGCGGGAGACACCGCTTTCGGCTCTCATTTCGCTCAGATTCGGGAAAGGTTTGGACCTCCGCACGCCGCGCTATTCCCAATCGGAGCGTACGAACCGCGCTGGTTCATGTCGCCGATCCATATGGCTCCCGATGAGGCGGTGAAAGCACATGAGATCTTGGCCGCCAAAACCAGCGTTGCGATCCACCATGGAACGTTCAAACTATCGGATGAGGGCCTCGACACGCCAAAGAAGGAGCTCATCGCTTGCGCGCCGCGTGACCCGTTTCTGGTCCTCGACAACGGCCAATTTGCCGAAATTCCATGACGATTGACAGGCACACGCTCGCGTTGATCAGTATCGTTGGAAGCTCGCTTGACGTACTCGGCGCGTTATACCTTGCCTACGATCTCCTGGGCGGAGAACACGGACCTCTCCGGATCCTTACCAGGGGAGTCACTTATGGCGCGCTCTTCGGAGGGGGATACGGCCTCGCTCTCGGGCCGGTATTCGGGCTCGCGAGCGGAGTGGCACACGGCATCACGCTCGCCTGGGAATTTTCCCGCGCCTCGAGGGGCAGACCGAAGTCGGGATTCTGGTTCGACGCGGCGATGAGCGCCATTCGCGGAGGCGGCTTCGCTTTGGGGGCCGCTTATTTATATGGAGGCACATTCGGAGCCGCATTCGGCGCACTGAGCACCGTGGGACAAGCCCTTGCGTATCGCGCCGGCATTCGGCCAACGATTGATTATCACCCCGCCGCCCGCCCGCGTTTCACTAAACTTCATTTTTTCGCCGTACTGAATCGCACGGTTGGCTACACCGTTGCCGGATACATCAGCGCCTTGGTTGGCCACGAGCGCGCGAATGCGCTGAGCGTCGGGTTGAAAACCGGGCTGGTGATCGGTGTAGTTACGGCGATCGCGATCCCATTCACGCCTTTCGTCGAATGGGGCGCAGACCGTGTGCCCGAGAAGCGCATGGGTGTCTTCGGAGTTGGCTTGATCCTGATCGGCTTCGCGCTGCAATCCGTTCAATATTGGCTGGTGTTTCTCGACGTGAGCATTCGCTAAACCCAGTTCGGCACGATAGAAACCCGAAATATCCGCGCAGCCTTGCAGATGCACAACAAAGTTGCTTTGAGGGCAAAGGTAGATTCTTTGTCTTCAAATAGCGCGGGTTGAACCCATCAACGATATCTCCCGGTATCGGAAACAGTCGACGAGGTGATCGTTCACCATGCCCACCGCCTGCATGTGCGCATAAATAATCGTCGAGCCGACGAAGCTAAACCCGCGCTGCTTGAGATCCTTGCTGAATGCGTCGGATTCGAGAGAGGTCGACGGAATCTCCCGCATCTCCTTCCACCGGTTGCGCTTGGGTCGTCCTCCGACGAACTGCCAGCAATAGGCGTCAAAACTTTCGAACTCTTTCTGAATTGCGAGCAGCGCCCGCGCGTTGCGAACCGCGGCTTCGATTTTCATCCGGTTTCGAATGATCGCCGAATCCCTCGTGAGCTTCTGAATTCGTTTCTCGGAATATCGCGCTACTTTTTCGGGATCGAATTCGTGGAAGGCGCGGCGATAGCCCTCCCTTTTTTTGAGCACAATCGCCCAGCTGAGTCCCGCCTGCGCCCCTTCGAGCACCAGAAACTCGAAGTGTTTGCGGTCGTCATGCACCGGCACTCCCCATTCACGATCGTGATACTCGAGCATCATCGGATCGTCGGTGCCGATCCACGTACATCGTTTGGGGATCATAAATTGAACGCTTTACGTCATCGGGTCTCGGAAATCCTGGAGAATACCGCGCAGTCTCTGCAGGCTCAATGTCACCCCTCGTAATCCTCCACGACGTCCGGAGGACGCATCTGTGCCCCCTTCGGGTCTTGCCCAAATTCGCGCCGGGCCCGGCGCTGACGCAAGAGGTCCCAGCATTGATCGAGCTCCACCTGTATCTTTGCCAACCGTGAACGGTCTTCCTCCGCGACCGCTCCCTGGTTGTAAAGCTTATGCTCCTCCGAAACCAGCCGCTCGATATGACGGAGAACAGGCTGGTCAGTCGTGTCTTTCATATTTTTGTCCATGACGATAACCTCCACGGCCAAGCTTAGGCCTTGCATCCCCTACAGGGCGCAAACGCATCCATCGAAATGGTCAGTGGGCATCGGGGCGCCCAAGGGTCGGTTCCGCCTTCACCATCACCTCTTCGAACAGCTTTGAAGATATCATGCTGAACCCTTCAATCTCGACCTTTGTAATCGCGATCTTTTCCTTCTTCACATCGAAGCGAACCACGCGGCCTACACCTGCGCAAAACCGCCATCTACAAACAGTTCCGCACCTGTGAGGTAGCTGCCCTCGTCGGATGCGAGAAACACCACAGTCTTGGCGATTTCATCGCGCGAACCAAACCTGCCGAGCCGAACACCAAGTGCCGGAGTTTACGTGGTGAGGACGACGCGGAATTCGGCTTTCCCGCTCATCATGCGGGCATAGGCTTCGGCTGCTTTTGCGAGCGGATACTTTTCGATCATAGGCCGCACACCCGTCATTTCGGCAAAGCGCAGAGTGTCCTCAGAATCCGTAGGAATTCCGGCCGACCAGCCCTGAATGCGCTTCCTGCCGAAGAGCAACTGTATGGGCTGCACTTCGATGGGGTCTGTCGGCGCCCCTACGACAAGCATTGTGCCGTTCACCCCCAAGCCTCCGATTACCGCGGACATCGCTTTGCCGCTGGTCGCGGTAGCAAGAATCACACTCGCGCCGCCTAGCTTCTGCAGCTCGGCTGCAGGGTCAGTTGCGGCGCTGTCGATATAAACATCCGCTCCGAGTTTCTTGGCGAGCGCAGCGTTCCCCGGCCCGCGTCCTACCGCCGCAACGCGATAGCCGAATTTCTTCGCGAACTGAACACCCAGGTGGCCGAGCCCGCCAATTCCCTGCACAGCGACCAGGTCGCTCGGCAGAGCACCGTTGCGACGGAGAGCGTTGAACGTGGTGATCCCGGCACACATCAGGGGCGCGGCTTCGGCGGCATCGAGCGATTCCGGCATGCGCGCCAACGCTTCCACCGGTGCGAGCATGTACTCCTGGTAGCCACCGTCATAACTGATCCCGCAAATCTTCACGTTCGCGCAATTCGCGAAATCTCCGCGCCGGCAGGCGAGACACGTGCCGTCCTGGCCGCCGTGCCAGCCGACTCCGACGCGCTCGCCCTTTTTCCATTCCGAGACGCCCGCGCCCACCTCGTCGATTACGCCCGCTACTTCGTGTCCGGGGACGCGTGGGTACGAAATTCCCGGAAAGAGGCCGTCCTTCGTGACCACGTCGCTGTGACAGACTCCACACGCGAGGACGCGGATCCTCACTTGTAATGGACCGGGCAGTGGAATTTCACGCTCCGCGATCTCGAAGTCCGCTCCCGCCTTCGGCACTTGCACCACTTTCATCTTTGGCATTCTTGGTTCCTCCTTTGCTTCCAATTCTCGACCTCGGCCGGATGGCCGAACGCCTCAAGCGGGGTTGCTTTCATGGCTGATCCCTCCCTCACCATCGACTGTTCCTTGGTTCTCGGCGTCCTGCGCCTCTGTGATCGGATGCAGAAGAGACCGTTCGGTTTCTGAATGTGGCAAGACAATTTTTGGGGGCATCCAACAGAATGGCCTCAAGCTTCCCGAGAGAGGCTGGACGCAGCCCCGCCCTCGTTGCCAGTCTGTTTGGGGCCACCGTCCTGTAGCTTTTTGACCTCGAAGTACCATGCAAGTGGAAGCTGCTTTCGCGACCAATCGGTTCTCCTCATCGGTTATGTTGCATTCCACATAGCCGATCATGCGGCCCCGCCCAACGACGCTTCCCTCCACTTTCAGTTGCGCCTGCCAGACCGGGCGAAGGAAATTGATTTTCAATTCGACGGTCATGAACGATTCCTCCGGCGCACACGAACTTTGGTGTCCAGAAAGTCCTCGAGATGGCACCAGGCCAGATCGAGCGCGTCATCCGCGCCGGGCTGCCTCGCACCCGGTCGTCCGGGCTCATACGATGCGACCAATTGGTCTCAAGTTACATCTAGGTACGCTTGCGGGGGGCAGTCGGCGGATGGGACCTCTGTTGACAGCATCCTGCCGGCTGGTCTGCGCATGTCTGCGGCGGCGAGGCGCCTTCTTGCCGCGCGCGATCTTCGCGAGCGCCCTCGCGTAGGCCGCGAGAGTTTCGGGGACGGCCTGGCTATAAACGAAATGGCCCTCGCGCCGGCAGGCGATCAGCCCGGCTTTGCTCAGAATTTTGAGATGATGGGAGACGGTTGCGGGGGTCACGCCACGCATGGAGACGATCTCGCCACAATTCATCTGGCCCGCTTTGGAAATCGCCTCGAAGATCCGAAGGCGAGTCTCGTCCGCCAAGGCTTTTGATACCTTCTCAACCTCAGAATGCTTCATGGTTCTATCCACAGTCTAGCGAAGTCGTCGCCCTAACCGCCAGGGGGGTATTTTATGCTTCCGCGACATACACCGAGTATCCCGCAACCTAACACTTCGATAATCATCTAAATTTCGGACTCTGGGCGGCGCCGCAAAGTCGCGGGAGGCGGCGGGCTGGATTCTCCCGGGGCCGGTAGACAGAAAATTCGTAGAACTCAAGGAGACCGACATGAAGAGACTCGAAGGGAAAGTGGCTGTAGTGACTGGCGGAAACAGCGGCATTGGGCTGGCGACGGCCAAACGCCTGAAAGAGGAGGGGGCGAGAGTAGCCATCTCAGGTCGAAACAAGAAAACGCTGGATGAAGCAGTGAAGTCCATCGGAAACGGCGTTGTGGCCGTACAGGCGGACGTCGCGAAGCTCGCGGACATGGACAAGTTGTATGCGGAGGTTTCAAAGCGCTTGGGCAAAATCGACGTCCTGTTCGTCAACGCCGGAGTCGCGAAGTTTGCGCCGCTGGCCGAGACCTCCGAAAGCCTTTACGACGAACAGTTTGACATCAACATTAAAGGAGCGTACTTCACCATCCAGAAAGCGTTGCCTTTGCTGAATGACGGTGCGTCGATCATCTTGAACACGAGCGTGGCAGACAGCACAGGGAACGCCGGGACGAGCGCGTATTCGGCAACCAAAGCCGCGCTGCGCTCTTTGGCAAGGACGGCGGCGGCGGAACTCGCGGGGCGCGGCATCCGCGTCAATACGGTCGCTCCGGGCCCGATCGTGACCCCGATTTTTGAAAGGACCGGACTGACGAAAGAGGCCATCGATGAATTCGCGAAGGGTGTGATTGCGCAGGTTCCCATGAAGAGGTTTGGACAACCCGAGGAAGTGGCGGCGACCGTGGCCTTCCTGGCCTCGCAAGATGCATCCTACATCACGGGCGTGGAAATTAACGTGGACGGCGGGTTGGGACAAGTCTGATTCGATTGGACGGCTGACAATAAGGGGCGAATGTCGTCAAATTGGGAGGCGGCGATGAGTAGAAGCTATTTGGCTCTGTTGACATCCTCATGAGAAGGTAGCGATGCCTCAAGCGGTACAGATTGAAACTCAGTCCGAGCAGCAGGGCTTGGCGCATCTGCATCCGGAGCGAGCGACCGGGCGCACGAGCCGAGATGGAGAACAGCATCAAAGAGCAACTCTCGCTGTTCGCGGATCGGACCTCGACGGCCTTTCTGCGCAGCAATCAGGTGCGCCTCTACTTCTCTTCGGTGGCCTACCTGCTGATGGAGGCGCTGCGGCGACTGGGGCTGGCGGGCACGGAGCTGGCCCGCGCCCAAGCGGACACGCTGCGGCTGAAGCTGCTGAAGATCGGCGCGCAGATTCGGGTGACGGTCCGCCGAGTCTGGGTCTCGCTGGCCGAAAGCTACGCCTACGCTGGACTGTTCGCGCAGGTCTACGCCCAACTGCGCGCCCTTCCCTTGTCCGTCGGCTGACGGATTGAAAAAGCTCCCGGAATTCTTTCACTGGTCGAAGGGAAATATCCACAGGCGGAAGTGTGGGAGTTTCAACCCCCCAATCGTTGCCGCTCAGCGGTCCCGGCCCCCACAAATCCCCAGAAGGTCCAGCCTCGACACGGTACAGCCCAAAACCTAGATCGGCACCGCTCATCAGGCTCCAGAATCAGCTTTCAGAAAACTTGGTGAGAAATGCGGGCTAGTGAGCACCTCCACCGGCTATCTATGCCCCGATTTGGGAAGCCGCCTGTTTGCCCACATGAGATTCCACCGTAACGTCCAACGAGCTCCGGTCCTGGGGCTTGGTTGCGGTGGCGCGATCCCTACGCTTCAGCGCGCTTCGGACTTCTGGACTGAACCCTTGAAATGACACAATCGGGAACAACTAGTGTGCTGAGTTGTTAAAATGTTGAACAATTCCGGGCCGTGCGGCGACGCGTAAGTGCTTTGCGGTCTTTGTCCCGCTCTGCGGGATGAAACAGGCCTTTTGTTGTTCATCGAACTTCTGACTCAGGACAGTAGGGAGCAATACCGCCCGAATACCCCCTAAAACCATGGCGCCGGACTGAAGACAAAGCAAAGCGAGCCAACAAGATAGCGTGTTTTCCCTGGCCAACGAATCAAGGGGTCGGGTGTTCGAATCACCCCGGGCGTACCATTCCTCTCCCCTTAATTAAAACCAGTCGTCGGGTCCATCTGGCCGAGCACGACACCCGAAGGTGGGAGCCAGTTTTCAACGGCTCCACACGCAGGCGAGGGCCGGAGCGGCGAGTGCTCGAATCCTCCCTATTTCACCGGGCGTCCGATGCCCACCCAACACGTCCACGCAGCACGGTGATGGAAGCTTTGGGGAGGCAGACAACTCCGGGCTACCAGGTCGGCGATTTGAAGTAACGGCGCGGGAAGACCCGGAGCAAGATGAATTATCAATGAAGAATTATTAACACAGATGATCCCTTACAAATACTGACCTCGCCGCGCTCTATCTGCAATTCGTAATTCATCGCTCAAAATTCTGCATTAGACCCGCGGCGCGACGACGGGGTTCGTGAGCGTTCCGATGCGCTCCACCGTGACGCTCATCGTGTCGCCGGCTTTCAAGAACACCGGAGGCTTGCGAAACACCCCCACGCCCGGCGGGGTGCCGGTGGAAATCAAATCGCCCGGCTCCCAGGTGAGCGAGCGCGAGAGGTAGCTGACGAGGTAAGGAATCTTGAATATCAGGTTCGAGGTGTTCGAGTCCTGCACCGTCTGGCCGTTCAACGTGAGCGTGATTTTCAGGTTGTGCGGGTCGGCGATTTCGTCGCGGGTCAAAATCCAAGGCCCCAGTGGACCGAACGTGTCGCAGCTTTTGCCGCGGAACCATTGCTTGTCGCCGAACTGAAAATCGCGCGCCGTGACGTCGTTCAGAAGCGTATAGCCCGCGACGTGCTCCAGGGCGCGCTCTTCCGATATGTTACGCCCGCCCTTGCCGATGACCACGGCTAGTTCGGCCTCGTAGTCAATTTGCGAAGAATCCGCGAGCAAGCGGACGGGATCGCCGGGCCCGACGATGGTGTTTACGGATTTCAAGAAGAAGATGGGCGAGGTGGGCGGCTCGATGCCCTGTTCGTGGGCGTGGTCGGCGTAGTTCAAGCCCACGCAAGTGATCTTCCCCGGCCGAGCAATCGGGGCGCGCAGCCGTGCGCGGCCGAGCGGCGTCAAAAGCCCTTTCGGAGCCTTCTTCGCGTCGAGGCCGGCGACAAGCCACGAAACCGCTCGGCGGAGCGCGGCCAAGTACTTCTCACCGCGAGCGAGAAGCCCAATCATGTCTCGAGGCACGCCGCCGGCTTTGTGGAGCGCCTCGACCGCGCGGCGGAGTTTCGTGTCCGCCACCCGCCCTTTCGCAAGGCGCATGAGCGCCAGCTCCACGTCCACCACCGTCTCGCCCTCGACCACGCCCAGGCGATGTTGTTTATTAATTTCGTAGGTGACGAGTTTCATAGGCGATTTGTCCCTCCGAGGATTCGTAGGAGCGCGCCAGCTCGCGCACCCCTACTCGCCGGCCAATCGGAACGAGTAATGTCCCGAGCCCACGTCGAAGATGAAGTCGTCGTGGCCCTTGACGCCCGCGGTGACGCCCGGCGTGCCGGGAACAAATTGCCCTCTCTCCCAAATCACCCGGTCGCCTTCATAGATCGTAACATCGGTCATCTGCTCTTCCTGCGGGATGTAAACCTTGGCGTCGCTATTGGGCGGAATCGTGACCTCGAGCGTGACGCGGCCTGGCGAACGGCTCCAGGAGGTCGAGACGCGGCCGCGCACGGTCTCGACCGAAGCGCTGACCCAGCGCAGGTCTTCGACCACTTGCGGGTCGATGCGCAGGTGTCGGTAGCCGGCGCCGTCGTCGGGCTGCGCGATGCCTCCGAGCGCCTGGTAAAACCACGCGCCGAGGCTGCCGAACATGGCGTGGTTGTGCGAGTTCATCGCCGGGCCAGTCTTGTCTTGCCAGAGCTCCCAAAGCGTTGTTGCGCCGCGCGCGATCATGAAACCCCAGCTCGGATACGTGGTTTGCGTCGCCAGCTCGTAAGCCAAGTCGGAGCGGCCAAAGCGCGTGAGCACGGGCAACAGGTACTTGACGCCGATAAATCCCGTGGTGACGTGCGTGTTGTGCGTGTAAACGATGTCGGTGGTCAGGCGCCACGTCACGCCGCCCCGCGCCTTCTCCGGCGGGATGTCGAGGAAAAGCGGCAGCAAGTTTGCCGTTTGCGTGCCGGTCGAATAACTCCCGGTATCGGGGTTGAAAAATTTCTTGTTAAAGCCCTCGCGGATATCCGTGTCGAGCTTCAAGTAGGTTGCCGCGTCGTCCGCCTTCCCGAGGACCTTCGCGATGTGGGCAAGGATTTGAACGTCGTAGTCGAAGAAAAAGTCGGAGACCAGGGCCCCGGGCGTCGGCTCGATGGCCACCCAGTCGCCGTAGTAGCTGTACGTCAGCACGTTCGCCGGCGCGCGCGTGCGCAGGAATTCGACGTATTTCTTTAGGTTGTCGAAGTTCTCTTCCAGCACCCTGCGGTCGCCATACTGTTGCCACATGTACCAGACGATTTGCGGATAGGCGGTGCCCCAGGCTGGGTCGGCCGGGTAGCTGCCGTAGATGTGCGGCACGGTGTCGGATATTTCCCCGTCCGGCTGCTGCGCGTCGCGCATGTCGCGAACGAAATTCGAGTAGAACGCCGCCATGTCGAAATTGAGCATGGCTTCTTCCGCCGTCACGTGGGCGTCGCCCATCCAGCCCTGGCGCTCGTTCCGCTGGTCGCAGTCGGTGGGGATGCCGAAGAGGTTCGAGAGCTGGCCCCAATGGATCAGGCGCTGAATTTGATTGAGGATTTGTTTTGAGGCGACGAAGCTCCCCGTGGGCTCGACCGCCGAGTGCACCACGCGCCCCCGCAGCGAATCCAGGCCGGGCGCGCCCGGAAAGCCCGTCACTTCGACGTAGCGGAAACCATGATAAGTGAAACGCGGCTCCCACGTTTCGACGCCGTCGCCCTTGAGAGTGTAAGTGTCGCGCGACTTCGCGCGCTCGATGTTGTCGCGGTTGATCGTGCCGTTGTCGTAGAGCAGCTCGGCGAAGCGCATCCGGACCTGGGCGCCGCTCGGCCCGCGCACGCGAAGCTGGGCCCAGCCACTGAAGTTCTGCCCGAAGTCGAAAACGTAAATCCCCGGATGCGGCGTCCACATGTTGACGGGGACGAGCGTGTCCACCACTTGAATCGCGGGCAGCATCTGGGCGGAGAGCTCGCCCTTTGGAGCTTCGACGGCCTCGGCGGCCGCCCAGCCGGAATCGTCGAAGCCGGCCCGGTCCCAGCCGGGCGTCTCGAGGCGCGCGTCGTAAGCCTCGCCGTCGTACGTGCTGTCGCTCGTGATGGGGCCGTTTTTGGCTTTCCAGGCGGGGCTGCTGCGGACGGCAACCTGCTTTCCGCCCGCCAGCTCGATTTCAATCTGGACGAGCAGCGCGCGCTTGCCGTACCAGCCTTGGCCCAGCATCACGCCGACGGCATTCCGGCCACTCGTAAGCATGCCAGTTACGTCGTAGGTCGAATAGAGCACTCGCTTTGAGTAGGTGGTCCATGCCGGGTCGAGCACGTTCGCTCCAACCTTCGCGCCATTGATGCGTAGCTCGTAATAGCCGAGGCCGGAAACGTACGCGCGGGCGCGCACGGGAGCTTGGGCGAGTTCGAATTCCGTGCGGAGTTGGTTGGCGCCCCCGATCCATTGCGCTTTCCAGTCGTCGCGGTCGAGCAGCCCCACTTCGAAAGTTGCGGCGGAGCTGTACGCGGACGCGCGGTCTTCCTTGTCCCACCAGCGCACTTTCCAGTAATACGTGCGGCCACTTTCGAGGGGCTTGCCTTGATAGACGACTTGAGTGGAGTCGTCGGAGGCGATCTTGGCGCTGTCCCACTGGTCGCCTTGATCTTTCGCTCGCAGCAATGAAAGCACCACGCCGAAGACCACCGAACACGGCCATGACGAACCTCCCTTGGCAGGATGCCGAAAAGCACTTAAATGTGTGTCATCCTAAGCCCTTCGCTGTCATTCTGAGCCAAGCGAAGAATCCCTGTGCTTCGCTCAGGGTAAACTCCGCGAAGGATCTGAGTCATTTCTTTTTTTCAACGCACTACGGGGATGCTTCGCGAAGTTTACCCTGAGCCCCTTCGCTGCGCTCAGGGCCGTTCGCAGCGGAATGGCGAACGGACTCAGCATGACAATATAGGTCTTTTCAGCATCGCGCCAGAACCCAAGCCTGGGAAACTTCCCTTCAGTCGCACTGGTCGAGCGGCCGAGGAGCAAGGCCCCAACGGACAACGATTATCGGCGCATTTTTTTCCACCGCGCCCGGAAAGGCTTAGGGGCCAGAGCCGGAAAATCGCGGCCGGCGGTCCAGCGTGAGAGCGGGAACTTCGGAAATCGCGCGATCCACCCCTGCCGCGCGTAGAAGCTCATGGCCCACCGCGTTACCCAAGCGCCGAGCGAATATGCCCAGGGCCGTTTCATCGCCCACGCCCAAAGTCGCATCGCCGTGCGTTCGCGGACGGGCGAGTCGGGCGGCTGCGGCGTTTCAGCTTTCTCCTGCGCCTGGCTGCGCAGATGGAGAAGCAGATCGGGAATATTGATCTTAACCGGGCAAACCTCCCGGCAGGCGCCGCAGAGCGAGGAGGCGAAGGGCAGCTCGCGCGCCTGATCGAGGCCTACGAACTCGGGAGTTACCAGCGCCCCAATCGGCCCGCTATAGACCCAGCCGTAGCTGTGCCCGCCGATTTTCCGATAGACGGGGCAGGCATTCAGGCAGGCGCCGCAGCGGATGCAGTAAAGCGCCTCGCGCATTTTGGGATCGGCGAGCGCGCGGACGCGGCCGTTGTCCACCAACACGACGTGCATTTCTTCCGGGCCGTCTTCGCCCGGGCGGCACGGGCCCGTCAGAATCGAGGTGTAACTCGTCAGCTTCTGTCCCGTAGCGGAGCGCGCGAGGAGCCGCAGGAAAACGCCGAGGTCGGCAAAGCGCGGGATGAGCTTCTCAATTCCCACCAGCGCCACGTGCACCCGCGGCGCGGTAGTCGAAAGCCGGATGTTGCCTTCGTTTTCGATCACCACAATGCTTCCGGTCTCGGCGACGGCGAAATTCGCGCCGCTCACGCCCATCATGGCGCGCTCGAAAACTTCACGCAGCGCTTTGCGCGCGATCAGCGTCAGCCGCTCGGGCTCGAGCGTCAGTTCGGAATGGAGCTTGGCTTGGAACAGGTTGGCCACGTCCTGCCGCGTCTTATGAATGGCCGGCGCGACGATGTGCCCCGGGCGCTCACCCGCGAGCTGCAAAATGAATTCGCCGAGGTCGCTCTCGACGGCGCGAATTCCGGCGGCTTCGAACGCGTGGTTGAGCTCGATTTCCTCGCTCACCATGGTCTTGGCTTTGACGATCTCGCGCGCGCCCGCCTGCCGCGCGATTTCGAGGACCGCGGCGCAGGCTTCTTTAGCGTCCGTCGCCCAATGCAGGCGCCCGCCGTGGCGCTCGACCTGGTCGGCAAATTGCGCGAGGTAGCCGTCCAAATTCTCGATGACTTCGCGCTTCAGTTCCCGCCCACGTTCGCGCAGCCGTTCGAACCCCGGAACCTCTCGAATCGCGTTCAGGCGATGCTCGTAAAGCCGCAGCGTCGAGGAGCGCAGGGCTTCTTGAAGGTGCGCGTCACCGAGGGCCTTTCTTGAGCGCTCGTGAATCTCCCCGCTTTGGACTCCCGTTTCGCTCATCGTGTTCCCCTATTAGTACGTCGCGCGCCCCCCGGAAATATCGATGTCGCCCTTTCCGGAAACCTCTTTCGCCAGCGCCTTGGTCAGCGCGATTACGGCGGCTTTGGTGCTCGAGTACGGAATGAGCGTCGGGTTGCCTTCCTTGCCCGCGATGGAGGCGACGTTAACAATGCGCCCGTAATGCCGCTCGAGCATCTCCTCAATCACGGCGCGGCATATGAGGAAAACGCCCTTGAGATTGACGGCATAAACCGCGTCGAGGTCTTTTTCGTCGAGTTCCCAGAGCATGGCGGTCTTGCCGGCAATGCCGGCGTTGTTCACGACAATGTCAATCGGACCAAGCGCCCGGCGGACCTCCGAGATCCCGGCGCGGACCGAAGCCGCCGCGGCCACGTCGCACTTCACACCGAGGCCGCCGATGCTCTTCGCCACCGTCGCCGCGCTTTCGTCGTTCAGGTCGAATACGGCGACACGCGCCCCGGCTTCCACCAAGCGGCGTGAGATGCCTTCCCCAATCCCTTGGCCGCCGCCTGTCACCACCGCTACTTGGCCGTGCAGGCTGAAAAAGTGGGATTCACTCATGGAGTTTTGTCGTCATTGTCCGCCAAGCCAGCCGCCACTCACTCCATCACCGCGAACTGTTTGAGCGATTCCTCGTCAATGCTGATCCCGAGACCTGCCTTGTTTTCATCGAGCTCGATAAAGCCGTTTCGCGGCACGGGCTCGCCCTTGAAGATGTACCAGAAGAGCTCGTTGCCGACCTCCACGTCCACCTTGGGAAAGTATTCCGCCATGGGCGAATTCAGGTTCGCCTCGACGATATGATAGTTGTGCATCTGCCCGGCGTGCGGGATGACGGGGACTTCGTGCGCTTCGGCGAGCGCGGAAACTTTCCGCGCCTGCGTGATGCCGCCGACGCGGCTGGTGTCGAATTGGATGACGTCGAGAGCGCGCGCCTCGAGCAGCTCGCGGAATCCGTACACCGTAAACTCGTGCTCGCCGCCCGCAATGGGCACGCGGTTCATCCGCTTGAGCTCGGCGTAACCGGCGATGTTGTCGGGTATGACGGGCTCTTCGAGCCAGCGCAGGTGATAGGGCTCGAGCAAGAGAATCATTCGCCGCGCGTAGTCGAGCGTCCAGCCCATGTAGGCGTCGGCCATCAAGTCAATTTCGTTGCCGACGACTTCTCGCGCCGTTCCGACCAGCGCGAGGTTCTTCTCAATTCCCGCGGCGCCGTCCACCGGCCCCCAGCCGAAACGCAGCTTCATGGCGCGGTAGCCTTCGTCTTTGTAGCGGCGCGCCTCCTTCGCCAGCTCATCGAGCCTCTGGCTGTAAAGCCGGCTGGCGTAAACCGGAATCCGTTGCTTGGTCTTCCCGCCGAGCAGGCGGAATACGGGCTGATGCGTGATTTTTCCCACCAAGTCCCACAGCGCAATGTCCACGGCGCTGATGGCGACCATGCCGATGCCCTTGCGGCCGAACGCCATGGTCTTGCGATACATGTGCTGCCAGAGGAATTCGTAATCGAACGGGTTCGACCCCACCAGAATCGGCTTCAGGTAGAGGTCAATCACCTGCTTGGTGACGCGCGGGGCGAGCGCGGCGTTACCGATGCCCGTATGCCCTTGGTCGGAAAATACCTCGACGACCAGCCAGCCGTGAAACCGGAAGGAACTCATGGGGTCGATCGGGAGGTCGAGCAGGTCCATGGGGTTGGTGCAGAAGTGTGGCTCCGGAGGGATGGTTTTCCCGCGCCACTCGACGACTCTTGCTCGGACGTCCGTAATCTTCATTCCGGTTTCTTCCCGCGCTTCGCCCGGGGTCTCCGTTTGCTTTCCGGAAGGCCAACACTCTAGCCGAGTCCTGTGGAGTTTGCCAGAGCGAGTTTCGAGGCTGTAGCCCCGGTCCAGCGGCCGCGGGACCGGCGCCACAGCCCGACCCGACCGCGATGGCTATTCGCGTTTCGCCAGGAGCTCGGCGATATGGAGGGTCTTGAGGGGAAACGCACGGCGATGGATCACGCCC
The DNA here is from genome assembly GCA_003225365.1 of Acidobacteriota bacterium. GTDB lineage: Bacteria > Acidobacteriota > Terriglobia > UBA7540 > UBA7540 > Gp13-AA74. The sequence goes on from QHZN01000099.1 coordinate 36,606, forward strand.
GCCAAGTGCATCAGGCAGCCGGAATCATTCGCGACCAGCACTTCGGCGCCTGCTTCGGCGGCGGCGCGGATCTTGTCCTCGCCCATGGCCACGGAAACCTCCGGGAACTTCACGGAAAACGTCCCGCCGAATCCGCAACACAATTGGTAATCCTTCATCTCCACGAGTTCGACGCCCCGCACCGCCCGAATCAGTTTCCGCGGCTCGCTTTCGATGCCAAGCTCCCGCAGTAGGTGGCAGGAGTCGTGATACGACACGCGGGCGTGGAAGCTCGCGCCAACGTCTTCGACGTTCAAGACTTTCACGAGGAATTCAGAAAACTCGAAGATCCGGCGGCTCAGGGATTCGGCCTGGCGCTGCCGTTCGGGGTCGTCGGCAAAGAGCTCGCGGTAAAAAACCCGCACCATGGTGGTGCAGGAGCCCGAAGGCGCGACCACGTACTCGGCGTCCTGGAAAATATCGAGCAGGCGCGCCGCGACTTCTCGAGCTTCTTCCCGGTAGCCGGTGTTATAGGCGGGCTGGCCGCAGCAGGTCTGAGCAGGATCGAATGTGACCTCACAGCCGAGCCGCCTCAATATTTCGACGGCGCACTCGCCGACCTGGGGAAAAAACTGGTCCCCGAGGCAAGTGATGAACAACGAGACGCGTGGTCTGGAAGGTCCCATGGTTAGCGAGTCTTAAGGTTTAAGGATAAAGGGTAAAGGTTAAAGGATGAAGTGAAAAGGATGAAGGCTGAAGTGTGAAGTCTGAAGTACGATTTACGAAGCGTGAAGTCCGAGCAGCCAACAGTTGTTTCTCCCGGAATCTTCTTTCAGCCTCCATACTTCAGCCTTCATACATCAGCCTTCACACTTCATCCTTCTTACATCGCCGTGTAGCCGCCGTCCACCGTCAGGGATGCGCCCGTGATGTAGCTGGCATCCTCAGAAGCCAGAAAAAGGATCGCCCAGGCGACTTCACGCGGTTGGCCGGCGCGGCCCACAAAAGTCTTTGCGCCTTCTTCTTTATTAAACTGCTCGAGTGTCATCCCGGTCTTTTCCATGTGACGGAAGGAGGCAGGGGTGATGATCGAGCCCGGGCAGACCGCGTTCACCCGGATCTTGTGCGCGCCGAGGTCCATCGCCATGTTCCGAGTCATCTGGACGAGCGCGGCCTTGGTAGCGCTGTAGGCGAAGAAGTCCGGCTGAGCAATGAAGCCCGAAATCGAGCCCAGGTTGACGATGGCCCCGCCGTGCTTCTTCAGGTGTTCAACGGCGTACTTCGTGACCATCGCGGTGCCGATGATGTTTGTCCCGAGCGACTGCTTCCACTCTTCGACGGTCGCCGCGAAGCCTTTGAGCACGAATGTCGCAGCGTTGTTGACAAGAATGTCGAGCCGGCCAAAGGTCCCGACGGTCTCTTGGGAGATCCGCCGGGCGTCGTCGTCGAGCGAGATATCGGCTCGAACGAAATGCACCACGCCCTTCTTCTCCCTGATGAGGCGGGCGGTCTCCTCGCCGCCCTTGGGGTCAATATCGGCCACGACGACTTTCGCCCCTTCCTCGGCGAAGAGTTCCGCCGTAGCGCGCCCGATCCCCGAGCCCGCGCCGGTCACGATGGCGACTTTATCCTTCAGTCTCATTCGGGACTCCTGTCGCAGACACTGAGCCTGCCGAAGTGAAATCAGGCCACCTTGCCACCCGGAAACCGCTTCAGGACTTCCGGGTCGTAGAGCGGAATCACGGTTTCGGCCTCCTTGCGGAGGCGCTCGTAGGCTTCCAGGCACTCCGGCAAACTTTCCATGATGCCGATCGGATGCATCTTTTCGATGTTGCCGTACTTGAAGCAGCAGTCGGTAACCGCAACGCGGCCGCGGGCGGTTTCGATGAAGTAGGCCATCGAGGAGCGGTGGTGCGCGCCCACCCAAGACGCCTCAAGCCCTTCGAGGATTTCGTCTTCGTCATCGAGCAAGTGTAATCTCTCCGGCGCCTGGACGGTGAGGTAAGAAAGCACGTCGTCGGGAATGCGGAGCTTCCTCGGCACGTGCATCTCGTACGGGGGCGCGTGGAAATCTTCAATCCAGCCCCGTCGGGAAACGCAAATCTGGGCGTTCTTGAAGAGTGGAATGTTTCCCACGGCGTACGCCTGGAGCGGGGTGATTAGCACGTAGTCCACTTCGGCCGGGGAAAGCTTGAGCGTGGCGAGCGCGCGTTCCGGGCTCTCTTCTTCGAGCCGAACCAGCGCGCCGCGCGGCCCGAAGGCCGCCGTCCAGCGGGCGTTGAGCGCCGAGAGGTCGGGGGGAGGGCCGGTGTTGATGACCGCCACTTTGCCCTCCCCTCGCACCACCACCATCAAAAAAGCAATCTGCTCCCAATCGTCCCAGCGG
>QHZN01000271.1 GCA_003225365.1 Acidobacteriota bacterium
TTGCAGAGACTGCGCTGGGATGGATTGCGCCATCGCTTGTCCTTCCCGCCGAAAGGATGATCCAGGGAGCGGTCATCGGTGCAGTGACCCTGCCCGCCTGGCGAATGATCTTCCGCAAGGGAGAACCTTTGGACAAGCGGCCTCGCGAGTTGCAGGAATCGCTTGTCGCAGCGTGGCACATGAATCTGCTCTGGGCGGCGGCTGGTGTGGTCCTGAGCTTGACGAATGCCGCGGCGGTCCCGGAAATCATCCATGGCCGCGACTTCTTATTGGGCGGGCTTCCAGTAGTTTTGCTCTGCGCCGCATACCGTCTTCAGAAGGATCACTTCACGGGCATGCATCCGCGTGCGCCACTGTCTCTGTTCCGGGACCCTCGCAAGGACGAGTTGTTACGCCAATCCGCCATGCTTTGGTTTCCCGACCGGCGCAAGTCCTCAAAGCTTCCCGGTTACGTATACGCCGAGGTTCTCTACTTCGCCGTTCTGGTTTTGCCGGCGGGACTTGCCGCCTGGCGATGGATTTCCGGTGATGCTTCTGCCGCGCAGGTGGATTGGCTGCAACTGGCGATCAACGCCGGCGCCGTGGCGGCCTTGGCGGCGTTGTGGATTCGCATCAAACGATTGAATCGCCAGACGGCCCGGGCTCTGCGGGAACGGTCGGAACGGGCCCAGGCGCTGGAGAGCCGAGGACAAAATGAATAACGGCGGCGAGTTGCGGCCCTCACCCGATCCTTGCGAGCGGTCCCATCCACTGGTGGGCCCGAGCCGTGCGTTCCAGGAGGTCCTCGAATTCATCAGTAAGGTCGCCCCCACGAACTCCACCGTGCTCATTCTGGGAGAAAGCGGAACGGGAAAAGAGCTGGTCGCTCGCGCGATCCACGGCAACAGCCCGCGAGGTCCCGGCCCGTACGTCCCGCTCAACTGTGCGGCTGTGCCGGAAGATCTTTTCGAAAGCGAATTCTTCGGCTTCGAGAAAGGCGCCTTCACCGGAGCCCTTGAACGGAAGAAAGGCAAGATCGAGTGGGCCCACGGCGGAACCCTTTTTCTGGACGAAATCGGAGAAATGAAGGCTTCCATGCAAGTCAAGTTGCTCCGCGTCCTCGAGGAGCGCCAGATCCAGCGGGTTGGCGGCCTGAGGTCGATACACGTGGACATCCGCGTCATCGCCGCCACGAACCGCGACTTGCACTCCGCCGTCGCTCGGGGGGAATTTCGAGAGGACCTTTACTACCGTTTGAAGGTGCTCTCCGTCACGATACCGGCGCTGCGCGAAAGGCCTGAGGATATCCTGCCGCTCGCTCTCCATTTCGTCTCGAAATATGCAAGCGAGCACCGGCGCGATGTCTCCGGGATTTCGCCCGGGGCGGAGTGCATCCTGACACGATATGAGTGGCCGGGCAACGTGCGAGAGCTGGAGCACGTGATCGAAGCCGCCGTCGTCCTTGGCTCCGGCCCGCTCGTGCGCGCGCGCGACCTGCCTCGCGAGGTTGTGCTCACGCCGCCCAGGTCCTGCCTCGCCAACGCGACCGCCCTTCAGAAAGTGCGGCAGCAAGCCGATCGCTATGCCATCGAAAACGCATTGCTTTGGGCAGACGGTGACTACAAAGAAGCATCGCGGTTACTGGAGATCCATCACAGGGGCTTCCACCGTTTTATGAAAAATATAAACCGCGGACACCGCCCTGAAGGAAGGTCCGCATGAGTTTCCTACGTTTACAAAAGGGGGTACTCTCACCGTTCGAAGAGCTCGTCCTGACATCCATCCAGGAGGTCGGCCCGGGAGCCACGTTTCCACAGATCTTCGATAAAGCGAACGAGCTTGGACCATGGAATGGGCGGATCCGGTTTGTCGATTTGCACATGACGCTATTCCGGCTGGATTCCTGCGGGTGCGTCTACTCGTGGCCCGACGAGGCGGAGCGCGACCGCCGCTGGCGCGACACGCGTCACTTCGTGTCCAACTTCGAGGCGAACGCCTGTTGGAAGCCGCGAAGCAACGCCGCAAGACTGCCGAACAACCCAACGGCTCCGTCTATCCTCCGAACATGATGGCCATGGTATGGAACTGGCTGTCCGGACGCCCTCGGCATTGAAGCATGGGTCCCAGCCCGGGGGAGCCTCTCTTCGGCGACTGTTCGGTCCAAGAGCGGCAGCGCACTATCTCGGTATTCATGAAGGGACGCTGAAGAAAATTAAGAGATCCTGATCTCACCAGACAATTTGCAGCAAACGAGGAAAACAGAATGAGCTGGAATTCCCCTCTTTTGCCAAGGCGGGGAGTTTACGCTTCGTATAAGTTCATCCTGAATTCCTCGACCATCAAGTTTCTTCCTAGTGATAATCGACCGACCCTTAAGCGGCGGGACCCCGTCCACACGTGAGTCGCCTTTTGCGATAGCAAAACGGTGACGGGGAAGTGAAGCAAATTTGTGTTTAGCGTGGCGACTCGGTTTTCGAATTTGAGAGGCAGGACTCGTCCAATTTTCAAAATTCTCCAACACACGCGATACTTGACATCGATCGCTGGTTCTTGTCTTGACGCCTGCGTCCAATACCAACAGGTGCAAGCTATTCCGGCTTCGACCCAGGCTTGGCCGAGAACCGCGAGCCGCGGACGCACGCTCGCCCGCGCGCGTCCTGCCACAGTTTCTCTTCCGTGTGCAGCTTGCCCAGGGCCCGCGCGACAAGTTGGAAATCATAGTCGCCGAAGTGGTCCGCGATCTGCTGGTAGTATTGGGGCTCGGCGTCAATGAGCGTGTATATCCTTCCGGAGAGTTCCGCAACTGTCTTTTCGTCGTTGCGATGGTCCTCGGAGGACTTGTCGGCCTTCCCATTCAGGTAGTCTTCAATCTTCGCGTGATCGGCGTAAGCGTAAGCAATACGTTCGTAGCGCTCATGCGGCACGCCTTCAGATATCGTGGCGTCGATGCCCACTTTGGCGCCCGTCGGCACCATGCCCGGAGGTGTCACGGGCAGGCTGGGGTCCAGCGGTTTCGCGCGCGCACCCGGCACAATGATGATGTCCTTGTCGCCCTGCACGCGCGTGGCGATCGCCCATTCGACTTCGGTGGGATCGAAAACGTCGATGTCATCATCCACGATCACGACGTGCTTCAGATCCATCGCGGTCAGGGCCGCGAGCAGCGCATTTTTTCCTTCGCCCGCCTGCTTTTTGATCGAGATGATGGCATGCCAGAATCCGCAGCCGCCCAGTGTAACGTTGATGTCTTTCACCTGAACTCCGGCGTTTTTCAACGCGCGCCGTATGACGGTGTAGCGCGTGGGCGCGGCGAGCCATGTGTTCTCCCACGGCATGTGAAGCGCGTAGTAGATGGCGTCCCTGCGCATCGTGACGGCTTTAACCTTGACCAACGGGTTCCAGTGCAGCCCGCCCATGAGCCGTGTGAACTCGCCGAAGCGGCCCTCGGGGTGGGTCCAGCCCGTGGGCAGGATCTCGGCCTCCAACACAATCTCGGCATCGGCGATCGCCGGCATCTCGATGGTCTCGCACATCGCAAGCTCAACGGGAGCGCCGCGAATGCCCCCGGCGATCGCAATTTCGTCCACGCCAAGAGGGGCTCGGAAGCCGGAACCCATCACCTCGAACGGGTGCGTGCCGATGGAGATCGAGATCGGACAGGCTCGGCCGGCTTCGTAGGCCCGCTCGGCGAACAACCGCATGTTATTGGGCGTCACGATATCGATGCCGGTCAGGTTCTTCTCCTTGAGCATGAAGCGGTACATGCCGGAGTTGATTCCAAATTCCGGGTCTTTCGCGATCACCACGCCGGCGGTGATCATGGGGCCGCCGTCGTAGATGGAACACATCGGGATGGGAAGCTTGTAGAGATCCACGTTGTCGGCAATGTCGACGACTTCCTTGTTGCGCGCCGTCTTGACGTACTTTGGCGCGATGGGATGGTCGATGCCGTGCTGTAGCTTGTGCTCGATCTCGGTGTAGGTTTCGCAGCCCATGGACATCGTTGCCCGGCGGCGCGAGCGGATGATGCCGGAGACCACCGGGATTTCATAACCGATCACATTGTGGAACAGGAGCGCAGTCTGTGCCTGGTCCACCAGTGTTGCGATGTGGCGGATGTCCACCGGTTGCCTGATGCCGGTTAGTTCCTTCTCGCAACTCAGCCGGTCGAGGAACTGGCGGAAGTTTTCGTTGGAGTATTGTTGCGTGTTCATGACGTGAGTTTGCTTTCCCCAAGCTCCGTTTCAAATGTCTAAATTCCAGCGGCCGCTCCGCGGCGAGAACAGCATCGTCAGCAATCAACGAAATGTCCAGACTTTAGACCCGGGCTTTAGCCCGCGTCATTTTTATCATTCCTTCCGGTCTATTTCGTTGCAGCCGTGAAGTAAGTCCCACGGCCGCTCGCGATCAGCGCACCTTCCTGGTCGTAAAGGTAGGCTTCGGCGGTCGAGAACTGATTGCCCATGCGCACCACGCGCCCCTTAGCGGTAAGGTCGCCAGGCATGGCTGCCTTGTGATAGTCCACCCGGATGTCTATCGTAGGCACCGGGCGGCCGAGCTTGACGGCGATCGCATAGTCTGCGGCCACATCCAGGATCGCCGCAAGAATGCCGCCATGCGTGTATCGGCGCTCCGGATTCACCACCCATTCATCGCGCCAGCCAGCCTTGATCTCGATGCCATCCTCGCCTGCTTTCAGAACAGTGAAGTTGAGCCACTTGTTGAACGGTCCGAGTGAAATGAGCTGCTGCAGTTTTTCAATGTCTATTGTTTCTTCGCTCACCCGATTGCTCCGTTGATATGTGGAGTCATGTTAAACCAAAGTTCCATTCGCGACCCATGCCCGCAGGCGCTCCCTATCGATTTTGTTGGTGCCCGCCAGTGGCAGCTGTTGAAGAAAAAAAACGCGGCGCGGGTGCTGGTAGGCTGGTCCATTGGCGAGCGCAAACTGCTTGAGATCGTTTTCCGTGGCGCTCGCGCCCGGCCGCAGCACGACGAAGGCGTATGGCACCTGGCCCTTTATCCTGTGGTCAAAGGGCATGACCAGCGCCTGGTACACTGCGGGATGGCGTTGGATCAGCGTCTCGACCGCCAGCGGGAAAATGTTCTCGCCGCCGCACACGAACATGTCGTCGGTGCGGCCGACGAAGTAATAGAAACCTTCTTTGTCGCGGCGGCACACATCGCCGGTGTAGTACCAGCCGTCACGCACGCGCTCGGCAGTTTCCCTGGACAGGTTATGATACCCGAGCATGATGCCGGGGTTCTTCAACACGAGTTCGCCTTCGTCCGCATGGGAACCGCCCACGAGTTTCGCCTCGGTGCCGGAATAGGGAACCCCTATTGAACCCCGCGGACGCGGTTTTCCCCACTTTTTTCAACAGGTCCTTGTGAGCAAGCACCATCGCCATCATCGTTGGTACGCCCGAGACCACCGTGCACTGGTGAAGGCCAATCGCTTCGATGTAGCGCTCGGCAGAGAACTGCCGCAACAGCCGCAATGTCGCTCCCGCTGTGAGTCCTTGCTTGATCGCGTTAAGAGCATTCTTGTGGTAAAGCGGCGCAGCGACGAGGATCACATCGCGGTCCGTGGTGCCGCGTGTGTGCGCCAGAATGCGGCGGCTCCAATTTTGTCCGTAATGCGTCAGCAACACACCTTTGGGCAGACCCGTCGAGCCCGAGGTGTAGGGCTGGATGGCCACGGAATCCGGGGCGGGCTCGAAGGCCTGGAACGGACCAAAATCCAGAAAGCCCTCGAAACCGTCCGCACCTCGGCCGAAGAAGACAACATCGATGGCGGCAGGAACAAGGTGTTTCAATTCAGGCTCGGCGAAGACAAGCCGTATCGCGGCATCGGCAAGGATGTAGGAAACAGTATCGGCGGAAAGCTTGATATTGATCGGAACCGGGACGACACCCGCGCGCATGGCCCCAAATAGCGCGAGTACAAACTGCACATGATTGGGCGAGAGGATACCGACGCGATCGCCGGGCTTGAGTCCCGCTCGAACAAGGCCGCGGGCGTATGCGTTGCACGCCGCGTCCAGGTCGCGGAAGCTTGTTGCGCGCGGTGGCCCGTCGTCCGGGAGCTCGGTGACCGCGATTCTGTCGGATTCCGCGTGCTCGGCGAACACCAGGCCAAGATTGCCGGGATAGCCGCGCGGTTCTGGATAAGGAATGGTCATTCGCTCGCGGATTCCCCTCCTTGAAAAGGCTGTGCTGTCCAGGTTAGCGATACTCCCCTCCTTGGTTAAGGAGGGGTGGCCGCGCCATTAATAAAATGCTCCCGTTCCTTTAAGGCGCGGACGGGGTGGTTGGTTCAACGTCGCGAAGCCACCGAATAGATATTCGCGAAGCGCACCGATTCCATAAGGTGCGCTTCGCGGAAATCTATTCGGTGGCTTCGCGACATTCGAACCACCCCGTCTGCGCCTTAAAGGAACGGAGGCATTGTTTTGATGGCGCAGACACCCCTCCTTACCAAGGAGGGGAATTTATTGAAACGACACCTCCCAAGACCCTGCGGGGCTACACCACACCTATCCCCTACTACGGCGTGACGACGACCTTTCCGAAGACTTCGCGGTTCTCGATCATGCGCAGACCGTCAATCGCCCGGTCGAGCGGGAGCGTGCTATCGATGACGGGCTTCATTTTGCCCTGCTGGATAAAATCCATCAGCGCCTGGAGATTGTCGTCGTAGAAGCTGTTCGAACCGATGATCTGTATTTCAAAGCTCCAGATGTAGCGCAGGTCTTC
>QHZN01000272.1 GCA_003225365.1 Acidobacteriota bacterium
GCCCGTCCGGCCATCGGCAATAAGCCGAGCGCGACCACGGGCACTATGGCGCCCGGCGCGCCCTGGGCGATTTGCATCACGCCGGGGCCAAATCAAGTGCTGTTCAGCTCGGATGGGTACCCAGGCCGGGTCTACAAGCTCAGCTTGGACGGCAAGGTTTTGGGCGTGCTCGGAGAATCCGGCAAACAACTCAAGCAGTTCGGTTGGATCCACGAAATCGCGTGCCCGTCTGAGGCCGAACTCTACGTCGCCGAATTGTTGAATTGGCGCGTACAGAAGTTGATTCTCGAAGCGGGTCGTTAGGTGAGAACCCATTGATCGGCCCTGGGCCTCAGAACCACATCAGTGTGCGCAGCCTCCTTCACTGCGAGTTTCCGCAGCTCAGGCAGTACTGCTGCGTGGTCGGGATTCGGCCTGGGAAGTCGGCTACTATCTATGGATGAATCCGTAAGCGCAGCGCGAAGTTGCCCAGAGGCACTCGGCACCAATTCACTGGACGTATTGCGGCCTAACCTTAGCTTTTGTCTCGTCGCCGCCAAACTACAGGTCACAAGGTCGGTTTGCCGACTAACCGCGGGTGGCGCATACCCCGATGCATCGGGGTGTGCGACACATTAGGCTAGAATCCCCCCCATGCTGCGCCGGCGCCATTTTTACGAGTCAAACCATCTGCATTTTATCAGTGCCAGCACCTGGGATTTCTGGCAGGCCGAACACTTTGGGAAGCGGCAGGCCAGAGCATGTCGGTATGCTGGCCAAGGCGCGGGAGCCGGCAGGGTGAGGGCAAGGACGCTCGGCCGTGTTTCGGGGAATCCGAAAGCGGAAAAGCTCTCGAACCCCGTGACTTGCCGAAGTCGCACACATCGAAAAGAGCTCGATGTATGCGCCACCCGCGTTACAATGGAATTGTAAGGACAACAACCACTGCGGAAGTCACGACGACTTCCAGTTGCGGCCCTGTGAAACCATAGCGTTTGACAAGCCTTTCAAGCTTTGGCTTCTGGGACTCCATTTAGTGTCCCAAAACTATCTGATCCAGATATTCCGAAACGCAAGCGGCGACCGTGGGTAGGACTGTATCCCGATAAATCCCGCCGGTTGGCCCCTCAGTTGAGCAATGCCACGGGCCGTATCAGGGTTATCGAAGATCGTGGTCACCTGCGAGGCGCCGGACTGCGTGTTCGTCAGGGTCACTTCGTAATGGTTGCCCGTGACGACGATGTCGAATTGGAACCACACGCCCGGGATCAGTGCCGGACCCGGCGCGTACTGTTGCAACCGCAGGTCATGCCGGCCCAGGTGATAGATGAAATCCCCAGCAGGGATCTTGTAGATCGCCCCGGTGCGATTCTTCCAAAGACCATCCGGTTCGGGCCGCCGCCCGTAGAAGTCCTTGTTAACATCACCGCGCGCGTTATCGTCGATTTGGACCTCAAACCCGGAGATCACGGCACTCCAAGCTGGATTGCCGGCAACTTTCTCCGCGTCCGCTCGTGATGCGAGCTCCGCAGGCAGTCGCAGGCGCGGATCGCGAGCCCGAACAAATATACCGCTGTTGTTGTTGTTCGCATCGAAACATTTGAACTGCAGCCGCAAATGAAAATCGCTGAACGCTCCGGTGGCGAAATACAACATCGCGAAATCCGCCGAGCCGTACGTCACGATTTCTCCATCGATCAGCGCAAAACCTTGCCCATTCTTCGCGTCAGCGCTCTTCCAGGAACCGAAAGTATTGGCCGTGCCATCGAACAATGCGGTGAAGCCGGCATCGATAACTCGCGCCGTCGGTCGGGGTAGAACAGCAGCGGTGAGCACGTCGGAAGTGCGATGCGCTAGAGCCACGCCTGTCAACATCGGGTTCGGCGAGCCCAGCGCGGGAAAAATCGCGGGGCTCGCAACGTAGCAGTTCGTCGTGTCGTGGATGCGCCCGTATTCGTTCGTCACCGACGTGGACGCGTCCGTACCCATGAAGAGCGTTCCGGCATCATGATGGGTCGTGCCAAGGGCATCGCGTCGGCCGGCATACGGATAAGCAGCTTTCAACTGATCGGTCGTCGTATTGGCGGGCATGTTTAGGGTAGTTCCGTCACTTGCCAACACTTCGAAAGCTTTTTTATTCGCGAACGCAACTGCCACTTGATCGCTTAGCGCGTCCATCGTGTCCCAGACTTTCTTGTCGATTTCCGATTGTGGCGTGGTGCTGCTACCGTCGCGGATATCGGCAATGGTTACCTCCGCCGCAGGGCGATTGAAGTCCGTCGCGTTCGGAGAGAGCCGGATAAAGCTGTCCGGATTGTGCGTGGTCATCTCGCCGATTCCCCGGATCGTGATGACGACGTCAGTGTCTGTGGCATTCAGCATCGCTTCCAAATGTTCCACATCGGGAATCTTCTGGAATAGCTCGGCCTCAGAATTGTCTCCGAGCTTGCCGAGCCCGGAGGCGGTGATCTGGAGGTGATAGAAGTGGTCCGCGCCGTTAATGATGGTCTTGCCTTTCACAAACAGCGCGGAGACCTCGAGCGATTTCCGGCTGGAAGGCGTCAGAAAGGACAGCGCGCTCACCGAGATCCGAATCGTAAGATTGGAGCGAAGATGGGCAACCAAGTTGGTGCCCATCCGCTGAGCGGCGCGCCCGGAAAGGGAATCCTTGAAAGTGCTCAGCGCCAGACGCGTGCTCTCAATGGTTCCGAGGGCGATGATCACCGACCCTTGGCGACCGTCCGTGCTGGGTTGCGTAAGCGAAATGACCTGTTCCGCGCCGGTCGAATCCTTCACCCGAACGCCGGTAACGCGCACCCAGTTATCATTCTGCGTTTCGGTAATGATGTCGAGAACGTGGCACTTCGGCACGACCATCAGACGTTTCCGGGCGTCGGCCTCTGTTCCCACTCCACCGGTTTCGCTCGCGGCTATGCGCACGGCTTTGATAAGCGTCGGCACGGCGCTGTACTTATTGCTCGGAAACTGGCCTGGCGCAGTCCGCGCCTCTACCGCAAGCGGAGCCTCCAGCTTCAGCATATTGAGCAGCTCAGCGCGCGGCGTTGCGTCACTCACATCGAGTCCTAGCCATTCGCGGAGCTGCCTATCGGGAGGGCTGGCCGGAGCTGGCGCCGTGGTTGTGCCGCCGGTGGCCCCTGCCGCGGCTGCCAGAGTCGCGCTCTCCGCGTAATACCGCACCGCCGGATGATCCGGCATGGCCGACAGCGGGATTGCGTTCGATATGTTGGCCGGAGTCTTATACGCCTGAAAGAGCTGTTTTCGAAGCGCGTCATGGAGGCGCCCGAAGATGAAGTCGTTCGAATCCATGGCACCGATCTGGTCGCTCGCGATTCGGAAATACTTGTGGGTCAAATCCGCCGCGACGCTGGATGGCCAAGCGCTTAGTTCCGCTGCCAGCATCTCCGGCGACCAACCGCCCCACGCCAGAGATCTCCCGCCTATCGCGAACAAGAGGCCCGGATACGCCAGCGCAGGGTGGGAGTCCCAGGGCTTTCGGAAGTCCGGCGTGCCGCCCTGATAAGGCATGTTCTGAAAGTGCTCTGGTAGTGCGAAGGGGCCCGCCTCCAAAACAAGAATGCGACGGCTGTGAGAGGCGTCAGCAAATAGCAGGGACGAGGCGATTGCCGCGCCAAACGTCCCTCCTCCAATTACGATTGTGTCGAAGTTTCGCTGCTTGCCTGCGACCTGAACCGCTGTGCAGTCGAGCGCTTCCTGCAAAGTGTTGCAAAAAAAACGTCCCATGTTATCCAGCGTGAAAGTCGTTTCTTCGGATGTAAGCATACGGACCACCTCCTTCGGCGAGCGTAAGGGGTAAGTAATTCTAAGGACTTAAGTCGGAATTTCCGCTTTCAATTTTCCTCCGGTCGATTACTCCTGACGGTCACTGAATGCAACTGTCAGTCGCGTGTCCACCTCCCGAGAGTGTCCTGATTAGCATTTGAGGTTGAGCAACGGTTCTCTGTCCGGTTCGCATAGAATCGGATTGGGAAAATCTAAAGGAAAGAAAACAATCGTCGAGAACCCATATCACCCGGAATTGGTCATGTCCCCGACCGAGGACGGTCGCGGAGCGCAGCACTTGGTCGCCCGCCCAGAAGTATCTGATTCTTCCGGTCGCCGTGAAGTCCTGATAGGTGCCCAGGCCGGTCGCACCAAAAGCCGAATTGACGGGCTGCGTGAGCAGTGACACGGCCTGCGGGTCGCGCGTCACCGTGGTATTCGCCGTTATTGTCGTCGTTTGGCCTGCAGCCCAACTTGAGAAGAGAAAAAGAACGCCGAGGAGGGAAATACAAAAGCGTGTGGGCAAGGCCGCCTCCAGAACGCCAGGCTCATTCCGTCCAAAGGTCCGGTTCCATCCCAGGGAAACGCGCGGAACATATACATGCGTCAGGAGGGATTGTCAAGTGAATTGTTAAACGGATAGCACATTGCTCTTGATCCCCAATTTGAGAAATTTGAGCATCCGAATAGTCTCCGCGGGTGGCGCATACATGGCGTATGGAAGGTGTGAAAAAATGGGCGCCCAACCAGAAGATCTCTCGCAAAGGTGCCGTTCGACAGGCTCACGGCCCTGAGCGAAGTCGAAGGGCAAAGCCGCAAAGGCCCGCAAAGAAATTGAAGGAGTTCGAGCTTGCTTTTCTTTGCGCCTTAGCGCCTTTGCGAGAGGCTGTTGATTTTTTCACAGCTTCATGGCGCCATGTGTGCGACACATTAGGCTAGAATCCCCCCCATGCTGCGCCAGCGCCATTTTTACGAGTCAGACCATCTGCATTTTATCAATGCCAGCACCTGGGATTTCTGGCAGGCCGAACACTTTGGGAAGCGGCAGGCCAGAGCATGTTGGTATGCTGGCCAAGGCGCGGGAGCCGGCAGGGTGAGGGCAAGGAGACTCGGCCGTGTTTCGGGGAATCCGAAAGCGGAAAAGCTCTCGAACCCTGTGACCTGCCGAAGTCGCACACATCGAAAAGAGCTCGATGTATGCGCCACCCGCGGCGTCCGGGGCAAGAAAGGCCCAAAGTCAGCAAATCGCTAACTGTAGGTACTCGCTATGGAACCGTCGAAGAGCTTGCTCAACACCTTTGTGATTGTTGAGGGAGCAAACCGGCAGCAATCGCGATTACCGTGCTCCCTTGTTATGCCGACGCAATTCGAAACTCATAGTGCCCCGGAACAACTTGAGCGGCCACTTACTCAAATCGCTCATCCCTTTCTCTATCAAGGAGCGTTTCAACTTGCCTTTCCATCTTGATTGCCTCGGCAAGTCTCGCCTTCTCTTTAGCAATGAATTCAA
>QHZN01000100.1:0-45094 GCA_003225365.1 Acidobacteriota bacterium
GAATATGCGGCCATAGAGGATTCTATTCAGAATTTCCGCCTTGGGTTAAGGCCAAACGATAATTTACACCTCACGGCCTCACTATGCAAAGGCTGGGCTTAAGTTTTGAGTGCGATGACCTTCCCTCCGTCGCCAGGAATTACAAGAGGCCAATACCGACGGGCATAGCGCATTCGTCATCGTTTAGGGCTGCGCCCGAAACGACCGCCGACGAAGTTCAGGACGACGCGTGGGCGGGCTCGGTGGGCGCGGTGCCTTGCGGCACGACCAGCTCTGGAAGCTCGAGCCGAATGGCGGTGCCCTTCCCCGGCTGGCTGTTGATGTCGAAGCTGAACTCCTGGCCGTAGAGAACTTTCAAGCGCTCGCGGACGTTGGAAATGCCGATGCCGGACTCATAGATCCCCGTCTGTTTTTCGGGAGGAATCCCCACGCCGTCGTCGGCGACTTCGACGCGCAGGCGGCCGTTGCGACGGTGCGCGCGGAGCGTAATCGTGCCGCCTTCGATTTTCGGCGCGATGCCGTGGCGGATGGCGTTTTCCACGAGCGGCTGCAAGATCATGCTCGGCACCACCGTGTCGAGCGCTTCGGGTTCAATTTCTTTGCGGATTTGCAGCTTTTCGCGCCCGAAGCGCACGACCTCGATATCCAGATAATCGTCCACGAATTCGAGTTCCTGCTTGAGCGGCGAAAAGTGCACCTGAGCTTTCAGCCGCCGGCGAAGGATGTTGGAGAGCTTGAGGATGACGGTCCGGGCCATGTCCGGGTCGAAGCGGACGAGCGAGGAGACGGTGTTGAGGGTATTGAACAGAAAGTGCGGATTGATCTGGCTGGTGAGCGCATCCACGCGGGCTTGCATCAAGGCGTGCTCCTGGTCCTCGAGTTTCCGCTGAATGCGCGTGTTGTTCCAGATGCGCACGGGCAGGCCCACGGCGATGAGGGACGCGAAAACGATCAGCACGTTCGACCAGAAATGGTTCGTGTCGAGGTAGAAGAGGTGGTGGCGCGAAATCCTTCCCATCAGGAGCTGTGTGATCTCGAGAATCGCGCAGACGAGGGAAAATAGCACTTGCCAGTCCATTGCGGGATGCTTGAACCGCTGTTTAATGGAGCGGTAAAGGCTCAGGTCAATGAAGGGCGAGAATTTCCAGATCTCTTCCTTGTCCGGGCAAACGTAGCGCGCCGACCCTGCCACGCAGGCGTACAGGACTGCCATCAGAAACGCGACAAATTCCTTGCCGATGAGCCATGCCGGCAAGCTCACCATCATTCCCACGGCCAGGCCCACGATCGTGCCGCCGAGCAAACCGGCGAGCACCGTCACTTCCAGACTCAGGTCCGCTCCCCGATAGCCTGCGAGCCGGGCCATCACGCCTAGCATGAAGGGGATGCCTAGAAAGGCGGCAAACTGGAGCTTCTGCCGAGGCGTGCGCTTCTCGATCATGAGCAGCTCGCGGAAAAGGCCGAAGCGCGCGATGAATCCCGCGAGCAGGGCCATGACGCCCACCTTGATGAGCAGCGTCACGAAGATTATGGCCGGCGAGCTGTTTGCAGCTTCGTTCATCGCCTTAGGGATTCAGTGGGGCGCCCTCCGCCAACAAAGTGTACCACTTCCAGGCGGTCGTGCTCTTCGATGGAGGTTTGGGCCCAGCGGGCGCGCGGAACGATGTCCAGATTTCGCTCCACCGCCACTCGGTCCGCGGGCAGCTTCAGCCAGGCCACGAGCTCGGCGAGCGTCAGCCCCTCGGGCACTTCCTGCTCGCGGCCGTTCAATTGGATGGTCATGGACTTCGTTTCATGCGGGCGGGCCGGCAGGGGGCGCAGGCATGATTTCTCCCCCTCGAATCTTCGCAATCACCTGCCGGTGCTGGTCTTCGAGCAGGCGCTTCAGCTTGTCGTCGGAAAAATCGGAAGCGCTGGCCTGTTTGCGATAGGAGGTCTTCAGCGAGTGGACGACCGCGCCGCCAATGTACACGGCCGTCTCAATACCCGCGTCCTTGCGGGTTTCCGTTTGGACGTGGTAAACGAGGTTGTTGAGCCGGATGTCGGTGTTGAATCCCGTCACCATCGAATGCTGCTCCCGCCGGAGCCGGCGGACCCCTTCGACCGCTGATTCATGTTACCGGCTGGCGAGCCAACAAGGCAAGGGGAAATTGTTTTCAGCCCGATGTAGCGGCGAGGTTCAGCCCGACATTATGCCAACCAGGTCGACATTCTATCGGCGCCCTGCCGGCCCCGCGCCTGCATGACCGCCGCTACAACGGCACGAGCTCGATAGTTGTCCCCCTGGACTTCGCCCCTCCGAGGTCTCGAGCGTACTTGAGGGAACCCGGAGAATTGTATTTATTGAGGTAGGCACGGTCCACAGCGTCGTTCAGCCGCTTGCTTCGCGTGCGCAAGGCGCGGACGGGAATTTCATGGCTAACAATTTCGATGGCACCGCGGGGCTCCTCGAGAAACTTCCGGTACCAGCCTCCCGGCTTCAGGCTCCAGGAGCGCACGAATACCCGCCCTTCTACCACTACCACCCAAATGCCGATGAAACGATGGGGTTGATTGCCGGCGCGGATTCGCAGCACTTTACTGCCGGTGATGGCGGCCAGGATTTCGTTCGGGAACCTTCGTCTCGGCTCCATCTTAGAGCTGCCTGGTAGCAGGGCGCTGCGCCCGCGAAAATGACTCGCTAAGGGAACGCGACGACGCGCCGGCCGGAGACTTTCCCCTGTCGCATGGCGTCGAAAATATCATTCAAGTCTTCCAGACGGCACGCTTCGGCCACAGTCTTGATTTTTCCCCGGGCCGCAAGCGCCAACACTTCCCGCAAGTCCTGCCGTGTGCCGACGCCCGAGGTCAGAATGCGGATGCCTTTTGCGACGCTCCCAAGGATCGGCAGCGTGAAGTCACCGGGGGGGAGGCCCACAAGCACCAGCGTTCCCCCGCGGCGGAGCGCGTTGAAGCCCTGGAGAATCGCCTCTCGGGCGGGCGCCAGGCACAAGACCACATGGGCGCCACCGAGGTCGCGCAAGGCCTCGTCGGGCTTGACCTGCGAAGCATCCACGGTCGAGTCGGCTCCCAAGCGCGATGCTAGCTCCAACTTCGCCTTGGCAACGTCCACCGCCACCACGCGCGCGCCCATGGCTTTCGCAATCTGCACTGCGTAGTGGCCGAGGCCGCCGACGCCCCACACGGCCACCGTCTCGCCCACCGCCGCGCCTGAAATCTTGAGCGCGCGATAGGGCGTGAGGCCCGCGCACAGGATCGGCGCGGCGTCCTGCCAGGCGAGTTCCTGCGGCACGGCAACGGCGTGCGAGGCGGCGGCCTTCACGTACTCCGCGTACCCGCCGTCTACCATGAAGCCGGTCACGACAATCGCGGGGCAGAGCGGCTCGCGGTTGCTGGTGCAGTATTCGCACGCGCCGCAGGTGGAATGAATCCACGGCACGCCGGCGCGGTCGCCGGGCTGGAAATTCCCGACGCCGTGGCCCGCTTCGACAACTTCCCCGACAACTTCATGCCCGAGGATCACCGGAAGCTTGGGCAGGCGCCACTCGCCTGCCATCAGGTGCAAGTCGGTGTGGCAAACCCCGCAGGCTTTGACTTTGATCAGGATTTCGCCAGCCCCAATTTTCGGGACAGGCACGTCTTCCAATGAGAGTGCCGCGCCAGCCTTGTGAAGCACTGCGGCTTTCATGCCGTTTGAACTTTAGATGTCGAAATCAAATGCCCAATATGGAACCGTTTCGAGAGACTCTATTCATCGGTCAATCTCGGAAACGGGGTTTACCAGCCTGATGAAAAAAGAGTCTGGAGCCGTCATTCCGAGCAGAGCGAGGAATCTGATCTTGCACGCGGCGCCGGAAAACAGAGCAGATTCCTCAGTCCGGCAAAGAACGTCGGACTTCGGAATGACATCGTCCTGCCTTTTTCATCAGACTGTTAAAAAATACTGGGAGGCAAAGGGCCTCCCCAGCGAGCTCGCAATAGGCTAGCTGATCTTGGGAACCACTTGCAGGATGATAATGGCCAGCGTGTAGAGGGCCATGGACTCAATCAGCACCAGCGCCAGGATGAGCGCAAACTGGATGCCAGGACGAGCTCCAGGATTCCGCGCTAAACCTTCGCAGGCGGCGGCCGCAGCTTTCCCCTGTGCCATCCCGCAGCCTGCAGACGCAATGGCCATGGCGAAGCCCGAGGTGATGGCTGCCCACATCGTGGTCTTCTCCGTGGAGTGCCCCACTGCCTCCCCCGCCTGCGCATAAACAGGGGCGGCGAGCAAAAGCCCCCCGAGAACCGTAATCAATCCAATCAAGTATCGCTTCATCTTGTCTCCTTTGACCCCAGCGCCACGAATCAGGCAGGAGCCCGTTTTAGATATCCGCCAGGAGGTGGTTACCTGCCACCCCTCGTGCAGGCAGGTCTCACACTGGCGGGACAAACAAGAAGTCAGAAGCTAGAAGTCAGAAGTCAGAATGGACTTCACCATATCGAGATCCCGTTTCGCGAACGAATTCGATCCTGGCCGGTTCCTCATTCTAACTTCTAGCTTCTGATTTCTGAATTCTAGTTTCTGATTTGCTCAATGTTCTTCCGCCACCGCCATGCTGATGTAAATCGCCGGTAGGAGCATGAAGATGTACGCCTGCAACAATGAGACAAACATATGCAGCGCCATGAAAACCACCGGGACCAGAATCGGAACCAAGCCCCCGAAGATGCGCTCGAGAATTCCACCCACCAGCATGTTGGCGTAAAGCCGGACGCTGAGCGACAACAACCGGCCGAAATTGCCCACGACCTCGATGGGGAACATCAGAATGGCCAGCCCGAGCATTGGCCCGCAAAGGTGCTTCAAGTAGCCCGCGACTCCGTGGTGGCGCAAGCCATGAAAGTTGTAATACAAGAACGCCGCCACCGCCAAGCCAAGCGTGGCTTGGATCCAGCCCGTCGGGCTGACCTCGATCTGAAGAGCGGAGTTCGGAACCCCCAGGGCGGGCACGAGCGTCAGCAGGTTGCACACCAAGACGAAAATGAACAGCGTGGCGAGCATGGGAACGTAGCGCTCGCTCCCGTGGCCGATAATCTCCTCCGCTGTATCTTGGGTGAATTTCACGATCTCTTCCACAATGTGCTGAAGGATTCCAGGGTTTTCGACAGAAAGTCTGCTCCTCACGATCAGTGCGAGGGTGATGATAGCCGCCACAACCAACAATTCCATCGCCAAATAGTCGGGAATCGGGTAAGCCGGGTCAGGGGGGGGCAAACGAAGGGCTGTCAACAGTGGGGTCACGACGCCCGCCAGGAGTTTATTCAAGACCGCTGTCAACCACAGTTTATGCTCCATCGCTTTGTGATAATCCCCTGAGAGGCGCGCGGAACCTCAGCCGGCCTCACGTCCGGAATCCTTCTCGAAGCTCGATTATCCCTTCGAGCAAGACCCCGGCCGCCGGGACGAACAGACCTGCAAGAATCGGGCCGGCGGGCAGCCAGCCTGTTTTGTAGAACCAATATACCCCGACCAAGGCCAGAGGATGGCGGACGCTGAACTTCAAGAGCACGCGCCGAGGCACGCGAATGTGGCCGGCGCTAAAGAGCGTCTCGACCGCCTGGCGAAGCCAAAAGTAATTGATCGTGGCAATCCCGGCACCCAAAAGGAACGCCAGCGCGGCCTGGGGCTTGCCTAGGGCCACGATGGTCGCGACTCCTGCCAACGCCGCGCCCAGCATCCATCGCGGAAGACGGGCTTCCGCGCGAGCAATTTCAGGAATCTGAATTTTTTCCACTCTGCCGTTTCTCCGCCCTGGTCAGAATTCTCAACACTTCGACGAGCCCTCCCGCAACTCCGGCCAATGCCATCACCACCGCCAGCCAGGGTCCGGTGTGGAGCCAACCGCTCAAAAGCCATCCCAGGAAAAATCCGCCCACGGCGCCGGCAGGGATGATAAATCCCAGGCCGGAATAATACGCCACTTGCGCCCAAATATCGGCTTGCTTGCCGAGGCGGCCGGGCACGCGCCAACTCCCCATGTTCGGTCAGACGTAGAGGCCGGCTTCAGCCGGGCAATCGCTCTAGTCCCAAGTGCTGGGCGGAAGCCCGCCGCTACTTCACTAGAATAACGGCACCGCCGCCGTTTGCGCCAGCCGAATCAGCGGCTCCGGATAAACGCCGATGGCGACGGTCACAGCGAGCGTCACAACGAGCGCCACGGTAAGGCCCCAGCTGCTTTCGAGGGGCACCTGATCCGGCGCCCGCTTCATGAACATCGCGACTACAATTCGAAAATAATAATAGAGCGCCACGACCGCGTAGGCCACTCCCAGCACGGCCAAGTAATAGTGCCCGGTCTCGATGAGCGAGAGAAAGATGAAGTACTTCCCAATGAACCCCGCGGTGGGCGGAATACCGGCGAGCGACAACAAATAGACGAGCATCAATAACGCCATGCCGGGCGCTCGGGCCATAAGGCCGGAAAGGTCGTCCAGTTCGTCGCCGATAATGTCTTTTCGCCGCATGAGGATGATGACCGCAAACGCGCCCAGGTTCATGAAGGCATACACGAACAGGTAGATCAACACCGCCAGCAGGCCGTCGCGATTGCCGTCGGCCGCGGCGATTACGCCGAGCAGCAGGTAGCCGACGTGCGAAATCGTCGAGTAGCCGAAGAAGCGCTTGATGTTGGTCTGCGAGAGGGCAGCGAGGTTGCCGAGCGTCATGGTGGCGATGGCAACGCCGATCACCAGCAACTGCCACTGGCCGTCGAAGGGCTTTAAGCCCACCAGGAGCAGCCGTAGGAAAATCGCGAACGAGCCCACCTTCGGCGCCACCGAAATAAAGGCCGTAATCGACGTGGGCGCGCCTTCGTAGGCGTCCGGGGTCCACTGATGGAAGGGCACGGCGGCGATCTTGAAAAACAATCCGGCCAGCAGCGTAATCATCGCCACCCAGACCAGGGCGTCGCCGCGCGGCCGCTGAGCCAAGGCGGCTTGAATGTCAGCCAGGCGCGTCGAGCCGGAGAACCCGTAGAGCAGCGACATGCCGTAGAGCAACAACCCCGAAGAGAACGCGCCGAGCAGGAAGAACTTCATCGCCGCTTCGTTCGAGCGCCGGTTCCCGCGCAGGAAGCCCGTCAGCACGTACTCGCACAGCGCCATCAATTCGAGCGCGATGAAGAGCACGATCAGGTCCGTGCCCGAGGCCAGAAACATCATGCCGACGGCTGAGAGCAGCAGCAGGGCGTAATATTCACCGAGATGCACCTGCTCGACTTCCAGGTACTTGACCGAAATCAGCACCACGATGGCCGTGGCGAGGACGATGACGAGTTTCAAGAAAATCGCGAAGGTGTCGAGCGAGAACCGGCCATCAAATCCCGAGTAGCTCGGGGTCTGGCTCTGAAACATCCACATCAAGAGCTTGACTGCGGCAAACCCCAACCCAAGCAGCGCCGTCACCGCATTCAGGAACTTATCCCGCCGCTCCAGCATGAAATCAATCATCAGGATGCCCAGACCGAACAACGTCAGGACGATCTCCGGCGCGATGGCCAGGTAATCCGGCCGCTGAAAAAACTGGTTCCAAAGGTTTCCCATCAGTGTGCGACTCCCGCGCGCCTCGAGGCGGTCTGGGCCACGCGCCTCCCCGGCGCAGCGGATGCGGGCTCGGCCGCCGGCTGGGGATTCAGGCGCACTTTAGCGCTCGCGTGAGTTCCAAACGAAGGGTTCACCGTCTCGACGATCTGCTTGACGGGCGCTTCCAAAACGTTGAAGAAGGGCTTCGGGTAAATCCCGATCCAGAACGCCCACACAATGAGCGGGATGAGCGTCATCATTTCTCGCAGATTCAGGTCCTTGAGCGCCTGGTTCTTGGGGTTCTCGCAGGGGCCGAACATGGTCCGCTGATAGAGCCACAACATATAGGCGGCGCCCAAAACGATCCCCGCCACCGCCCACGCCGCCCACTGCCATTGCACCTCGAACGCCCCTTGCAGAATCGTGAACTCGCCGATGAAGCCGTTCAAGAGCGGCAGGCCAATGGAGGAGAGCATCACGATCATGAACAGCGTGGCGTAGCGCGGCATGACGTTCGAGAGCCCGCCGAACTCCTTGATTTCGCGCGTGTGCCGGCGCTCGTAAATCAGTCCCACGATCAAAAACAGCGCGCCGGTGGAAATTCCGTGATTGATCTGCTGAATAACGCTCCCGGAAAGCCCGTGCGGGTTGAGCGCGAAAATACCGAGTGTGCAAAAGCCTAGGTGGCTGACGGAAGAATACGCGATCAGTTTCTTCATGTCGCGCTGCATCATGGAAACCAGCGCCCCGTAAATAATGGCGATAATTGAGAGCCAGACCATCACCTTGACGACGGTGGGGTCGGCGCTCGCTTGGGGCAGGAGCGGCAGCGAGAAGCGGATGAACCCGTATGTCCCCATTTTCAAAAGCACACCGGCCAGAATGACCGAGCCCGCAGTCGGGGCCTCGACGTGCGCGTCCGGCAGCCAGGTGTGGAACGGGAACATCGGCACCTTGATGGCGAATCCGATGGCGAAGGCGGCGAAGACCCAAACTTGCATGGCGAACGGCCAGGCGTGCGAGTGGCTCATCAGGTCAAGCAAATTGAACGTGGTATGGCCGGTGTCCTTTGCATACCGGAAGTAGAGCGTCAGAATGCCAAGCAGCATCAAGACCGACCCGGCCAGGGTGTACAGGAAAAACTTGATGGCGGCGTAGAGTTTGCGCGGCCCGCCCCACACGCCGATTATGAAATACATCGGCACCAGCATCACTTCCCAGAAAACGTAGAAGAGGAAGAAGTCGAGCGACATGAAGACGCCGAGCATGCCCACATCGAGGAGCATGAACATGGAGTAGTATTCCTTCGCCCGCTCCTCAACCGCCGTCCAGGAGGAAAGCACCGCCAGGAACCCGAGCACGGTGGTCAGCATGACGAGCAGGAAGCTGATGCCGTCAATTCCGAGGTGATATTCGGCGCCGATCGAGGCGATCCAGGAGTGTGTCTCCGTGAACTTGAAGAGCTGCTCCTTGGCAGGCTCCTGGCCGAACCAGAACACCAGCGGCAGCGACACGAGGAACCCGGCGAACATCACAATATTACCCCACCAGCGGATGGCGTTCTTGTTTTCGCCGGGGATGAACAGCAGCACAACCATCCCCGCGAGCGGAGTGAAGAGGATGATGCTCAGGATGTGGTCGTGAAAGAATGGCATTCTCAACCTCGGCAGCACGGGAAGCGAGAAGTTAGAAGTTAGAAGCTAGAATCGCTCCCGAATAGGCGTTCAACAGTCGGCTGACCTCATCAAGGGTTCGCATCAGAGATTCGGTGTCACCGTAGCCAAGATCCCCCGCCAGAATCAGATAATAATGGCTCTCTTCAACAGACCCTTCGGCCGTGTTCATAAAACGCGCCTTGTCCGCTTTCCCCCGCTTCCGGAAACCTTCGGCGATGTTCGCGGCGACCGACATCGCTGACCTGCGCAATTGGCTTGTCAAACCGTAAGTCTCCTGCTTCGGGAAAGTCGCCGTAAGCTTGTAAACACCCCAAACCAAACTCATGAGCCTTTTGCCAGACGACCAAGTCTTCAAAACTTCGCGCGGGTGGACGCACAGTCATTCTAGCTTCTCGCTTCACGTCTGCCTGCTCATTGTGCTAGAAATGCACGAGATAA
This sequence comes from Acidobacteriota bacterium, assembly GCA_003225365.1. Taxonomy (GTDB): domain Bacteria; phylum Acidobacteriota; class Terriglobia; order UBA7540; family UBA7540; genus Gp13-AA74. The sequence continues at coordinate 9,678 of QHZN01000100.1, forward strand.
TACGCCATCAGGAGCAACACCCCCATCACGATGAAGAACGCATAGGACTGTACAAGGCCCGTCTGGAAGGCGCGGGCCGCCCACCCGAGCCCTTTGACAAAGAACGCGAGAAGATTCACGAGGCCGTCCACGACATAGAGGTCCCACAGGCCCGACGCATCCGCAGTCAGACGCGTCAACCAACCGGCGCCGTTCACCCCGCCGTCCACCACGCCCAGGTCGAACGCCGCCAGGCTGTTTCCCAGGTTCTTCACCCGATTGACGAAAATCGCGTCATAGAGCTCGTCCACGTAATACTTGTTCAAAACCACGTGATACACCGGCCCCGCGGCCTGGGCGGCGCGGTCAGGGAGCTCCCGCCGTCGCACATACATTTGGTAAGCAAAGATAATCCCCGCCGTCGCTACCAGCACGGCGGCTATCGTGAGGACGAGGTCCAACTCCCTTGGAAGCTGAGCGGGGGGCTTTGCAAAGACAGGATCGAGGAACGCCGCAAACGGGGCCTTTGACGTCGCGCCAACAAATCCTCCCACAACCGACAGAGCGGCGAGAACCACCAGCGGCCCGAGCATTGTCCAAGGCGATTCGTGGATATGGTGTTCGGCTTCTTGGGCCACGCGCGAATTCCCCCAAAAAGTCATAAAGAAAAGTCGAAACATATAAAAGGCTGTGAGCCCGGCTGTAAAAAGGCCAATGCCCCACACAACCTTGTTTCCTGCAAACGCGCTCGCGAGGATTTCCTCTTTGCTGAAAACCCCCGCCAGAGGCGGGACGCCTGAAATAGCCAGCGTCGCCGCGAGCATGGTCCAAGCGGTTCCTGGAATCTTGCTCCATAGCCCGCCCATCTTGCGCATGTCCTGCTCGCCGGAGAGCGCGTGGATGACGCTGCCGGCGCCGAGGAACAGCAATGCCTTGAAGAAGGCGTGGGTCATGAGGTGGAAAATCGCCGCGGCGAAGGCGCCCACGCCGCAGGCGAGGAACATGTAACCGAGCTGGCTGACGGTGGAATAAGCGAGCACCCGCTTGATGTCGTTTTGAACCAGCCCAATAGAAGCCGCCCAGATGGCCGTGACGACCGGATCGCCAACGCTCAGCAGCCGGCTCGCCGCCTCGCCTTTGCGTGCGGCGTCCGTAATCGTCTGGAAATCCAAGGTCCCGAACGTCACCGTCAAGAGCATCACGCCGAGCAGGAATCCTGCGTCGCCGATGCGGTTCACAACGAACGCCTTCTTGCCGGCGGCGGCGGCGGATTTCTTGTTGAAATAGAATCCGATGAGAAAATACGAACACAGCCCCACGCCCTCCCAGCCCGCGAACATCATCAGATAGTTGTCCGCAAGGATCAGCACGAGCATGGAAAACAGGAACAGGTTCATGTAACCGAAGAAGCGGTAGTAGCCGCCTTCATGGGCCATGTAGCCGATGGAATAAACGTGGATGAGGAAACCCACGCCGGTGACGACGAGCAACATCACGGCGGAAAGCGGGTCGAGCAAGATTCCGGCTTGAATGGTCAGATCTCCGACCGCGCCGTTTGAAAGGTGAAAGGCACCGGCGGGGATCCAGGTGTAAAGCGTCGTCGCGAAGGAATGGTCCGGGCGACCCAGAAGCTCGTAGAAACAGCCGAGCGCCCAGGCAAACGAAAGCCCAGGCAGTCCGACCGACACGAGTGACGCCAGCTTGTTCGCCAGCCGCCGGCCGACCAAAAGATGCACGAGCCCCCCGAGCGCGGGAAGGAGCGGTATGAGCCAGATGGTGTTCAACATTGCGGTCAAAAGGGTAAAGTGTAAAGGTTAAAGGGTAAACTCAGCATCCCTTCCTTGTTCGCCGCTCTCGATCTTAAGGCGGGATGATCCTCTTTGGCCTTGGCTGGTGGCCGCCCGTAGGTCCTGCGCAGAGAGCGAGTTGCAAATGCCCTGTCGCCTGCAGCGCCTGCAAGGGCCACCGACCCCAAGTTACCGAGGGTTGAGCCAACCCTTTACATATACCTTTCCGATAAATACGACCTCAGTTCCTCGTTCTCGATCGCGTTGATTGCGCTATCCCAATGCCCATGAACAAATCTTTCCCTGTCTCCTGGAGATAAGAGCTTCTTCCAGACCTCATGCAGCTGTTGGCCGGAAAACTGCTTCAGGCCAGGAGACAGTATGAGATATTCTGGATGAAGGATATTGATCCGATTATTTTGAGAGTGCGTCAAATGTACAATACGATAATCTTCAAAGCTGTGCTTTCCGAGTGCCATTCCTACGGTCGTCTTGGCAAGTAAAGTCAACCGTAATAACTGATACAGATGGTCAGGTGAAAAATCATACATCCCGACTGACGACATTGGAGCGCTTGGTCGAAACTCATCGTCAAAATCGAATGGGAGATCACGCCGTTTTCTCAATTCAGCGAGAACCAGAGAATACCTCTTGAGTCTCTCGATGCCTTGCCCGCCACAAAACCTACCCAAGGCAAGGTCGCGGCTTAATCCTTCAGTGAATTTCCATTCAATCAGGATTTGGGTTGTTTTTCCATTGACTCTACCCACCAAGAAGGCATCGACACTTGTCCGATTCTGGCCTCTGCCGCCCCCCATCTCGTTGATCGGAGATTCTTGAGGTCCAATCCATTCGAAAATCGCATAGCCTTTATCCTGATAGACTCTGTTTCCAAAAGAAGCCCCGAATGGAAACTCGTACAGCTCTTCAATTTCAAGCCCGAACGAACGCAGGAATTTTATCAACCCCCCTGGATCATCCGCCATGGATCCAATGACATTCAGGCATGCGGCGGAACTGCTTAGTGGATGGTCTTTGGTTTCTTCGTGAAGCTTCGTCACTCGGTCAATTCTATCGAAAACTGACGGGGCGAAGATCAAGTTCGTTGAGAATCGTTGCTGAAACTCTACTGTGAGTTTGTTCATACGAGCTCGCTATCCTTCAAACCGCCCAACTCCTAGCTCAATCAACCCTGGACTCTCGGCCCTTGTTTAGCGTTCCTGATGATCGCGGTAATAACGGCGTAGAGTGCTTCGGTTTCCCTCATCAATGGCATCAGGCGCCGGGCCGGGACAAGTTCTGAGTCGGCCAGCAACCGAAGCCAGTAATGGCTCTCCTTTGTCTCCTTCTGGGCGATACCGTACTTATGAATGAAGTCTGCCTTGGTTTCTCCTGACTGCGCTTCCTCGATATTGGCTCCAATGGATGTGGCAGCCCTCAAATACTGTTTGCCAAGAACCCAGCCCGCACCGTCCCTTTTCTCCTGCAAGAACTTGTAAAGTTCGATTGCCCGAAGCGCGTAAGCAAACGACCTTTGGCATATATCCCGAGGTTCGCGCCTTTGGGCTGCGACCATTGCACAGTCAACCTCTAGCCCCTCCCCCTACCCTTCAGTTTTCAGCCTTTACCCTTTACACTTCAACCTTTAACCTTCTTCCATTCACCACTTGAGCAAATCGATTTCATCCGCATTGACCGTTTCTTTGTTCCGGAACAGCGCGATGATCAGGCCCAAGCCCACGGCCGCTTCGGCCACCGCATCGGTGATCACAAAGAGCGCGAAGACCTGCCCGTTGACATTGCCGTAAAGGTGCGAAAACGCGACCAGGTTGATGTTGACAGCGTTCAGAATAAGTTCGATGGACATCAAGATGATGATGATGTTGCGGCGCGTCAGCACACCCACCACGCCGATCGTGAAAAGGCCGGTGCCGAGGAGCAGGAAGTATTCGACCGGAACGGGGGTCATTCGAACCTCTTCTTGGCCATCAAGACCGCTCCCACCATCGCGACCAGGAGAAGAAGCGAGGCGATTTCAACCGGGAGCATGTAATTGTTGTAAAGTACCCCGGCAACGGCTTCCGTATTGTTCATGTCCACGGGAGGCCGGGACGGCGTCCCGAGGTGGAACGATTCGACGCCCTTGTATACGCCGTACATCAGTTCGCAGGCAAGAACCAGCACCGCTCCCAGGCCGATGGCCCACTGGCGGCTATACGGCGCCTGCTTCGCCACCGTCTCCACCCGGATCAACATAATGACGAAGAGATACAGCACCATGATCCCGCCGACGTAAAGGATGATCTGGACGGCGAATAGGAACTGCGCGTACTGGAGCAGGAAAATTCCTCCCACCGAAAACAAAGTCACAATCAGCCAGATGACGCTGTGAACCGGATTGCGCCGCGTGATGACCATGACGCCGGAACTGAGCGCCACCACCGCAAGAATGAGGAAAACGCTTTGAGCCAGCATAAAAAGGCAAATCAGAAATCAAGAATTAGAAATCAGAAAAAGTGGTTGCAGCTTCGGGTTCCTAGCTTCCCGTCTGCTTTTCGACCGCTGCCGCCGTGGGCGAGCGCCAACCCACCAGTAGCGCCACGACGATCGCGACCGCAAGATTCGCCGCGAGCATGGCGAAGAAAAGCTTCAGGCGGCCGGGGTTTGGCCCTGCCCACCACAACACGCAGGCGGTCGCAATCAGGTTTCCGAGCGCCAGCGGAATCAGCCAGCGCCAGCCCACGTTCATCAACTGGTCGTAGCGGTAGCGCGGGAACGTGGCGCGGTACCAGATGAAGGCGTAAAGGAGCGCGAAGACCTTCGCCGTGAACCAGAATATCGGCTGGACGGCGGTTATCACCACCGGGACCGCCACAACCCCCGCCAATACGGCCGACCCCGCTGCAACCGCCACGAGAAACCACTTCTCCGCCGGGACGGGATTCCTGCGGGCGAAAAAGAAAACCACGCCCGCGATCATCAACAAGCTCACCGGCGGCAGGTAATTCAGGAAGTCGAGCGCCGCCACGCTTGCAAACGGACGCAGCCACCCCCCCCAGAAAAGCACCACCGCGAGCGCCGAGACCAGCACCATGCTCGTGTATTCGGCCATGAAATAAAGGGCGAATCGGAAGCCGCTGTATTCGGTGTGGAAGCCGGCGGTGAGCTCGGACTCGGCTTCGGGCAAATCGAAGGGGTTACGGTTGGTCTCGGCGACCGCCGCGATGAGGAAAATAAGGAACCCCAACGGCTGGAGGAAGAAGTTCCATAAGCCTGAACTCTGCTGCGCTTCCACGATTTTGACCAGGCTCAAAGAATTGGAAACCAGCAGCACGCCGACAATCGCCATACCGGCGGGAATCTCATAACTGACCAGTTGCGCCGCCGAGCGCAGCGAGCCGAGCAGCGGGTAGTGGCTGTTCGACGCCCAGCCGCCGAGAATGATGCCGTAAATCCCGAGCGAGGAGACGGCCACAACGAACAGCAGGCCCACGTTCAAGTCCGTAATAATCAGCGCGCTCGAGGGGCCGTAGGGAATCACCGCGAAGACCGTGAACGCGGCGACGACGCTGATCACCGGCGCGATTAGAAAAACGAATTTGTCCGCCCCGGCCGGGATGATGTCTTCCTTGAGCAGCAGTTTCAGCCCGTCGGCGGCGGGCTGGAAAAGGCCCCAGGGCCCGACGCGCATCGGCCCCAAGCGCGCCTGCATGAAGGCCAGCACCTTGCGCTCGGCCAGCACCATGTAGGCGACAACCCCCGAAAGCACCAAGAACACAATCACGATTTTGATTGCGGCCACGAGCAGCGGATAATTTTCCACGAATTGAACGGCGTCATTGAACAAGGACGATCACCTTAGAAGCACGCGCGATGGAACAAGTCGCAGAATTATGAATTCTGAATTCGTTGGCGGTCCCATCGGAGCCCACGCTTAGGGCTTCTACACCGGTTCCCCCACACACCCCCGAACCTATTCCTCCTCAATTCATCATTCATCATTCAGCCTTCATAATTCAGCGGTCGACTTCCCCCAGTACGATATCAATCGTCCCGATGATGGCGACGACGTCGGCGATCAAATGACCGCGCGCCATGAGGTCGAACGCCTGCAAATTCACGAACGACGGCGGGCGCACGCGCACGCGGTAAGGATGGGTCGTGCCATCGCTCACCACCAGGTAGCCGAGCTCACCCTTGGGCGATTCAATCGCATGATAGACTTCGAAGCCGGCGGGCGGCTTGATGATTTTTCCGACCTTGCCGAAAATCGGGCCGGACTCCAGGCGCTCGACCGCCTGCCGGATGATGCGCACCGACTGGCGCATCTCCGCAAGGCGCACCAGGTACCGGTCGTAGGTGTCGCCCCAGCCTTCGTGGCGCCCGACGGGCACGTCGAACTCCACTTTATCGTAAGCCTCGTAAGGCTGCGCCTTGCGCACGTCCCACTTCACGCCCGAGCCGCGCAACACCGGGCCCGTCACCGCATAGGCGATGGCGTCCTCGGCCTTCAGAATGCCCACATTTTGCGTGCGCTCGAGCCATATCCGGTTCTTGGTGAGCAGTTGCTCGTACTCATCAATTTTGCCCAAGAACATGTCCGAGAACTTTCGCACCTCTTTCTCGAAACCATCGTAGAGGTCGTACAGCAGGCCGCCGATGCGGAAAGCGTGCGTGGTCAGCCGCGCCCCGCAATAGTTCTCGAAGATTCTCAGAATCTCTTCGCGCTCGCGAAAGGTGTAAAAGACCGGTGTCATCGCGCCCAAGTCGAGCGCATGCGTGCCGAGCCACAAAAGGTGCGAGGCGATCCGTTGCAGCTCCGCCAGGATCATGCGCGTGTATTGCGCGCGTGGCGGGATCTCCGCGCCCAGAAGTTTCTCCACCGCCTCGCAATAGCCCATGCCGTTCGTCACCGCCGCCACGTAATCCATGCGGTCCACATACGGCGCGAACTGCTGGTAGGTGCGGTTTTCCGCGATCTTCTCGATGCCCCGGTGAAGGTACCCGATGATACATTCGGAGCCCGTCACGCGCTCGCCGTCGAGCTTCAACTTCACGCGCAACACCCCGTGCGTGGCCGGGTGCTGCGGCCCCATGTTGATGACCAGCTCGTCGGCGTCGAGGTATGTGACTTCGGGCATGGGAAAGGCAAACTAGAAGTCAGAAGTCAGAAGTAAGAATTCAGAAGCAAGAACTAAGAACCGGCGTCTCCGGATCCGGCACTGTTCCCCATCCGCCAGATTCCCAACTTCGAGGCAGCTCCGCCTGCTGACTTCTCACTTCTGACTCCTGACTTCTGACTTCTTTTCGAGTCATTGCCCACTCTTGATTCCCAAATTCGCCTGCACCCAGGCTTCGTCCTGGCGCAGGATGTCGCTGTCTTTTCGCAGCGGATGGCCGGTCCACTCGTCCGGCAATAGAATTCGCTTTAGGTTGGGATGGCCTTCGTAGACCACACCGAACATGTCGTAAACTTCCCGCTCCAGCCAGTTGGCGGCCGGCCAAATCGCGGCGGCCGAAGGCACCTTTTCACCTTCGCCCGCCAGAACCTTCAGGCGCAGCCGGTCGTTGCGCTTGAACGAATAGAGCTGATAGATGATTTCAAAACGCTGAGGGCGCTTCGGATAATCCACGGCGGTTTCGTCGGTGAGGAACGTATAGGCTCCGCCTTCCTCGCTCTTGAGAAATTCGCAGACGGGGACGAGGGACTCCTTGGCGACGGTGAGAAAAGGCTGATTGCGGAAAATCAGAGGGTCGCGAATCGCACCAGGGAACCGCTTTTGGAGTTCCTCAACCAGAGGGCTTGTCCACGGATCGGGCTTTGCGGCAGGTTTCGCGGGGGGCTTGGCGGCTGCTGGAGGCTTCGCCGCTGGGGCTGGAGCGTTGGCCGGGGGGGAAGGCCCCCCCGCCGGGGTTGCTCGGCTCCCTTCGTCGATAGGCGCAGGCGAGCCGGCAGGCTGGCCTGCGGAAGCAGGCCTTTCGTTCTCGCCTTGCGCCTCGGAGGGCGCCTTGGGTTCGTCTGCCATTCAGGGTGTGCGTCCGCAGCCGCTCGAGCCCTTCGCTTCAGGGAGCGCAATGTTTAACACACGCCTGCAAGAATATCAACCACAGCACACACTGCCTGGCTCCGCGCCAAGCAGCTTGGCGAGGGCACCCCAATGGAGTTCCGGGCGCCTGGGATGGCCATTCAATTCGTCAGGCGTCCGTGGGCGAATTCGATGTTGGTCTAGTACCGGAGGCTTCCAACCGCGGCCTTCACCGCCCTAAGGATTGTCCCCGGAAAGACTCCCACCCAAACCAGCAGGGCCGAAAGTCCGGCGAGGACAAAGGCGCTCGCGAAGGGCACTTGGGGCGCAAGTTCCCGCGACTCCAATGGACGGCTGAAGACTGCGACCAGTACGCGGAGGTAGTAGAACAACCCGACCACGCTCGTGAGCACGAGCAGAATAATCAAGCGCCAGATCCCGGAGTCCGCGCCCGCGGCGACGACGTAGAATTTCGCGAAAAAGCCTGCGGTGGCCGGAATGCCGGCGAGTGAGAACAGCGCAAGCGTCAGCACTCCGCCGAGCGCGGGACGCTTCCAGATGAGGCCCTCGAAGTCCCCCAGGCGGCCGGCATCGCGGTCGGCGGGCGAAAGCGCCGTGACGACACCGAAGGCAGCCAGGGTGGTAATGAAGTACGCGATGAGATAAAACGTTACGGCCTCCGGGCCCAAATCCCCAGCGGCCAGAAACGCCACCAACACGTACCCCATATGGGCGATCGAGGAATAGGCGAGGATGCGTTTCAAATTGTTTTGGAGGAGCGCGCCGAGATTCCCCGCCAACATCGAAGCGGCGGCGATGATGGCGAGGACAACGAATACGCTGTGAAGCCGGTAGGCCCCCGTCGAGTAAAAGTAGCGCAGAAGTAGCGCGAACATTGCGCCTTTTGAGACGGTCGCGACAAACGCCGTGACGGGCGCGGGCGCGCCTTCGTAGATATCCGGCGTCCACAGGTGAAAGGGTGCAAGGGCCAGCTTGAATCCGAAGCCCGTAACCATAAGCGCTATGCCGCCCGTGACCATCGCCCGGTTGGGATAAATTCCTGCGGTCATTTGGCCGGCGAGATAATCGAAGCTCATGGTGCCGAACTCTGCGTAAAGGAGCGCCATGCCGAAGAGCAGAAATGTCGCGGAGGCCGCGGCGAGCACCAGATACTTGATGCCGGCCTCGAGCGAAATCGCCCGGGCGCGCAGATACGCGTTCATGGCATAGAGCGCCACGCTGAGGATTTCGAGGCCGAGGAAAAACGAAACGAAGTGGCTGCTCGCGGCGAGCGTCATCGAGCCGAGCACGGCGACCAGCAGCAGAATGTAGAACTCTTCCCGATGTTCCGCCTGTCGCTCGAGGTAGCCGTGGGCGAGAACGACTACGGCGGCCGAGCCGAGCAGTATCAGCCCCATGAAAAACAGCCCATAGCCGTCAATCACCAGCAGCTGGCCGGCTTCGGATGAGCCGATGGCCAGGGGTCGAAGCACGGCCGCCGCCCGAAGCGATGCAAAAGCTGCGGCAATTCCCCCGAGCGTCATGAGCGCCGCCGCCGCGTGGTTGCGCCGAAGCGCTGCGGCCATCATCACGGCAAGCGCCGTTGCGGAGACGATGATCAGAGGCGCGAGGGCGGTGAGGTTTCGGACGGTCACTGTCGCGGCTCCTCCCGAGTCTTGTTGGCGGATTGCTGGATAGCCTGCATCGCCGGCTGGAATGTCCGGATGATCGGTTGCGGGTAAACGCCCAGCCAAACCAGAACAAGAATCATCGGAACATAAATCAGCGCCTCACGCGGCGCCAAGTCCGGAATCGCCCAGTGGTGGGTATTCGGCCCCTGGTAGGCGCGCTGGATGAATTTGAGCGCGTAGAGCGTCGAGAAGAGCACGCCGACGCTCGCGGCCACGGTCAGTCCGATGTAGCCGGCGTAATACGTGCCCATCAGCACCAGGAACTCTCCGACGAAATCGCCGAGCCCGGGCAGGCCCATCGAACCCATGGCGAAAAACATGGCGACGCCGCTCAGGCGAGGGATCGTCGCCCACAGGCCCCCCAGCCGGTCCATCTCCCGCGTGTGGGTGCGCTCCTGGAGCTGGCCGACCAGCATGAACAACGACCCCGTGCTGATGCCGTGCGCGACCATCGAGACCAGCGCCCCTTCGAGCGCCCAATCGTTCCGCGCATAAATCCCGAGCAGGACGAATCCCAGGTGACTGACGCTGGTGTAGGCGACCAGGCGTTTCAGGTCCGTCTGCGCGAAGGCCATCACCGCGCCGTAAACGATGCCTGCGACGGCGAGCATCATGGCAGCGGGCGCAAAGTCGCGCGAGGCCTCGGGAAAGAGCGGCAGAACAAAGCGCAGCAGCCCGTAAGCCCCGGTCTTCAAAAGCAGGCCGGCCAGGATGACGCTGCCGGCGGTGGGCGCTTCCGTGTGCGCGTCGGGCAGCCAGGGGTGGAGCAGGAACATCGGCAGCTTCACCGCGAAGCCCGTGAACATCCCGAGCATTGCGAGGAGCGCCGCTTGCCGGGAGAGCGGCGTGTTCATGAGGTCGGCATATTCAAACGTGTAAATGCCCGTCGCGGCGCGGTGGGCGAAGTAGAGCGCGAGAATCGAGACGCCAGGAGGTCAGGACCGACATGATGCCGAGCAGAAACGTCAGCGCCACCAGGAGCAGGCTCAGCCCGTCCACGGCGAGGTGGAAATGGATGCCAAGGCTCGGAACCCATGGAACATTGAATTCGAAAAACCAGGGGCCGTTGGGGAGGAAATGCCCCGCGGGGGAGGACAGCCGCCAAAGCTCCAAGCTCAAGACGAAATCCGCGGAGACCGCGGCAAGTGAAATCCAGCGCGCCGCAGCCTCATTCCAGCGCGCCGCGACCCAGGCCAGAAGGCCAGCAGCAAGTAATATGACGATAAGCAGGACGAGGATCATAGGTACAAGGCCAAAGCCACGAACAGGACGGTTCCTGCCACCACCACCGCCGCGTACCAGCGCACGCGGCCGGTCTGAGTGGAACGGAGGATCACCCAAAGAGCGCGGGTGACGGCGGCCACGGCGCCATAGAACGCGTCAATGAAATCGCTCTTGTTGATGCGCGCGAACCATAGAATCGGCTGGACAAACACTTTGTCGTAAAGCCAGTCCATCCCCCAATCGGAAAACCAGAAACGGTGAAGCGCGCGGCCGGCCGCCGGCGCGGTCACGAATTCCTGGAGCGCAGGTTTCTTAAGGAAGAAGTAATACGCGATGACGAGTCCGGCAAAAAATACCAGCGTCACGACCGCTTCGGAGCCCCATTCCGACATCGCGAGCGAGCCGCGCGGGACCGCGTCCGGCAGCGCCTGGCTCATGAAGTCTGAGAAAACCCTCACGCCGCCGAGAAACCCGGGCGTCTCAACAAATCCGGCAACCACGGCGAAAAAAGCCAGAATCATGACCGGGACCTTCATGGCTGTTCCCGGACGTTTCACGACCTCGGACTTCGCCTCGCCGAAAAACGTTAGGAAGATCATTCGGAACGTATAAATCGAAGTGAGGAGGGCGCCGAACACCGCGGCCGCCCAAAGCCCCAAGGCGCCCCCCTTTGACGCATAGGCGCTCCAAATAATCAGCCCTTTGCTGTAAAAACCCGCCGTCACCAGCGGCAGGCCCGCGAGCGAGCAGCCGCCAATGGTGAACGTCCAGAAAGCGACCGGAAGCTCTTTCCGCAGCCCGCCCATCTTGAACATGCTGTGTTCGTGGTGGCAGGCCTCAATGACAATGCCGGCGCCCAAAAAGAGCAAGGCCTTAAAGAAGGCGTGGGTCACGAAATGGAAGATCGCCGCCGACCAAGCGCCCACGCCGAGTGCCAGAAACATGTAGCCGATTTGGCTGATCGTCGAGAAAGCGAGCGATTTCTTGATGTCCCACTGCGTCATGGCGCTAAATCCTGCCACAATCAGCGTGGCCGCGCCGACCACCGCCACGGCGAGTTCGGCCGTGGGTGAAATCTCGAAGAGCACGTGCGTGCGCGCAATCAGATAGACGCCCGCGGTCACCATCGTGGCGGCGTGAATCAGGGCGCTGGTGGGCGTGGGGCCGGCCATGGCGTCCGGCAGCCAGACTTGCAGCGGCAGTTGCGCCGACTTGCCGCAAGCGCCGCCCAAAAGCAGCAGCCCCGCGGCGGTAGCGATCCCGCCGGGCGGGACCATTCCCCACTGGTCATGAGCCTTCCTCATCAGGTCTTGAATCTGCAGTGTGCCGAACTGCGTAAAAAGCAGGAACAGCCCGACGGACATCGCCGTGTCTCCGACGCGCGTCACGTAGAACGCTTTGCGCGCCGCGCGGCCGTTCGCCGGGTCGGTGTACCAAAAACCGATGAGGAGGTAGCTCGACAGCCCCACCCCCTCCCAGCCGAGGTAGAGCAAAAGTAGGTTGTCCCCGAGAATGAGCACTAGCATCGAGGCGACGAAAATGTTCATGTAAGCGAAGAAGCGGCTATAGCCTTCGTCGCCCGCCATGAATTCGGTGGAATACCAATGAATCAGGAAGCCGACCGAGGTCACGACCAGCATCATGACCAACGAAAGTGGGTCGAGATAGAGCGCCATGCGCGGCTGGAAACCCGCCACGTCCATCCAAGTCCACAGATTCTGGGTGTATGAAGCCCCCGGAGGCGGCGAGGTCAGAAAGCTATACGCGACAAGCCAGGAGACCACGGCCGAGGCGAGGACGACGCCCGCGCCGACCAGCGCCACAGCGCGCCGCGACAGGCGCGGGCCGAAGAGTGCGAGCAGGAGGAAGCCCGCCAAAGGCAGTGCCGGAATGAGCCAGACGAGATCGAGCATTCTATCCCCTCAGTTGGCTTGCCATGTCCACGTCGAGCGTGCGGTAGCGGTGATAAAGCAGGAGCACCAGCGCCAGCCCCACGGCCACTTCCGCCGCGGCCACCGCCAAAATGAAGATGAACATCACCTGCCCGTCGGCCTGGCCGTGGCTCGCGCCCGCCACCACAAACGCCAGGCCGGCGGCGTTCACCATGACCTCGAGCGACATCAGAATAAACAGCAGGTTACGCCGCACCAGCAGTCCGATCACTCCCAGCGCGAACAAGATCCCCGCCAGAGTCAGACCCTGCGACATCGGTATGAACGCCATGAGTTGCTGTCTCCAATCTCACGCGGTCTTCTCGGCCGAGATGGTATGCCCCCACCAGTCCCCCGAGCAAGAGCATCGAGGCCAGTTCGACCGCGACGAGGTAGGGGCCGTAGAGCGCCAAGCCCACGCGCTCGGGCGGAATCTCCGCCGCCGGCTCGATACCGAGCCCTGGACTCGAAAGGATGTACACGATTTCTCCGGCCAGAATCGCCGCCAGAACCGCGGGACCCGCCCAAACCGTCGGAGTGAGCCAGGCGCTTTCAAGCTCGCCCGCGCGCGGGCCAACGTTCAATAGCATTACGACGAAAATAAACAGCACCATGATGGCGCCGGCGTAAATGATGACCTCCAAGGCGGCCGCGAACGGCGCGCCGAGAACGAAGAAGACCACCGCCACGGCGAGCAGAGAGACGATGAGATACAGGAGCGCGTGCACGGCGTTCTGCCGCGTCAGCATCATCAGCGTGGCCCCAACAGCCACCACCGCGGCAATGTAGAAAAGCCAATCCATAACCCTTTCCCTGCGGACGCTTGAAAAGTTACCTGGGCCCGGTCGGCGCAGACCTTTTGGTTTGGGCACTAGTTTCAGCCACTTCGTTGGATCAGGCGTTCGGCCACGTCGAATTCGCTAGGGCACGGGGCTCAAGGCAACAGACTCCGCACGTCTGTCGGCGGGTCTTCACGTTCCGCATCGCCTTTGCCCTTCCCGCCGATTTCGACCCCCGCCACGCGCCAGAAGTTATAGCCCGGATACTTCCCCGGCCCGCTGATGAGCAAATCCTCCTTCTCGTAAACCAAGTTCTGGCGCTTGTATTCCCCCATCTCGAAGTCCGGAGTCAACTGAATAGCGTAGGTCGGGCAGGCTTCCTCGCAAAACCCGCAAAAGATGCAGCGCGAAAAATTGATGCGGAAAAATTCCGGATAGCGGCGGCCGTTTTTGTCCTCGGTGGCCTGAAGCGAGATGCAGTCCACCGGACAAGCCACCGCGCAGAGGTAGCAGGCGACGCAGCGTTCTTCACCGTCCGGATCGCGCGAGAGAATGATGCGGCCTCGCCAGCGCGGCGCCAGATACGGCTTTTCCTCCGGGTACTGGACCGTCAGGCGCCGCCGAAAAGTGTGTTTCAGAATTTCCCAGAATGTCCGGAGCAGACTAAGCAATGATTAAGCCTCCGTCGAAGGTTGCCATCCGAAAGCCGAAGGATCCGAACATTTGACTTTTGACCTTTGACTTTCGACTCTTGACTTTCGGTCTTCAACTATCATTTGCTCATCGTCATCACGACGGCGCCCGTGACCAACAAATTCGCAAGCGCGAGCGGCAGCATCCACTTCCACCCCCACGACATCAACTGGTCAAACCGCGGGCGCGGCAGCGCCGCCCGCAACAGAATGAAGAAGCCGATAAATAGAAAAGTCTTGACCAGCAGCCAAACGATGCCGAGCGCCGTTCGAGCCCAACCCGCGAGGCCGAAAACCGGCCCCAGCCATCCGCCGAAGAAAAGCACCGCGATCAGGGCCGAAACCAGCGTCACGCCGAGGTACTCGCCCACGAAGAACATTCCGAATTTCATCCCCGAGTATTCCGAATGAAACCCGGCCACGAGCTCGCTATCGGCTTCCGGCAGATCGAAGGGCAGGCGACGCGTCTCGGCAATACCCGCGATGAGGAAGAGCACGAAACCCGGAAACTGCGGCAGCACGAACCACACATTACGGTTCTGCCATTCGACGACGTCGCTCAGCTTGAACGAGCCCGCGACCAGCACCACACCCATGAGCGACAGCCCCATGAAGACTTCGTAGCTGATCATCTGCGCCGAAGCGCGTAGCGCGCCGAGAAGCGAATACTTGTTGTCGGAAGCCCACCCGCCGAGCACGATGCTGTAAACGCCCATCGAGGACATGGCGAGGAAGTAGAGCAGGCCGACGTTCAAATCCGCGATGACGATGTTCCGGGCTACCGGCAGCACCGCGAAGGAAAACAGCACCGTGATCATCACAATGGCCGGGGCGATCACAAAGACCGGCTTGTCCGCAAAGGGCGGAATCCAGTCTTCCTTCGCGAGGAGCTTAATCGTGTCTGCAAGAACCTGGAAAAGCCCCAGCGGGCCGACGCGGTTGGGGCCGTAACGGTCCTGCCAGACGGCGAGCAGGCGCCGCTCGACCCAGATGAGGCCGGCCGCAATGGTCAGAGCGACGAACAAGACGCCGACAACCGTGAGAACCGCAGCGACGATGTCCTTGAATGAGATCATGACGCTTTCGAGATCGTGACCCAGGCCGGCATCGTGGGCTCGCGAAAGTCCGGCAAACCGGCCGGAAGGCCGACGAGCCCACTCGCCAAACCCGAAGCCAACTTTAGGGCCAACGAAAACTCCTTTCCATCCTTGCTCTGACCCGGGGGGCTGGACGTGGCCACGGCGACGCGCACAATCTGCCCTTCCGCGAGGCCGAGCGCCTGCGCGTCTTCCGGATTCAGGGCGACGTAGGGCTTGGGCACAAGCTCGCGCACAGCGGGGGCCCAGGAGCTCAATTCTTCCGAGCCGAAGATGTGATAGAGCGGCACAGCAAGGCAAACTCCCGCGGGCGGCTCCGGACCACGCAGCAGCAAGGTCGTCTCGCCCGTGTCCGCCGGCTGACGTGGGACGGTCAAGCTAGGCGGTTCAATCAGCCGCGCGCCGGGGTTGCCGCCCTTGAGCGGGCCGGCGATTTCGCTCTGAAATTTGTTGGTGGCTTGAATCGAATTCCACCCCGGCGACCAGAAAAAAGGAATCAGTGCCCCCGGCGGCTCCTTGGGCGCGCCTTCCATCGAAAACGCCAGCGGCGAATCGGGGTCGTCGGGCGGCTTCGGTTCGTTGACGTTGATGTTGGCGAGCATCGCCGTGCGGCCGCTGTAGCGGTGCGGCTCGCGGGGAATCTTTGCGCCTGCCATTCGGTAGCCGGAATCGGGCGCGGCGTCGCGCACGGGCCCGAACACGGGCAGGGCGCTGACCATCGCGCCCAGCACGTCGTCGAGGTTTTTCCAGGCGGCGCCTTCGCCCCTGTCCGAGGCGGCCATCGCCCGCGCCAGCCAACGCCAGCTCTCGAGGACCGGCTCTTCGGGCACGAACGCCTGCAAAAACCGCTGCGCGCGGCCCTCATTGTTGACGAAGGTTCCGTCGGATTCGCCAAAAGTCCCGGCCGGCAGCACCAGCTCGGCGACCGCGGTGGTCTCCGAAGGCAGGAAGTCGAGCACCACCACGTGCTTCGCCCGTTTCAGAACATCATCGGCAAGCCGTGAATCAGCGCGGCGGTAAAGGTTGTTTTCGAGAACGATCACCGTGTCGGCGGAACCCTCGCGAATCGTCTGCGCCGCCGATTCGAGCGCCGGCGCTTCCATCATCGCCAGGCCAAGCGTGTTCGCTTCGGGCGTGGCCAACGAAATGGCGCTCTGCGGGTTGCTTTTGGCCAGGGCCCAAGCAACCTTGGCGGCCGCCTGGAGCATGGACTCGCTCGCCAATGAGATGCCGGCGACTACTAGAGGCCGTTTGGCCGACGCAAGCGCCCGAGCCGTTTCATTTATGAGCGCCTGTTCGTGCCTTGCGGAATCTTCCAGGGGGGCTTGAGAGCTCCGTTCGATCGCGCGGGCGACGGCGAACCCGAACAGCGCAAGGTCGTCTGGCGAGCCGCGGAAGGTGGTGGCAATCGAGTCGAGGCGGGTTTGGTTTGGCGTGGCGATGACCAGCGGCCCGCGCTCGTCCTGCGCCACTTCGCGGACATGGTCGTCTTGCCAGTCCGCGATGCCCTTCTGGCGCGCCAATTCCATCGGCTGCTGCCGTGTGCCCTGGCGCAGGGCCAGCGCCATGCGCGGCGCGACGTTCGTCAAGTCTTCGCCGAGGACCAGGGCGGCGTCGCATTTCTCAATTTCGGCAAGCGACGGGGTGCGAGCCGGGCCTTTTCTCAGAATTTCGAGCCCCAAGCCGACCAAGCGATGCTCGCGTTCCCCCACCCCTGCGAAGAAATGGCCGGCGCCAACAAGCTTACGCAAGGCGAAGTTTGCTTCGAGGGAGGCCCGCGGCGACCCAATGCCGATCATTCCAGAAGCCGAAGCGAGGAGCATTCCCAGGCGTTTCAGGGCTTCCTCCGCCGTTAACGGGACGAGCGCGCCGTCGCGGGCGAGGAGCGGCCTGCGAATCCGTTCCGGCCGGTTCACGAACTCGTATCCGAAGCGGCCACGGTCGCAGAGAAAATATCCATTCACGTCGCCGTTGTAACGATTGACGATTCGCCGGATTGTTCCGTAGCGTTCGCCTACGGTGATGTTGCACCCGAGTCCACAGTGGACGCAGACCGAAGGCGCCATCTGCAGGTCCCACTTGCGCGTGTAATGGCGCTTGAGCGTCTTGTCGGTGAAGACCCCCGTGGGGCAAATCTCGACCAGGTTGCCGGCGAATTCACTCTCGAGCACGCCGTCCTCGCTGCGGCCGAAATACACTTGGTTGCGCAGCGAGAACGCATTCAGGTCGTACTCGCCCGCGTATTCACGGTAGTAGCGCACGCACCGGTAGCACTGGATGCAGCGATTCATCTCGTGAGCGACGAAGGGCCCGAGGTCCTGATTGCGGAACGTGCGCTTGGCAAATTCATAGCGGCGGTAAGCGTGGCCCGTCATCACGGTCATGTCCTGGAGATGGCACTCGCCCCCTTCGTCGCAGACCGGGCAATCGTGCGGGTGGCTCTGCATCAACCCTTCGATGATGCCGGCGCGAAATTCCACGGCCTCCGGATGGTCAATCGAAATGCGGATGCCCTCGGCCACCGGCGTCATGCAAGCCATCACCAGCCGGCCGCGCGTGTCCTTTTCGTCCCGGAATTGCTTGACGGCGCATTGGCGGCACGCCCCGACCGAGCCCAGCGCCGGATGCCAGCAGAAATACGGCAGGTCCAGGCCCAGCCCCAGGCAAGCCGCGAGCAGGCTTTGGTCCGGGTGGACCTGGTAGGGCTGGTTGTCCACCACAATCGTCGCCATTACTGCCTCCACGGGCAGCGCTTCTCGCTGAGGTGCAGCTCGAAGTCCTCGCGAAAATACTTGAGCGCGCTCTGCAAGGGCTCGGCGGCGCCCGGCGCCAGCGCGCAGTAGGTGTTGCCCGGAGCCACGAAGCGCGTGATGTAAACGAGCTGGTCGAGATACGCGGGCTCGCCCTTTCCTTCTTCGATGGCTCCGAGCAGCCGGGCGGCCCAGCTCAGGCCGCTCCAGCAGGGCGTACACCAGCCGCAGGATTCCTGGGCGAAAAAGCGCTCCAGGTTCCACACCATGCCGACCGGGCAGGTCTGGTCGTCGAGAACAATCATGGTGCCTGTGCCCAGGCGGCTGCCCACTTTCTGGACTTCGTTGAAATCCAACTTGACGTCGAGGTGCTCCTCGACCAGGAAATCGGTGGACGCGCCTCCTGGAAGGAACCCGCGCATCTTCAGCCCGTCGCGCATGCCGCCGGCAAGCTCCAGGATTTCACGCGCCGTCGCCCCGAGCGGGAGCTCCCACAGGCCCGGGCGCTTGACCTTGCCACTCACCCCGTAAAGCTTCGTCCCGCCGTCGGCCGTGCGGCTGAGGCTTTTGAACCACTCCGGCCCATTCTTAATGATGTGTGGGACGTTTGAGAGTGTCTCAACGTTTTGAACAATCGTGGGCTTTCCCCACAAGCCCGAGACCTGGGGAAACGGGGGCTTGGAGCGCGGGTTGGCGCGCTTGCCTTCCAGGGCGTTAAGCAACCCGGTTTCCTCCCCGCACATGTAGCGCCCCGCGCTCCTGTGGATGTAGACCTGCAGGCAGCGGTCCGAGCCGAGAATGTTCGTTCCCAAATAATTCTTCGCGGCCGCTTCGGCGATGGCGCGCTCCAGCCGCTCGGCGGCGACTACGTATTCGCCTCGGATGAAGATGTAGGCGACCTCGGCTTCGAGCGCGAAGGCCGCCAGCGCCATGCCCTCGATAAGCTGATGCGGGTTGCCCTCAAGGAGCAATCGGTCTTTGAACGTCCCCGGCTCCATCTCGTCGGCGTTGGCCACCAGATACTTTGGGCGGGGCGCGGAGGGGCCCATGGGGACGAAGCTCCATTTCATTCCCGTGGGGAAGCCTGCGCCCCCGCGACCGCGCAGATTCGACAGCTTGACGGTTTCGGTGATCTCCTTCGGCGCAAGCGTCAGCCCCTTGCGAAGGGCTTCGTAGCCCCCCGCTTTTTCGTAGGCGGCGAGGTCGAGCATCTCGCCGTCTGCCGGGATGTCTTTGGTCAAGGGTAGTTCCATGCGTTCGTTACCGGTACTTCTCGAGAATACCCTGGAGCTTCTCGGGGGTGAGGTCGCGGTACAGATCGCGGCCCACCATCATGGCGGGCGCATGGTCGCACGTCCCCAAGCAGACAATCGGCAGCAGCGTAAAGCGGCCGTCGGAGGTCGTTTGGCCGAGCTCGATCCCCAAGTCCTTGGTCAACCGTCGGCGAATTTTCTCGTAGCCCATGATCCAGCAGCTCACGCTGTCACAGACCGTGACGACGTGGCGGCCGACGGGCTTGCGAAAAATCAGATTGTAAAAAGTCGCGACGCCGTCCAGGTCCTCAACTGTCATGCCGAGGAAGGCGGCCAAGTCCTTCAAGGTCTCGTCCGAAACCCAGCCACGATGCTTCTGGACGATGAGCAAGGCGTCAATCGTTACCGCCTGTTTGGCCGGGTAGCGGGCGAGTTCCGCTTCGATTTCCTGACGCTCCTCCGGGCTCAACATCTTGGCATCCTGGGACGGCGTCTCCTCACCGATCAATGTCCGCGAGCACAAAATCAATGCTCCCGAGGATGGCGAGCAAGTCGGGCACCATCAACCCGCGCGAGAGCATCGGAAGCGTCTGCATGTGGTTGAACGAGGGCGTCCGAATGCGGGCGCGATAGGCCCCGATCCCGCCGTCGCTGATCAAGTAATAGCCGTTGTTTCCTTTGGTGGCTTCGATCGCTCCCAGCGCCTCGCCCGGTGGCACCACCGGCCCCCAGCTTACGCCTAGGAAGTGGTGGATGAGGGTTTCGATGTCGCGCATGGTGTGTTCTTTGAGCGGCGGGGCGGCCAGGCGGCTGTCGGTGGCCTTGTACGCCCCCTCGGGCATGTTCTTGACGCACTGCTCGATGATTCGCAAGCTCTGGCGCATCTCTTCGACGCGCACCAATGCCCGGTCGTAGCAATCGCCGTGTTGCGCCGTCGGAATATCAAACTCGAACTGCTCGTAGCCGGCGTAGGGCTGTTTCTTGCGGAAGTCCCATTCGAATCCACAGGCACGCAGATTGGGCCCCGTCACCCCCCACTCGATCGCTTCGTCAAGTTTATATGCGCCCACGCCCTGGGTTCTGCCTTTGATCAGGCTGTTTCGCAAGACGATCTTGTCGTATTCCTTGAGGCGTGGCGGCAAGTAGGCGATGAAGTCGCGGAACATCTTGTCCCAGCCATTGGGCAAGTCCTGCGCCACTCCGCCAATGCGGAACCAGCCGGGGTGCATGCGCGCGCCGCAAATCGCCTCGATAATTTCGAATGCGCGCTCGCGGTCGTTGAGGGTGTAGAACACCGGCGACATCTGGCCGAGGTCCTGGGCAAACGTCCCGTACCAGACCAGGTGACTGATGATCCGAAACAACTCCGACAGCATGACGCGAATGACCTGGGCGCGCGGCGGGACCCTCACGCCCGCGAGTTTCTCTAGCGCCGTCAGGTAAGCGAGGTTGTTCATCACCCCGCCGAGATAGTCCACGCGGTCGGTATAGGGAATGTAGGTGTGCCAGGTCTGGCGCTCCGCCATCTTTTCAGCGCCGCGATGGTGGAAACCGATCTCGGGCACTAGGTCCACAATCCTTTCCCCGTCCAGTTGCACCACGACGCGCAGCACGCCGTGCGTGCCTGGATGCTGCGGGCCCAGGTTCAGAAAGATGAAGTCGCTGGTTTCCGAGCTCCGCTTCATGCCCCAGTCTTCGGGGCGAAAGCGAAGCGCCTCCTGCTCGCGCTGTTCCTTTTCGTCCGGCATCGCGAACGGCCCCATTTCAGTCGCCCGCGCCGGATGATCTTTGCGAAGGGGGTGGCCGTTCCAGGTTTTCGGCATTAGAATTCGTTCGAGGTGCGGGTGGCCTTCCACGCGGATGCCGAACATGTCCCATATTTCGCGCTCGTACCAGTTGGCGGCGGGCCAGAGGTCGGTGATGGTGGGAACCGACAGGCGGCTCTCCTCCAGAGCCACTTTCACGCGGACGTATTCGTTCCGCTCGTAGGAGAGCAAGTGATACACCACCGTAAAATCGCTCGTTGGCTGCCCGCCGTTCAGATTGGCGGGCGGATTCGCCCGCAAGCGCTCATCAATGGCGGTGGCGTCGTAGAAAGTGCGGTAAGGCCGCTCGACGCCGGACTTCAGGTGGCGGAGGACCTCGCGGACTTTCGCGACGGGGGTCCAAACGGTAGGGATGTGGTCCGCAGTGGCCTGCGGCGTCACGGCCTCGCCGCCGAACTTCGCTTCAAGCTCACCGAGGATACCTGTTGGAGCAGTCAGGCTCGGTGGCCCTTCGGCTGCGCTCCCTTCGACTTGGCTCAGGGCCTTCGGCAGGGTCTTCGAGGTGGCTGAAGTGGGGTTGGAACCCATAGAAGGACAGGTACTCAGACTTCGTCCGGCGGCCGCAGTTCCGTAGCCTTTTGCCGAAACGGACGCTTCAGGTCCCGGAGCGAGGGGGGAGGCAGCCTTTCGACCCCTTGAGGTCCTACCACCCAACTCAACGGGCGGCGCTCCGTCCCCAAGGCCTTCGAGAGCAGGATCAGCCCTTCTTCGAATGCGTCAGGGCGCGGCGGGCATCCAGGAACGTAAACGTCCACCGGCAGAATTTTGTCCACTCCTTGCACGACGCTGTAGATATCGTACATCCCGCCGGAATTCGCGCAGGAGCCCATCGAAATCACCCAGCGCGGTTCCATCATTTGCGCGTGCAGGCGCAGGATGATGGGAGCCATCTTGATGAATGGTGTGCCGGCAATCACCATCAGGTCGGCCTCGCGCGGCGTGCCGCGAATCACTTCGGCACCGAAGCGCGCGATGTCGAACTTGCTCGTCAGGCTGGTCGCCATCTCAACAAAGCAGCACGACAAGCCGAACCCGAACGGCCAGATGGAGTTCTTCCGTCCCCAGGCAAGCAATTCCTGAAGGCGGGCGAAGAGAAGGCTCTTCTTTGCCGCCTCTTCGTCCATGGGAGTGTTGCCCCAGGCGTCGAGCACTTTGAGAGACGCCGTGTCGGCTTTGGTCATCGTCCATTGCATGGTCTTGCCGATTGCATCCCTAACTGGATGCTGAAAACAATTTTGCCGGCTGTCATTCTGAGCCCATTCGCTTTTCTCAGGGTAAACTCCGCGAAGAATCCCTTTCTGAGGCTTTCGACACCCGCAAGGGATGCTTCGCTTCGCTCAGCATGACAAAATGTCTTTTTTCAACACCCAGCTACGGCCGGCGTCCGCCTGCTGACGGATTCCAATCCAGCGCACCGAGCCGCCACAGATACACCAGCGTCAATCCTAGGACACCGATGAAAACCAGAACTTCCCAATACCCGGCCCAGCCAAGCTGGCGGCCGGCGACGGCCCAGGCATAGATGAACACCGATTCCAAATCGAATATCACAAAGAAAACCGCTACGAGGTAAAATTTCATCGAAAAGCGGACGCGGGCAGAGCCTTCGGAAACAATCCCGCCCTCATAGGGCTCTCCGGTCTCGCGCTCCATGTGGCGCTGACCCAGAAAATAGGACACCACCAGCATCGTAGCCACCAGGCCAATCACCAGAACGAAGTACAGACCCAAGGGCCACAGCTTCACGAGCGTCCTCCGTACGAAGCTCGCCACGCGCTTCGCATTTAATTCGGGCTTTCAGTTCTACTAACCCAAGCTTCGATTGTCAACTACCGAAGGCGAGGCTACTATTTGCTCTTAAAAATTCCGCGAGGTGGCCCGATGCGTAAACCGAACAGCGCGAGTCAAATTGAGGCATTGCTGGATAATCTCGACGAGGGTTTCGACCGAGCAGCTTGGCACGGGCCGAACCTGGGCCAGGCGTTGCGAGGCGTGTCCGCCAAGCAAGCGGCCTGGAGGCCGGCGCCTGAACGGCACAACATCTGGGAGCTCGTGGTGCATCTCGGTTACTGGAAGTCCATCGTCCGCCGGAGACTGGTGGGAGGAAAACGCGGCGAGTTTCCGGAACGGGGTACCAACTGGTTCCCTCGCAGCCGGGGCTTGACCGGAGCACTCTGGCGCCGCGACCTGGCCCTGCTGAAGCAAGAGCATCGCCGGTTGCGCGACACCGTTGCCGCCCTCGAACCCATGCAGCCCTTCGACCGGGCTCAGGGTCTACGACTTTCGAAGTTGGTTAAGGGGCGCCGCTTGGCCGACCACGTCCGCGGCTTGGCGTTTCACGACATCTACCACGCGGGGCAGATTCAGCTCTTGAAGAAGTTGCAGGCGGGGAGAGGACAACCATGACGGGGATCGTGTAGCGCAGCCTTGTTCGCGAAGGCTGCGGCTTTTCCAGGCGGCTCGGACCTGTTTGCGCGGGGGTGAATGGGAAGTTCAACTCGGACTCTCGTGCGAATCGGCGGTACTATTGGGACCTAAAGGACCGCCGAGTTTACAGAACACCTCCACGCCTGCAGCTATCTTGAATGGATAAGCTGATGATGCCTTTGGGTAACGCGGCAACATCGCTCCTAGCAGTAGCCATGATGGCTTGTTTTGGGAGCTATGCCCGAGCCGACTCGAAACCGGCTTGCGGGGCTGTCTCCGCCGATGGCCGATTTGCCGCTGCGCTTTTAGACGCGCAAGGCCTCGACCTGGAGATCTTACTCCCAGACGGAACCGCGCATGAGACACATCTGGCCCATGAGTTCGCTTCTGCCTTGTGTTGGCTGTCTTTCGATCGGCAGGGTCAAAACCTAGGCGTGGCGGTGCGGATGTTTGACAAGGGCAAGACGCAGCTTCGCCTCGCGGTTTTCGACACCCATGCCGACAAGTGGATAAACTCGTTCGACGTCAATCCGGAACCCGACTTTCCGTTCCCGGTCCGCTTTCAGGGCTTCCTTGGCGATAGCTCCAATCTAGTGGTAACAGGGTTTGCCAACGGGACGTACCATAAGCCAGAAAAGTCGGCAGTACGCGTAGCGGTCTTTTCGCTCGACGGGCGCCTGATCGAGCCTGTTTTAACGAGGGATATTCCCGGAAGTTATTTCAACTGGGACGTCGATTTTGCGGACGTGGGCCACAATCGTCTTTGGTTTAATCAAACCCCTCTTTTCTGCCCGCTTGGTTCGGCGACCCTGACCGGTCCATTTATTGCCGGCCCCACGGTCGAAAAGAGCGTGTTGGGCGGTCTGGCATGTGACTTATTGGAATCAAACGCCTTTCCTGACGACAAGACACTCCTGGGTGCATCGGTACGGTCTGACAACACGTGGGTATGGCGTGTGGATCTCTCCAATGGAGATGGCGAGAAGCTTGAGCTTCCCGAAGACCCGCGCGGGGGTTTCGTGCGGTGGAATCAATACCAAATTTCGGGCGAGCATCTCCCGGTTTCGCCCGATGGGCAAATCTGCGCCGTAGCTCGTGCGGTAGTGAGTTGGAATGCTCTCGATCAGCCGAATTTCAAATCCGGTTCTGTTTTCGTCATGCAGGTCAGACCGCTGCGACTCATCAGTATTCTCAGGCCCAGTAAGGATTATGACCTTGTGGCGCTTGCTGTCGACCACAGAAACGGACAAATCACGGTTTTAAACCACCGCCGCGGCGGCGGGTGGAAGCTTGTACCTGTTCCCCCAGATAGCTTCAGGTGACAGCACGATGTCTTAACGCTCAAAAACCGAAGGACCGACACCGGGAACTTTGAGACAGCAAAGTTCCTACTTCCCGCCGTACTTGTTAAGCCACTTCAATTCCTCGCGCACTTTGATCTTGCCGTGCCAGGGGTTTTTTGAGAGCGAATGACCTTCCCCGGGAAAAACCAGCAGGGAGGTGGGGATGCCGCGGGTATGGAGCGCTCGCTCCAGAAGATAGTCTTCGCCGACGTAAACGCGAATGTCTTCGCTGCCGCCGACCACATGCGTGGGTGTCGAGACCTTGCCAATTTGCCACAACGCCGCCTCCGCGTTGAAATTCGACTCGGCCTCCCAGGGGACGCCGCCCAGGAAATACGCGTCGTCGAAGGTGGTGTCGTCATTCCCCCAATTGGCCACGTGCTCGACGGCGCCTGCGCCCGTCACCGCCGCTTTGAATCTCGTCGTCTGAGTGATGAGCCAATTGGTCATGTAGCCGCCGTAGCTGTAGCCGCCCATCGTCAACCGGCTGGGGTCCGCGATGCCTTCTTTCACCAGCGCGTCCACTCCTTCGAGAATATCTTTGCCCGGCCGCGAGACGATGTGCGGGACGATGTCGAGCGCGAACGCGTCGCCGTAGCCGGTCGAGCCGCGGTAGTTTGGCTCGAAGACCAGCCAGCCGTCAGTCGCGGCCAGCGCTGCCCACTGGTACCAGTCCGCCTCGAAGTGGTTCCCGTCCGCGTCTTCGGGGCCGCCGTGAATAAACACAAACATGGGGAGAGGCTTGGTCTCGAATCTCCCGGGGGGATATATCAACATGCCCTCGACGGTCGCGCCGTCATCGGCCGTCCAGCGATAGGGCTTGCCTTTCGGCAGCTCGCGCTCGGCGAGCGGCCTATTGAAGGAGGTGATAGGTTTCGCCCCCTCCATTTGGTCCGGGCTTTCCGCAAGATAGACCTCGGCCGGCCGCTCAAGCGACGAAAAGACGAAGGCCACTCGCGACGACTGCAGCGCGGCGGAAATATGTTCGTAAGTCCCTGCCCATTCGGGCTGCTTGGTGAAATCGCCGTTAGCGCTCGCCTGAGCGTAAGGCTCGACTTCGGTGCCCATGCGCCCGGCAGCCAAAATGCCGCCGTCTTTCGTCACGGCAAATCCCTCCACCGAACCCGCAAAGCTCCCGGCCCAGCGAATGGACTTACTCCCTCCAGCGTCAACCCAGTAAAGGCGCGATTGAGAGTCTTCGTAGGGCCCTTCGGGCATGCCGTGGCTGTAACTGAAAAAGATGTGATGGCTGTCCGGCGACCATCGGATGTTCTCCGCTGTGTCCTGGGTGTGAAGCGCGAGATGGACCGGGCCGCCCGGCAGCTCCGCGATATAAATACCGTAGGGCTCGCGGTCCTCTCCGCGTTCCGAGCGCGACTCGGTTGAAATGGCTAACCGGCTCTGGTCCGGTGAAACCGCCAGCCCCTTTACGCGGTTCTCCACTTGCCAGATCGGCCGAGGCTCCTTCCGGCCGCCCCAACGACATCCCGTGCTGGCCTGTATAGGCACCGCCGTAATCTGGTCTCCGCGCTCGGATTCGCGGAATTGATTAACGTCCTGCCATTCCTTCTTGTAAGCCTCCTCTTTCTCCTTCGACCAAGGTGTGCGCGTGGCGTAGTAGAGCATGCAGGAGTCCGGAGTCCAGGCAAACGCGTGGACCTCCTCTTTCCCATTCGTCAAGGGGAAAGCTTCACCGCCGTCCACAGGAATGACGTAGAGCTGGGCGACGTCTTTTTTGTCCTTGTCGTCCGAACTTGGCTCGTCGGCCGGAGGTGAAGGCTGGCGTCGGTCGGATAAGAAGGCTATCCAGCGGCCGTCTGGCGACCAGTCGGGCGCGCTGTCGCGTCCCGAGTTGGTGAGCGGCACGAGCCGACCTTCTCCAGTGCCGCGATAGAGCCATAAGTCGTGGCGAAAACGGTTCGCGCTCCAGTCGGCGCGCGAGGTTTCGATGGCCACGGAGTGGCCGTCCGGCGAAACTTGGACGGCGTGGATTTCGACGGCGTTGAAGAAGTCGTCGAGCGTCAGCGGGGGCTTCTGCCCGCGCGCCGAGGCCAGGAAGATGAATACCAGCCCGCTGACTCCAACCGAGCGTCGAAACCTCATCATGAGCCTCCCCCCAATTCAAATGCATGACGTGACGGAGCGTCCGGCTCAAGATACCACAGGCACCATCGGGAGCTCGCCACAAACACGTGGACGAGTGTTGGTTTCTTGGACATCAGTGCCGTTGCAACTGTCTGGGGCTATGGGTTTCGGCGCTCGAAGTGCGGATTTTTCAGGTTGCTGCGGTTCGACAAGCTCACCGCCCCGAGACGTTCGACTTCGCTCAGAGCCCTGAGGGACTCGAAGGGCGAAGTCGAGCGGCCGACTTTGGTGTTTTGGGCGGTTAAGTTGGAACGGTTCTAGAGGCTCCGTTCGGTTTACCTTTGCGAGGCCGGCGGATTCTTAGTCATGGGCAGCCTCAATCTAAGAATGCGAAACACCATTCGAGGCCTCAGCGAGGCCACCGGCGTGTTAAAATACCAGTGACATAAGTTGCAAGGAGAAATCGTAATTGGAAAATAAGGCCGCTCGGAAGTTCCCGCGCATTAGTGCGAACTTCCTCGTCGAATTCACGTTCGGCGGGAAAAAGTTTGGCCCCCGCGCCACGACCCTTGGCGGTGGGGGATTGTTCGTGATTCTCCCAGACCCTCCGCCCGTGGGCACCGAACTGGTATTGCGCTTTCGCCCCGCGCGACATCTGGGTTTCCTCGAGACCAAAGCCCGCGTGGTTTACCACGGCAGGGACGGCGCGGCGCTGGAATTTTTGAATATCAGCCCCGAGGAGCAACAGATTCTCCTCCGCTTGATCCACCACAAGACCGGGAACCGCCGAAAGCATCCGCGCGCGAAGCTCGCCACTCAGGTTGAATGGCAGGGGCTCTCGTCGCTCGCCCTTTCGCGGGACGTCAGCGTGGGCGGGATGTTTGTTGAAACTACGGATCAACCGGAGGCGGGGTCCAAAGTCAAGGTGCGGTTTCACCTCGAAGACGGCGGCAAAATCGTGATCGCCACAGCCGAGGTCAGCTACACCATCAGCCGGTTGGGCATCGGCGTCCGTTTCATCGAGATCGAACCCTCCGACCAGGAGCGAATCGAACGCTACATCAGCCAGCATCCGCAGCTCCTCGAACCTCCTGCGAATACTCCTGTCGCAACCTGAGCGCCCCCCCGTCCAACCCTGCGCCCGCTCCCTGCCCGTCTCACAGCCGCCCTGAAGACGGTGTGAGAACGATTTCTTCCACCCGCGTCCTGGCCGGCGCTGTGAGCGCTGCGACCACTGCCGCTGCCACGTCGTCGGGCTGGAGGAGTCGCTTGCGATGCACGGGGAAATCGAATTCGTCCACCATCCGCGTGTCTGTCGCGCCGGGCAGAATTGCCGTCACGCGAATCCCTTCGCTTTGGAGCTCTTGGCCGAGGACTCGTGTCAGGCCGAGCGCCCCGAACTTTGACGCCGTGTAAGCCGAACATTTCGGGAACGCTCGGAAGGCGGAGATCGAGAGGATATTGATCACGTGGGCGCAGGCGCTGCGCTGGAGGAGTGGCAGCGCCGCCCGCGTTGCCAGGAAGATCGCGGTGAGATTGGCTTCGAGATTGGCGCGCCAATCGGCAAGTGTCGTCCGGGCGAACGGCTTGTAGGTGAAAACCCCGGCGTTGTTCACCAGAATGTCCAGCCGGCCGAAGCGCCGCCGAATGACACGGAAAAGGCGCGCGACTTCCGAGGGGCGGGTCGCGTCCGCTCGAACGCCCAGCGCCTTGGGGATCTTATCCCGCGCGGCTTCCAACGATTTTCGATGCCGCGCCGTGATCACCACTTCCGCCCCATAAGCTCCCAAGGCGCGCGCAATCGCGAAGCCGATGCCGCGGCTGGCCCCGGTAACGACTGCAATCCTATTCTGGAGGGGTTTGTCCAAGGATAAGTTTCGGCGCATGGAAAGGGCGGGTTTTTAAACCCGCAGTTACGGGAAATACAGAAAATGAAAAATTTATTTTCCCTCCCGCGGGCGGCACAGCCGCGGGGCTCAGCTTTTTTCCCGAATCAGCCGCAGAAACTCCGCCCGCGTCTGGTCGCAATCGCGGAAGACGCCGAGCATGGCTGAAGTGACCGCCACGGAGTTCTGCTTTTCGACGCCGCGCATGATCATGCAAAGGTGTTTCGCCTCGATGATCACGCCGACGCCTTGCGGCTTGATGTACTCCATGATGGTTTCGGCAATCTGGGTGGTCAACCGCTCTTGTATCTGAAGCCGGCGCGCGAAGACGTCCACGAGGCGCGGAATCTTGCTCAAGCCGATGACTTTGTCGGTGGGAACATAGGCGACGTGGCAGCGGCCGAAAAAGGGCAGCATGTGATGCTCGCAGAGGCTGAAGATTTCGATGTCTTTGACGATCACCATCTCGTCGTAAGGCGTCGAATAGAGCGCCCCGTTCAGGACCCGTTGGATGTCCTGCCGGTAGCCACGGGTGAGGAAGCGCAGCGATTCGGCGACGCGGGTCGGGGTCTTGAGCAACCCCTCGCGCTCCGGGTTTTCGCCCACCTCGCGGAGCAGCTCGCGAACCGCCGCTTCCAGCGCCCGAGCGCCCCCGGTCTTTTCTCGGTCCTCCGCCACGTCGAATTCATCCGGCCTCGCCACTTTCATCCCAGCCTCCTTCCGCCTAGCTGCGCCTCGCCCCGCCCGCGTACTCAAAATAGTTTGAATTGGTCTCCTCGAGCCGCACTCGTTCGAGGCGCGCCGCTGGCCAGCGCTCCCTCCCGGCGAGTTTGGCCTCAAGCGTCTGGTAAATCTCCATGCAGAGGTTTTCCGTCGTCGGAACCACGTTGCGGAACGTCTTGTCGTCCAGGTTCAGATTGGCCGTGTCGAAGCGCTCCAGGACCTCGCGCTCTATCGTGCGGTCGAGTTCCCCGAGGTCAAAGACCATCCCGGTCTCTGGCTCCACCGGCCCCGCCATCGTGACATCGAGCACGTAGTTGTGCCCGTGGCCGAAGGCGTTGTCGCACTTGCCGTAGAGCCGCCGGTTTTCCTCCGCACTCAACGCCTCGTTGTGCAGCCGGTGCGAAGCCGAAAAGCGGTAACGTCGCGTAAGATGAATCATGCCTCCCCGAAATAGTCCACATAAAGGTCCGGGGTTTCGTACAACCGGATTCGATGCAGCTTGCCGTTCGGGAGTTTCTGCGCCAGCCTTTTCCAGATTTCGACCGCGATGTTTTCCGTGGTCGGGAGGGTCGAGGAAAAAACCGGTACTTCCTTGTTGAGGAAGCGGTGGTCCATGGACTGTAAAACTTCGTCCTCGACGAGTTGCTTGAGGTCTTTGATGTCGAGCACCA
The DNA here is from genome assembly GCA_003225365.1 of Acidobacteriota bacterium. GTDB lineage: Bacteria > Acidobacteriota > Terriglobia > UBA7540 > UBA7540 > Gp13-AA74. Next base: position 39,848 of record QHZN01000100.1, read on the forward strand.
TGCCGGTCTTCGAGTCCACGTCGCCCGCCACCGTGACCTCGAGGGTGTAATTGTGGCCGTGTCCGTGCGGATTATTGCACTTGCCGAAAATCCTGCGGTTCTCTTCAGGACTGAGCTCGGGATTGTGATAATAGTGCGAGGCCGAGAATTCAGCCCGCCGCGTCACGTAAATCATCGCGCGATGTTCCTCGCTCTCTGAACGTTATAGCTTCGGCCCTTCCAGTTCACGCTCCCCGCCCATAGATAGGCGCGAATCGAGTTGAGCAGGAGCAGGAGAAACACGGCCGCCCCGGCCGGCCCGTATAAAGACCGAGAAGGCTCGAAACCGATTCGGCCGAGATGCCGCCCGTAGCTCCACGTCCTTACGGCCACAACGCCAAGCAGTATCAGCGCCGGTATTTTAATAGGAGCGTTTCCGGCGCCGGCTACGATCCCAGCCGCGATGATCAAGAGGCTGAGCAACGGAGTCACATCCAGGCATGCGCGAGTGCAACGTCTTCAAGAATTTCGCCGCAAATCGGTTCGAACCCGCCGAGGCGCTCATAGACGTCCCGCCGAATCAAAAGGAACTGGCCATTCGCAGCCGCCCGAGGCGATGCCGGGTCCGAAACTTCCTCGAACCGATAGAGCCGGCTCAAGCGCGCATAGACAAACGGAATCACTGCCTTTTCCCACCATGTGGGAGTTTGCTGTCCAGGCGAAACGGAGAGCAGCGCCGCGCCTGCGCCTTCGGCGCGTTCGAGAAGTTCATTGAGACTCCCCGGCCTGTGAAACGTGTCCGCGTCGGTAAAAAGCAGCCAGTCGCCGGTCGCCAGTCGCGCGCCGGTCGCGAGCGCGTAATTCTTCCCTACCCAACCCTCCGGCAGCGCGTCGGTCCGCACGGTGCGAAGGCGCGGGATCTCCTTCCCCAAGCATTCGAGCAGGCGCGGCGTCCCGTCCTCGGACCCGTCGTCCACCACAATGATTTCCCGAACGCCCTGCTGGGCGGCCACCGAACGCACCACGCGCTCGATGTTGGCTTCTTCGTTGCGGGCAGGAATGACGACGGAAACCTCGGCCATGCCCTTTCCCTTGCCCCTCAGCAGGCTGATGAAAAATTGTCTTACGTTGTCATTCTGAGCGCAGCGAAGAATCCCTCTCCATTATTTTTCGAAGCCTAAAAGGGATGCTTCGCTCCGCTCAGCATGACAGACCCGAATTTTCATCAACCTCTTAGACTCCAAACGACATTATAATCGTACGAAAGGGGATGAGCAAAAAGGGCGGCATCCCGATCGTGCTCCTCGGCCTGCTCGCCGGGACGGCGCTGCTTTTCTACCTGCGCGGCCAGCCGACAGGGCCCCCGGGAGTGGGCGATCCTGCGCCGGCCTTCGCGGGGCTGCCCGCGCTTCGAGGCGGCCCGGTCGGGCTGGAAGATTACCGCGGGCGCGTCGTTGTGCTGAATTTCTGGGCGACCTGGTGCCCGCCCTGCGTCGAAGAAACTCCCAGCCTCGAACGGTTCGCGGAGAAGGCGAAGCCGCTCGGCGTTGTCGTCCTCGGCGTCAGTGTGGACACCGACTTGGAGGCGCTCCAGAAATTCGTCGCCGATTACCATCTCACCTTCCCCATCGCTCGCGACCCGTCCCGCGCCCTTCCCGCGCGCTACGGGACTTTTCAGTTTCCGGAGACCTATATCCTGGACCGGAATGGCAGGGTGGCGGAAAAGATTATCAGCAACGACGATTGGGATGACCCGCGGATGCTGAGTTTCGTGGAAGCGCTCGCCCGGCCGGGCCAGGCCCCTTAGTCCGCCGGCGAGGGCTGACCCTGCGAGATCTGGATACCCGCCGCCGAGCCTTTGGCCCCGGTCATTCCCGCACAAGCGTCCCGCAGGGCGGGATAGATGCCCGCTTTCGCGGGCATGACACCGGGAGGGGAATGGCGGGCCAGGCAGCAGAAATATTTGGTGGCACGGCATTCGGGAGGCGCTCTCGACGGCCTATCCCTCCCGGCCCAGCTCGTGCATAACCGCCTGCCAAAGACTTACCACCTCGCTGACGACTTCTTGCTCGGGAATGTTGAGCTTTGACTGACGGTTCATCAGCTTCGCCTGGTAAATGACCCCTGCGAGCGTCGCCGCCACCACGGGTGTCATGTCCGAATTTCCATTCGTCGAACCCGAAGCCGCCTTCTTGATCGCCATAGGTTCCTCACTTGGCCAAACTAGACTGCGCGCATTCTAGCACAGTGCCCGCCGGGGTTTGGCTGTGGATTAGGCCGAGGAAGCCAGCCGGGCGCGGCCCACTCGTAACCGTTCGGGAGGCGGACGCATCTGGAGAATTAGAAGAAGGGAGAGGGCTGGCGCGAGCATTTGAAACTGCCATACCGAATCCAAATGTTGTCCCCCGAAACAAAGCCCGGTTCCGCCAAGAACGAGCCGGTAGATCCCGTATGCGGGATGACGGTTGAGCCGGCGAAGGCCGCGGGGACATTCAAGTTTGAAGGTCAAACGTATTATTTCTGTTCCCCTTCCTGCCTCGAGCAGTTCTCAGCCGAACCGGCAAAGTTCTTGGCGAACGCGCCCAAGAAGCTCGCGCAGGCCGAGCCACCGACGGCCACAGAAGGCTCGTTCACTTGCCCCATGCATCCCGAGGTTCATGAGCCGCGGGCCGGAGCATGCCCGGAATGTGGCATGGCGCTCGAACCTTCTTCCCCTGCGGTCACGCGCGCGGTCTATACCTGCCCCATGCATCCGGAGGTCATTCGAAACGAGCCGAGCGCCTGCCCCATCTGCGGGATGGCACTCGAGCTGAAGACCGTCACGGCCGAAGAAGCGGAGAACCCGGAACTCGCGGCAATGAGCCGGCGGTTTTGGGTCAGCCTGGTTCTGACCGCGCCGTTGCTGGCGCGGACGATGGGGGGGATGTTTTCGGGCCGTCTCTTCGCCGTGCTCCCGCCTGCGACCTGGAATTGGATTGAGCTGGCCTTCGCGACGCCGGTGGTGGCCTGGGGAGGTTGGCCGTTTTTCGAGCGCGGGTGGGTGTCCATCATCCGCAGGCGGCTAAATATGTTCACACTGATTTCCATCGGCACAGCGGCCGCGTACCTCTACAGCCTCGCCGCGACCGTAGCGCCGGGGATTTTTCCCGAAGCTTTCCGGGGACACGGCGGGCAAATCGAAGTTTATTTTGAAGCCGCGGCGGTCATTACCACGCTGGTATTACTCGGCCAGGTTTTAGAGCTTCGAGCGCGCAGCCGCACATCCGCCGCTCTGAAAGCCCTGCTTGGCCTCGTCCCAAAGACCGCCCGACGCGTCCGCGAAGACGGCGCCGAAGAAGACGTCCCACTCGATAGCGTGAACGTGGGCGACCGCCTGCGCGTGCGTCCGGGAGAAAGAATTCCTGTGGACGGCAAAGTCATCGAAGGGACAACCTTCGTGGACGAGTCCATGGTGACGGGCGAGCCCATGCCTGCCGAAAAATCCGCCGGCGATGCCGTCACGGGCGGCACGGTGAACGGCACGGGCGGCTTCCTGATGCGCGCCGAACGCGTCGGGCGGGAAACCTTGCTCGCGCAAATCGTCCAAATGGTGGCCGAGGCGCAGCGCAGCCGCGCCCCCATTCAGCGGCTCGCCGACGTCGTCTCCGGGTATTTCGTCCCGGGGGTGGTGCTGGCCGCGGTGGCGACGTTCATCGTTTGGGCTATCCTCGGCCCCGAGCCGCGCCTGGCGTACGCCCTCGTCAACGCCGTCTCCGTGCTTATCATCGCCTGCCCCTGCGCGCTGGGCCTTGCCACGCCAATGTCCGTCATGGTCGGCACAGGGCGCGGGGCGCTCGCGGGCGTGCTCATCCGCAACGCCGAAGCGCTTGAGACGCTCGAGAAAGTTGACACGCTGGTGGTGGACAAAACCGGCACGCTGACGGAGGGCAAGCCGCGCCTGGTCACCATCTTGCCCGAGGCCGGGTCGAGCGAAACCGAGATTCTGCGCCTCGCCGCCGGCATCGAGCGGGCCAGCGAGCATCCGCTCGCCGGGGCGATTGTGGCGCGCGCCCGCGAATTGAATGTGGAACCCCCTCCCGTCGAGGGAGTTCAGTCCATACCCGGCGAAGGCGTGACGGGAAAAGTTGATGGCCGAGCGGTGGCGCTCGGGAATTTGAAATTCCTCGAGAAGCTTAACATTCTCTCCGGCGCTCTCAAAGAAAAGGCTGACGCGCTGAGACTTGACGGGTTGACAGTAATGTATCTGGCTGTGGAGGGGCGCGCCGCGGGCCTGCTGGCAGTCGGCGACGCCGTCAAGCCGACGACGCCGGAAGCGCTCGGACTTCTCCGCGAAGACGGCCTCCGCCTCATGATGGTCACCGGAGACAGCCGCGCTACCGCCGAGGCGGTTGCGCGCAAGCTCGGCATCGAGGAAATCGAGGCCGAGGTGCGGCCGGAGCAAAAAGGCGAAATTGTGAAGCGGCTTCAGGCCCAGGGGCGGCGCGTGGCCATGGCAGGTGATGGCGTGAACGACGCGCCGGCGCTCTCGCTCGCCGACGTAGCCATAGCCATGGGCACCGGCACCGACATCGCCATGGAGAGCGCTGGTATCGTTCTCGTCAGAGGAGACCTGCGCGGGGTCGCGCGCGTGCGGAAAGTCTCTCTATAATCGCGGAGGCTTGGAGCGCGCTCTCGCCTCGTACGCCGGACCCACACCCCAGACCTGCGTCCGCGGCCTGCTCGACGCGGGTCACTCGCAATGTGTGCGTTCGTCGCGACAGCTTGGCGCCGTTGCCCGCGTGAGGGGTGAAATTAACCACCTCGCGCAAAGACGCCAAGGCGCAAGGAGCCGCAGAGAGCACCCCCAGTCTCTTCTTTGCCCCCTTTCGAACTTTGTCTCGCAGGCGCGGGATGAAAGGCTTTTGCGCTTCCCGAGATGATTTCACAGCGTCTCGTGAAGGAGCCCCAAACCTGACATGAAATGAGTCTTGGCGGACTACTTAGCGACTTTCTCTGCGCCCTCGATATCGGAGACGGCCAGTACAAAGGCGGCGCGGCCCGCGCCTTTGAGTATGGTGCCGTAAGCGTATTTCACGTCAACATCGCGGTCGGCGAGCTTGCGAGTGAGCTTCCCAAGCGCGCCGGGGCGGTCGGAGAGATGGACGAGCAGAACATCTTCTTCCGTATATTTCAGCCCCAATCCATCAAGCGCTTTTTTGGCTGGACCGAGGCTGTTGACGACCAGCCGCACCGGCGCCACGCCCGCCTGTTCGGGGACCATCAACCCCA
>QHZN01000100.1:45145-66412 GCA_003225365.1 Acidobacteriota bacterium
TGCGAACTGCCCTGAGCACAGCGAAGGGGCTCAGGGTAAACTTCGCGAAGCATCCCTGTATTGTGTTGAAACGAAATGACACAGATCCTTCGCGGAGTTTACCCTGAGCGAGCTGCTGAGATCCTTCGCTCCGCTCAGGATGACAAGCGAAGAGCTTGCCCTGAGCGAAGCGAATGGGGCTCAGGATGACAAGCGAAAGGCTCAGGAGGACAAGCGAAGAGCCTGCCCTGAGCAAAGCGAATGGGGCTCAGGATGACAGCCACAAAAGCCTTTTTCAGCGTCCTGCTCGGTCAGCCGCTTCCGCCGCTGTTCTGGCTTTCGCCAATTCGGCGAGACTCTACACGCAATTCCTCCGGGGCGCAACGGGTTCGCCTGCGAGCGGACCGCATCGAAATGTCTTATACTCCGGTTCGCCACCCGAGCGCTGAGGTGTCACTGTGAATTACCCCCCACGCACTTCGCAAAGGACTCGCCGGGAATTTCTTGGCCTCGCCTTGCCCGCCACTTTCGCCGGCCCGCTGACGGTTGCGGCCCCACCCGTTCCCGCGTCGCTCGCTCGCCTGAAGATTATAGACGTCGAATCCTGGGTGCTCACGTGCGACTCGCTCTTCGTCGTGGTGCGGACCGATGGCGGCGTCACAGGGTACGGTGAGGCGAGTCCCATGAACGTTCGCGCGACGGCAAGCCTCATCAATGAAGCGCTGAAGCCGCGCGTCATCGGGCGGAATGCACTCGACCGCGAGCGCCTCTGGGATGAGATGTTTTTCCCCACCTATAAGCTCGGCGTGATGGGCGTCCAGCCAGAGGCGATTGCGGGCGTGGACATCGCGCTTTGGGACATCTTCGGCAAGGTCACAGGCCTTAGCCTTTCCGAACTATTCGGGGGGCGGCGGCGCGACCGCGTGCGCATGTACGCGAGCATCGGCGGCGCGGCGGATTCGACGCCCGCGGAAATGGCTCGCCGAGCCGCGCAGGCCGTCGAGCAGGGCCACAGCATGGTCAAGATCCGCATGGACTGGGGCACGCGCCGCACCGACGCCGACCCGGCGCACGACTGGGCAGTGCTCTCCGAAGTGCGCAAGGCCATCGGCGACAAGATCGAGCTCGGCTTTGACGCCAATAACGGCTTCTCGGTCTCGACGGCCATTCGGCTCGGCCGCCGCTTCCAAGACGAGCTCGGCATCATGCACTATGAAGAACCCGTGGCGCAGTACGACTACGCGGGCATTGCGCAAGTTGTCGCCGCGCTCGACGTTCCCGTGGCCGCGGGCGAGCACGAGTACACGCGCTGGCAGTTCCGCGACCTCATCACCGAGGCGCGCGTGGATATCGTCCAGCCCGACGTCACCAAATGCGCCGGCATCAGCGAAGCCTTGCGCATCGCCGCGCTCGCTTCCACCTACAATCGCCTGCTCGTGCCGCACCAAACTCAGCCAGCCCTCGGTACCGCCGCGAATCTCCACTTCACCGCCTGCTTCGCTCGCGAAGAGCGCGCCCAGGAATACGATCTGCCGGCCTCGTCGGGCGAAAAGGACAAGCGTGCGATCCTGAATCGCGTCATCCATCCGCCGCTCGAACAACAGGGTGGCTACCTGGCCGTGCCCACCGGCCCCGGCTTGGGCTTGGAGGTGGACGAGGCGCCACTAAAGCGACTTCGAGTGGATTGAAGATTCAACGCACCGACGCGAGAGGAATAGGGCGGTCTGTTTTATAAGTTATGAATTAAGAATTATTAATTCATAATTATCATCAAGCGGCATCGCGCGAGTTCACGACAATTCGTAATTCATAATTCGTCACTCGTACCTCAGCGCCACCATGGGGTCCACTCGGGTCGCCCGGCGGGCGGGGATATAGCAGGCCAGCATTGCCATGAAGGCCAGAAGAAGCGACACAGCACTGAAAGTCAACGGGTCGCTCGGCTTCACTTCGTATAGGAAGCCGGTCAGGAAGCGAGTCAAGGCCCAGGCTCCCACCAAGCCAGCACTTAGGCCGGCAACCGTCAGGAAGATTCCCTCCCCAAGGATAAGCCACATGACATCCCGCCGCCCCGCTCCCAGCGCCACGCGAACTCCAATTTCGTGGGTTCGCTGAGTAACGGAATAGGAGACGCCTCCGTAGAGTCCCACGATCGCCAGCAGCAATGCCAGGCCCGCGAATGCTCCGAGGAGGAGCATTTTGAATCGCCGCGGGGCGACGGCCTTTTCCATAAGCTCCTCCATGGTCTGAATGTTTGAGACGGGCTGATTCCTGTCCACGCTTGCAACGGCTTGCTTCAGGACCGGAGCGAATTGAGCCGGGTCGCCGCTGGTGCGCACCACGAAGGTCATGAAGAACGAAGGGGACTGCATGTAAGGCACGTAGATTTCCGGCCAAGGCTCGCGGTCCAACGCGTAATTGTGAGTGTCCGTGACAACTCCCACCACAGTCCGCCAGGGCCCCTTGGGGCCGTCGGTGCTCATCTCCCGACCGACGGCGCCGCGGCCCGGGAATGCGCCGCGCGCGACAGACTCCGTAATCATGGCGACGTTCTGCGCCCGGCCTCCGTCATCCTGATTGAAAGACCGGCCTTTGACCAAACGAATTCGCATAGCCCGGAAATAATCCGGACTCACGGAGGCGATCGAAATGGGCGCGCTAAGCTCGACCGCCGGCGCGCCGGCGATATCGAGATTCGAGGAAAGCGCGTTGAAGGTGCTCATCGGATAGTGTGTTGTCGCTCCTACCTGCTCCACTCCTGGCAAGGCGCGCAACCTTTCGAGCACCTGAGCGAAGAACGCTGCCTGACGTTCGGAATTGGAGACCATTGTTACCGGAAGCCAGCAGTCGGCGAGGAGAACGTGGCTGGCATCGAAGCCGGGATCGGTTTCGGTCAAGCGCCAAAAGCTGCGCACGAGAAGGCCTGCGCTCGCGAGCAATACTACCGAAAGCCCAATCTCCGCGACGACCAGCAATTCTCGCAACCGATGCGCGCCGCGCCCGTCGGGGCCGGGCGCCGCCTCGCCCCGACACGCCGTGCTCAAATCCGGCCGCGAGGCCAGCAGCGCCGGGAGCAACCCGAAGAAGAGAACTGAAGCGACGGAAATTACTACCACGAAAAGCAGGACCCGCGAATCGAGGTGTATGTCGTTCGGAAGGCTCGGCGGGATGAGCTGCTTCATGGCGTCCACCGCCCAAAGCCCGATGAGCAAGCCTAGGGCCCCGCCGGATGCAGCCAACAGCACGCTCTCCGTCAAAAGCTGCCGGATCAGACGCGCCCGGCCAGCACCTAATGCGGCGCGGATGGCCACTTCCCTGGCGCGTCCGGCCGCGCGGACCAGGAGCAGGTTCGCCACATTCGCCGACGCGATCAGAAGCACGAAGCTGACCGCTGCGAGAAGGATAAAAAGTAACGCACGAACATCTCCGGCGAGCAGGGCGTGAAGCGGAACCACTTCTACTCTCGCCTGCGAGAATGCGTGCGCGCGCCCCGAGGGCGTAACTTGCTTATTGAACCGGTCCGTGACCAGTTGGAGCTCCGACCGTGCCTGTTCGATGCTTGTCGCGGTCTTCAGCCGCCCAATCACGGTTAGCAGTGGAAAGTCGGGACTGGAAGGCAAGGAGTTCGTCGCGTCGAGGACTTCAGGCACCCAAGCCTCTCCCGGCGGATAAACGAGACCCGCCGGCATGACACCAACAACCGTATAAGGCGTGCCGTCCAAGTTCACCGTCTTGCCGATGACGTCCGGGTTCCCTCCGAAATTCTGTCGCCAGACGCCAGCGCTGAGTATCAACACACGGCTCCGCCCCCGCTCGCCTTCCTCAGTGAGAAAATCTCTTCCCGCGATCGATGTAACGCCAAGCAGGCGGAAGAATCCCACGGTGATGGGTGCAATTTTAATGCGGACCGGCTCGCCCATCCCCGTCAAGTTCGCCCCGTCGCCGTATCCATTGAAACCGAAGCCGAAGGCTCCAAAACCGTCGAGGAGGTTACTCTGGTCCCGCCATGCAACGAAATGCGGAGCGACGACGAAACGGCTTCCCCTTCTGAACCGCATCGTTAAGTTCACAAGTCGTTCGGAGTGCTGGTATGGGAGCGGCCGTAGAAGCGACGCGTCAATCACACTAAAGATGGCCGTATTCGCGCCGATGCCGAGCGCGAGCGTCAGAACCGCGACGGCGGTGAAGCCGGGATTTTTCGCAAGCATCCTTATCCCGTAACGCAGGTCCTGAACCAGTGTGCCCATCGCTTACCTCGGATTGATTCATTGACTCATCGGGTCATTGAGCGATTGAGTGATCAGACGATTGAGTGATTGGGTGATTTTGCGATTGAGAGATTCGAAGGACCATCGCCGCCGCTTGTCCAAATCGCTCAATCACCCGATCATTCAATCACCCGATGGATTCATTGGTACCGCAGCGCCACCATGGGATCGACCTTCGTGGCGCGGCGGGCCGGAACGTAGCAGGCGATAAGCGCCACCACACTGACAATCGCGGCGACACCGGCTATCGCCCCGGGATCGGTCGGCCGGACGCCAAACAACAAATCGCCGAGTAAGCGGCTGAGCGCCAGCGCCAAGGCTAGGCCGATCGCCACGCCAACCAGAGCCACGCGCAGGCCCTGTCCGAGCACCATCCCCAGGACGTCTCGCCTTTCGGCACCGAGTGCCATCCTCAAGCCGATTTCGTGCGTGCGCTCGGCGACGGAATACGAAAGCACTCCGTATAGTCCGATGGCCGCAAGAAGCAAAGCAAGGCCGGCGAAGGCGCTCATTAGCCTTGCCATGAACCGGCTCGGGGCGAAAGATTCTTCCACGAGCGCGGCCATACTTGCAAAGTCCCCCACAGCTTCTCCCGAGTCGGCCTGAGCAACTGCCCGTCGAACTTCGTTCTCGCCCAGCGGCGCCTGCGACCTGACCACCCAGGACGAGCCGGAGAAGACCGCGCGAACAAGCTTGTCGTCGAGCTGGGCGGCCGGGAGGAACAATGTCGGCGGGGCTGGCTCGGAGATCCCATGTTCTTTTGCATCCCCGACCACGCCCACAATTTCACGCCGTAGGCCGCCCTCCCACCCGACGGGCAGGGTCTCTTGGCTGCCAAGGGTCTCGCCATCGGCACAGCACTTGCGCGCAAAAGCTTCATTAACGACGGCCACCAGAGGAGCGGATGCGGTGTCGGAGCTCTGAAACCCACGGCCGCGCACCAGGGGAATCTGCATAGTCTTGAAATAGTCCGGACTCGCGCCCCGTATCTCGACATAAACGTGCGATTCGTGACCGCCGCTGGTGACGCGCGTCGTACCGTTCACACCGAATTCGAGCGGCAGAGCAGAGACTACCGCCGCCGACTCGACCCCCGGCAGCCCCGATAAGCGCGCCAGAACGCGCTGCTCGAAGTCCCATATCGCGGCGGCCGTCTTGAACCTTTGACTAGGAAGCCAGAGATGAAACGTCGAAAGATTCTGCGGATTAAAACCGGGGTTGACGTGCTCGAGCGCAGCCAGGCTCAAGATCAACAGCATCGCGCCGGTCAGAAGCAGGACGGAGAGCGCAACTTCAGCAGTAGCCATGGTATTCCTTAGCCGCCTGTGGCCCGCGTGCCCGGAGACGGCTCGGGCGCCCTGCTTGATGGACTGAGAAAGATCCAAGCGCGATGCTCCGAACGCGGGCACCAGTCCCGCCGCCACGCCCGCCGCGGCCGCCATGAAAAACGTAAAGACCAGCACGCGGAAATCAATCTGCGGTTCGCCCGCAATCGGGAAACCCCGCGGGGCGAGAGCAATCAGTGCGTGGACCGTCCACCGCGCAGCCCCCATCACCACACCGCCGCCAAGAAACGCCAGCAGAAGGTTTTCCGTCAGCAATTGCCGAAGCACGCGCCCGCTACTCGCTCCCAGAGCTAGCCGCACCGCCACCTCCGGCTGCCGCGCGACCGCGCGGGCCATGACCAAATTGGCGACGTTCACAGTAGCGATCAGCAGCACCAGGCCCACGGCGGCGAATAGGATCAGAAGGGGTGACCGCACGTCGCCCGTTACCCACTTCAGATACGGCACCAGGGAAACGCCACGCTCGCCTGGCGCGACGTGCCCCGGAACGTCCTCGCGAATTTCCGCCAGCACGCGCGCCATATCGGATTGCGCCCCCTCCAGCTTGATGCCGGGTTTCAGCCGCGCGATCATGGCGAAATTGTGGCCGTCATTGTGCGGATCAGGAACCAGCCGGAGAGGCGCCCAAACGTCCACATCCTGCACAGTGATCCACGGCAAAACGAATTGGAAGCCCTTCGGGAGGACGCCCGTCACCGCATAACTCTCGCCATCGAGAGTGATGGCGCGGCCGATGATGCTGGGATCGGAAGCGAAACGGCGCTGCCACAGACCATAACTCAGAATCACGGCCTTCGGACCGTTCGGGCGGTCTTCATCCGCCGTGAAGGCGCGCCCGAGAATCGGCTGTACACTGAGCGTGCGGAAAAAGTCGCGCGACACCCCCAGAGCTTTGACGTGCTCGGGTTCCTGACCCGCGACAAGGTTGAAGCCGGAGGGGAACAGGTCCACTGCGGCTGCGTTATCGAACGCCCGGCTGTGCTCTTTCCAGAACGCGAATTCCATCGCGGTCACCGACGGCACGTCGCCATGGTCGAACAGCCATTGGGCGTGCACGAGCCGGTCCGAATCGGGGTATGGAAGCGGACGCAACAACACGGCGTTTACAAGGCTAAATATTGCCGTGTTCGTCCCGATACCGAGCGCCAGCGTCAAGACGGCGACGGCTGTAAAGCCGGGGTTCTTGGCCAGCATCCTTATCCCGTAGCGAAGGTCCTGAATTATTGTGCCCATCTCTCACCTCGGATTGACTCATTGACTCATCGGGTCTTTGAGCGATTGAGTGATCGGACGATTGAGTGATTGGGTGATTTTGCGATTGAGAGATTCGAAGGACCATCGCCGCCGCCGTGGGTGGATCCCAGGCGCTTACTCCGAAGAGCAAACTCTCGATCAGCCGTCCTGCAACCATCGAAGCGCCGATTCCGGCCACCAGGCCGGCCAGCACCGGCGCCATCCCCTGTCGCAAAACCATTCGGCGCAAATCGGAAAATTGGGCGCCGAGCGCCAGGCGAATGCCCAACTCGTGGCGCCGCTGCTCGACCGAGTACGCAATGACTCCATATATTCCGAGCGAAGCGAGGAACAGCGCCGAGCAGGCGAACATCACTGCCAGAAACATCTGGAAGCGGCGGGGCGCGACGGACTCGAACACCAGCTCGGCCATGGGCCGTAAGGCGACAATCGGCACATTGGCATCAGTCGCGTAGATGGCTTGGCGGACCGCAGAAGCCACCCCGCGCTCTTCGCCGGAGGTGCGGACAAGGATTCCCGCTGAGCTCGGGACGTGTCCCATGCCGCCGTACCAGTCCGGCACATACACCATCATAACTGGAGGCTCGTCGAGCTTCACGGTGTGGATGTCGCCGACCACGCCGATGACCTCCTCTTCTTTCTTCGGTCCACAGTATGTGAGACAGGTGCGGCTAATCGGGTCCTGGCCAGGCCAGAAGCGCGCCGCGACAGTTTCGGAGACTACGACCACGTTTCGGCCGCGATCGCTCTCGTTGAAAATCCGGCCGCGCAGGAGTGGGGTTCCGATGGCAGCGAAATAGTCTGGGCTCGCGGCGCGGTAGTTGGCCACGGGGGGCACAGGTCGGCCCGGGGGGATATCAATTCCCGTAACATGGGTTTCCCCCTCAAGGGGCAAGCGGCTCACCCAACCGACCGCATGGACGCCAGGCAGGGCGCGAAGGCGGTCAAGCAAGGAGTTGTAAAAGCGCAGCCTTGCGGCAGCGCCGGCGTAGCCCTGCGGCGGCAGATCCACGTCTGCAGTAAAGACCTTTTCGGTCGCAAAACCCATGTTGACGCGAAGCAGGTGAAAAAGGCTGGAGATTAAAAGGCCCGCAACCATCAGCAGCAGCGTGCTCAGCGCAACTTCGAGGCCGATCAAGATCTCGCGCAGGCGTCGCGTGCGCCGGCTTTCGCCTGCCGCCATGCCGCCCGATTTCAGCGTTTCCTGGGGATTGCTTCGCGACATGCGCCAGGCGGGAAGGGATCCAAAAAGAATTCCGGTCGCAACCGAAAGCAGCAGGGCAAACCCCAGGACACGCCCATCCAATTGAACTTCATCCAACCGAGGAATGCCTGGCGGCGCGGCCTGGACGAGCCCCCGTATGCCAAGGCTTCCAAGCCAGACACCGAGCGCGCCGCCGATCGCTCCGAGCAACAAGCTTTCCGTAAGCATCCGTCGGAAAAGCTGCCACCGCGACGCGCCAAGCGCTGCGCGGATCGCGGCCTCTCGCATCCGGCCCGGAACGCGAGCGAGCGAGAGGTTCGCGAGGTTCAGACACACGATCAACAGAACCGCGCCCACGGCTGCGAGCAAAAGAATCAACCCTCGCCGCGCCGCCCCGACCACTTCGGAATCGAGCGGGAAGATCGCGGCCTTCAGGTCCACGTCCGGTTCCTTGGTTTGTTGGACGATATGCCCTTGGACGACATTTAGCTCGGCAACGGCCTGGGCTGGTGTGACACCCGGCTTCAAGCGTCCAATGGGGGCGAAATCGAACTCTCCGATGAGATCCTGCTCGTCCTCCTTTGGGCCGTTGAGCGGCTCGAAGAAGTCCAGGCGGTCAGGAAAGCTTGTGAGCTGCCCTAATTGCGCCGGGAAATGAAACGAGGGCCCGAGGACGCCTACAACTTGGTAGGGAGCGCCATCGAGCGTGATCGTTCGGCCGACTACGGCGGCTTCGGCGTGGAAATGGCTGCGCCAGAAAGTATCGGTCAGGATGACCACGCGGCCGCGATCGGGCTCATCTTCCTCCGGAAGAAAATCGCGGCCAAGAGCCGGGCGAATGCCCAACACGCCGAAGAGGTTTGCCGACGCGCGCACACCAGTGATGTTCTCAGGCTCGCCCGCACCCGTCATGTCGGCACTCGTGCCGACGGCGACGGCGATGCTCTCGAACGATTGACATTCCTTCTGCCAGATGCGGAAGCCTGGGAGATTGGCTGGCATTAAAGGATAAAACTTGGCGATTTGCCGCCAAATAACCTGGATCAAGTAAAGTTGCCGGGAATCGCGGTACGCGAGAGGACGAAGCATTACGCTGTTCACCACAGAAAAGATTGCGGTGTTCGCGCCGATTCCGAGCGCCAGAGTCAACACCGCCACGGCTGTGAAGCCGGGGTTCTTTACGAGCATACGAAAGCCGTATTTCACGTCCTGAACCAGCGTGCCCATTTCCCACCTCGGATTGATTCATTGACTCATCGAATCATTGAGTGATTGCGCGATCGGGTGATTTAGCGATTGAAACGCCATTCGTCGTTCAATCGCACAATGACTCAATCGAAAAATCGTTCAATTGCATCATTCATACCGCAGCGCCGTCATGGGGTCCACTTTGGTCGCGCGCCTCGCCGGCAAGTAGGCCGCTAATGTGGCGGTCAATGCCGCCAGCAAGGCCGCCAGAACAAACACCGGAAGATTCCACGGCGACACGCCGTACAACATGCTCCGCAGAAGCTGGATTGCAGCGAACGAGCCGACCAGCCCTATGGCCAGCCCGGCTGCCACCAGCCGCATCGCCTGCTTCAACACCATCGAAAGGACTGCGGCCTGGCTGGCGCCGAGCGCGATTCGCACTCCGATCTCGCGCGTCCGCCGCGTTACCAAGTAGGCCATCACGCCGTAAAGTCCGACCATGGTGAGCAGCAGGGCGATGCCCGCAAAGCAGCCGAGAAGCAGCGTGTGAAAGCGTGCCTCGGTGACTTGTGTTGAGAGCAGCTCGTCCATGGTCCTGACTTGAAACACGGGAACCAGCGGGTCAAGCGCCGCCATCTGCCCGCGAATCGCCGATTCCAGAGTGCGAGGCGGAACAGAGGTGCGGACCATCACCACCGGCGGCATCCAGGCAAGCTGCTTGTAGGGGAAGTAGTAGATGGGCTGGGGCTCGGCGTCCAGCGCAAACAGCTTGGCGCTGCCCACCACGCCCACAATCTCGTGCAGCGTCTCACCCTTCTGGCCCGGACCGGTCGCGCCGGGCGTGATGCGCTTCCCGATTACGTCTTCGCCCGGAAAGAATTTATCCGCGAACGCCTTGTTCACAATCAGGACCGGCGGGGCCTTTTCGTCGTCGTGTGTCGTGAATGGTCGGCCTTTGAGGAGCGGAATGCCCGCGGTCCGGAAGTAACCCGGTGTTGCAAAGGCCATGCGCGCCGAGGGCCGGCTGGGTGGGGGGGCAGGGCGCTCCTCGATATTGAAGCTGACCGTGGCATTGTCTCCGCCGAGGGGCAGCGGCCACACGCCCGCCGCCGACTGTACGCCAGGCAGGGCGTGCATGTGTTCCAGCAATTGGTCGTAGAAGGCCATCTGCTGAGCGGTCTTGTACTCGGTCTCCGGCAGGCTGAACCAGTAGGTGAGCAGATGATCCGGCTTCAGCCCGAGGTCGCTTTGCTCCAAGTGGAGGAAGCTCGCCACCAACAAACCGGCCCCGGTGACGAGAACCAGGCCCAGTGTTACCTGTGCCACCACCAGCACGCCTCGCAGTCGGTCATGGCGGTTCGTGCTGCCACGGCTCTGCTCCTTCAAGGAGCCGGTGAGATCAATCTTCGACGCTTGAACCGCCGGCGCCATTCCGAAGAGGACGCTTGTAATGAAGGCAAGAAGCAGCGAAAAAGCAAGCACGCGGCCGTCAACGCCGGCCTGGGCGAGGCGCGGGATGCTTTCGCCACCCAGGGGCAGCAACAGATGCAAGGCGTAATCCGCCATCACAATTCCGGCCGCTCCGCCCAGCATGGCCAGCAGCAGGCTCTCGGTAAGCAGTTGCCGGATTACGCGGCCTCGGCTTGCTCCGATGGCCGCCCGGACCGCCATTTCGTGCTCGCGGCTGGCGGTCCGGGCCAGGAGCAGATTCGCGATGTTCGCGCAAGCAATCAGCAGCACAAGGCCTACCGCGCCCAGCAGGATCAGCAAGGGCGTGCGCGATTTGCCTACGAGCGTTTCCAGCGCAGGCCTCACGGAGGTCCGGCGGGTGTTGGTGTTCGTGTCCGGATACTGCTTTGCCAGGGCCTGAGCGATCACATCGAGGTCGGCGCGCGCCTGCTCGATGCTGACGCCGGGTTTGAGGCGGCCGAGCGCCCTCAGGAGGTGAGCGCCACGCTGCTCGGTGATGGGCTGGTCCCCTGGTGGCGCTTCCCTGTCCGCGGCGATGGTCGTCCAGAGCTGGATATCCGGCTGGTTCACCGGGAAAGCGAACCCGATTGGAGCCACTCCCACCACAGTGTACGGTTTACGATCGAGCGTGACGGTGCGTCCCACGATGTGGGGATCGCCGCCGAACAGGCGTTGCCACAGGCTGTGGCTGAGAACCGCCACATGGGTTCCCGCTGCTTCCTCCCCTTGCACAAAGCCGCGCCCCAATTCCGGCCGGACGCCGAGCGCGGAGAACAAATCCCACGTCACCATCTCGGCGTCCAGTTGTACTGGCTCCCCAGCGCCGGTCAGAATCATGTTCGTCTCGCGGGAAGTAACCAAGTGCTCGAACACATGATTCCGGGCGCGGAAATCGAAGAAGTCAGGGTAGGAGAGCGGATCGGGTGCCAGGCCGTGGCGAGTGTCCATCGATTCCACAGTCATCAGCCTGTCTGGATCGGTGTAGGGTAGCGGCTTCAGCAGGACCGCGTTGACCACGCTGAATACGGCCGTGTTCGCGCCAATGCCGAGCGCGAGCGTCAACACCGCGACTGCGGTAAAGCCGGGATTTTTCACCAGCATCCGCAAACCGCATTTCAAATCTTGGAGTAGCGTTCCCATTTCCCACCTCGGTTTGATTCATTGACTCATCGAATCATTGAGTGATTTCTCGATCAGGTGATTGCGTGATCTGGTGATTGAGTGATCGGGTCATTTAGCGATTGAAAGGCCCTTTGTCGTTCAATCGCACACTGACTCAATCACAAAATCACTCAATAGCATCATTCGTAACGCAGCGCCACCATGGGATCTACGTTCGTCGCCCGACGGGCCGGGATGTAGCTGGCCACAAGCGCCACGATGGTCAGCAACAGCGACACGACGACGAGCGTCAGGAGATCCGTTGGCTTGACGCCGTAGAGCAGGCTCGCGAGAAAGCGAGTCAGCGCCAACGCGGCGACGATCCCGAAGCCAACACCCATCAATGTCAGCCTCAGACCTTGCCCGACGACGAGTTTCAGAACTTGTTGTCGCTCTGCCCCGAGCGCCATGCGAATCCCAATCTCGCGTGTCCGCTGTGCGACCGAGTAGGAAATCACCCCGTAGATCCCGATGGTCGCCAGGAGCAGCGCGAGCGCTGCAAAACCCGCGAGCAGCAGTGTGTTCAAGCGAGGCTGTGCCAATGACGTGCTCACCACCTGGTCAAGAGTCTGGATACCGGCCACGGACTGGTCTTTGTCCAATTGGCGAACTTGCTCCCGCAACACGCTTACTAGGCTTAGGGGGTCAGCGGATGTGCGCACCGCCAGCTCCATATTTCCGGCGACTCCTCCTTCCACACCTTGGGCATGTGGTGAAAACACCTGCGGAAAGCGCGGGTCGCTCAGACTTTGGAGGGCCGCGTCACCCATTACGCCGACCACGGTAAGCCAAGGGCCCTTTGAACAGTCTTCACCCAGGCAAATTCGTTGACCGACGGGATCGACGTCGGGGAAAAACCGGCGGGCGAGCGTGGCATTTATGATCGCAACTTTCGGGCCCTGGTCACTGTTGTCCTGGTCGGTGAACGCGCGGCCTTTGAAGATGGGAATGCCCATGGCGCGAAAGTAGCCGGGCGTGATTTGAACGAAGCTCACAATGGGGATCGATTCCCTTGCCGCGGTGGGGCGGCCTTCGATGTTCAATCCACTCCAAAAGCCCCCGCTCGGATTTCGGAGCGGCAGAGTCATGGTGGCGCCTGCTGCCTTCACTCCCGGCAGAGCGCGAACACGCTCCAGCAATTGCTGGAAGAAGGACGCGATCTGGGGATCTTTGTATTTGGATGATGGCAATGATATTTGGCAGGTCAGGACCTTTTCGGGACTAAATCCCGGATCAATGGTGCGCAGACGCTGAAAGCTGCGGATCAACAAACCTGCGCCCACCAGCAACACCAGCGCCAGCGCCATTTCCCAAACTACTAGCAGGCCCCGCGCTCGACTCCCTTGCACTCCTGAGCCCCCACCCCGGCCTCCTTCCTTCAGCGATTCGTCGAGCCGGCCCTTGAACGATGCGAGCGCCGGAACCAGCCCGAAGCCAACCCCGGTGACGACCGACAGCCCTAGCGTGAACCAAAGAACACGAGCGTTCAAAGCGATGTCCTGAGCGCGGGGGACTTGGGTGGCGGCCAGCATACGCAAATAGCCGATGCCCCAGTCCGCGAGAAGGACCCCCACCATGCCGCCCAGAATCGAAAGTAACAGGTTCTCTGTCAAAAGCTGGCGGAACAACATGGAGTGGGTGGCCCCCAGCGCCGTCCGAATGGCGAATTCCTTTTCTCTCGCCGCCGATCGAGCCATCAGCAAGTTGGCCAGGTTCGCGCATCCGATCAGCAGAACGAAACTTACCGCACCCAGCAACACTAGCAGCGCCGGCCGGACACTGCCGGTGATTTGTTGCGCGGCGGGAACCAGATACGACGTGACTCCCGCGTCCTCCTTGTATTCTTGCGCTAGGCGGCCGGCGATCGTGTTCATGTCCGCTTGCGCACGCTCGATTGTCACGCCGGGCTTCAGGCGCGCGATCACCTTCATGAAGCGGCTGCCGCGCGGAGCAATAAACTCCGCCCTAAACGGCCAAGGGACCCAGAGTTGTACATTCGGGAAAGGCGACGAGAAATTGGCAGGCATGACTCCGACTACGGTATGGGGCTGGCCGTCAAGAGTGATGGTCTTTCCCAGAATTCCCCGGTTGCCGCCAAAAGAGCCGATCCAAACCGCGTGACTGAGTACAACCACCCGATCCTTGCTCTCTTGTTCTTCGTCAGGAGCAAACGTTCTACCCAGTTCTGGTCCGGCGCCAAGGACGTTGAAGAAATTCGGCGAGACCGTCCACCCATCGACCTGCTGCGGTTCGTCGCCACCCGAGAGGTTGTAGGTCCCGCTCCACCATCCCGCCATGCCATCGAAGACGCGGTTTTGTTGCCGCCAGTCGTGGAGGTCTGGAATGGAGACAGTGCTCTGATTGATCCCCCGCGCGTTCTCTGCCGACCACACATACACCAGCCGGCCCGGATCCTTATACGGTAGCGGGCGCAAGAGAGCGGCATTCACAACACTGAACATTGCCGTGTTCGCGCCGATTCCGAGCGCCAGAGTCAACACCGCGACGGCGGTGAAACCGGGATTCTTTACCAGCATCCGAAAGCCGTATTTCACGTCCTGAACCAGCGTGCCCATCTCCCACCTCGGTTTGATTCTTTGACTCATCGGGTCAATGAGTGATTTTGTGATCGGGTGATTGCGTGATTTCGTGACTGAGTGATTTAGCGATTGAAAGGCCCTTCGTCGTTCAATCGCGCAATGCCCCAATCACAAAATCATTCGATGTCCTCACTCGTCGCGCAACACCTCCATCGGTTCGACACGCGAAGCCCGAAACGCCGGAAGCAAGGAAGAGCCTGTGGCGACCGCCAGCACAAGCAGAATTACGGCTGACCCGGTCGCCACGTCGGAGGGCGATACCCCGTAGAGCATCCCGGATAATAAACGTGCCGTTGCAGCCGCCAAAGCCAGGCCGGCAACGGAGCCTAGAATCGAAACTCTGAGGCCTTGAAGGAGGAACCGCTTCACGATTTCTCCAGGCATAGCTCCGAGCGCCAAGCGCAAACCCACCTCGCGCCGGCGCACACTGACGAAATAGCTTAAGGTGCCGTATAGGCCGATGCAGGCTAGAGAAACCGCGGTCAGCGCAAAGAGCGTCAGCAGGATGGTGCGCATACGAGTCTCCGCGAAAGCGTCGCCGAGCTGATCTTCGAGCGACATGACATCGAACACCGCCCGGCTTGGTTCGATTTCGTGAACCCTGAGGCGGATTGTCTGGGCCATCGCCATCGGCTTGCCGCGCGTTCGGATGAGGTAATAGGGATCGGGCATAGGCGCGCTGACGCACCAGTAGGCCGTAGGGACCGGAGCGTGATTGATGCCTTCCTCCCTCGCGTCTCCGACCATTCCGACAATTTCACCGGAGCGCATAAAGGTCACGCCCGTAGAATCCAGGTGGTGGCCCATGGGCGGCGACCCAGGAAGATACGTCTGCGCGAAGCTGCGATTGACGAGCACGCCGACGTTGCCAAGCGATTCGCGGCAAGGCTCGCCGGCAAGAAGCGGGATGCGCATGGTAGTGAAATAGCCGGGAGAGACAAAACGGCTCTCGGCAACGATCTTCCGTTCCACATCCGCCGGTGGCGGTGTGAGCTTGAGTTCCGTCTCAAAACTCGCCGGGACGCCGGGCAAAGTGACCGAGGTCCCCGTCGCCTCCACGCCGGGCAGGTTGCGCAGGTCGTCGAGCGTCCGGTCAATCCGCTGTGTCAGCGCCTTCATGTCCGCCGTTTCCCCCCACCCGCCGCTGATGTGAAGCGTCAGAACGTGACTGGGATCAAAACCGGGTGACACCCGGCCAAGCGCCTGAAGGCTGCGGAGCAACAGGCCGGCGCCATCGAGCAAAGTAACGGCAAGAGCCACTTGCACCCCGACCAGTAGCCAGTCGAGCGGGCTTCGTCCCGAAACGTGCGCTCGACTTCCCTGTGCAAGCGTCTCGGAGAGAGTCCGGCGCGTCGCGCGCAGGGCGGGAACCAAGCCGCAGACGAAGGTGGCAACGAGGGCGCACGCCAGCGAATAGGACACGATTCTCCAGTCGAGCTTGATTTCCTCCATGCGCGGCAGGTTGCCGGCGAGAGCGCGAAACGCCTCCGAGGCGCTCCCTGCGACCACGAGCCCAAGAGCCGCGCCTGCCGCGGCGAGAAGGAAAGCCTCTGTGAGCAACTGGGCGACGATGCGACTGCGAGAAGCGCCGAGCGCGCCGCGAATAGCGATTTCCTGCTGACGCCGCGTGGCACGCGCCAGCAACAGGGCCGCAATGTTCGTGCAAACGATTAGGACCAGCAGGGTGACCGAACCGAACAGGAGCCAAAGTGTCCCGCGCACGCTCCCCACAATTGTTTCTTTGAGCGGCTCGACCTCAACGGCGAGGTCTCGGTCTGTCTTCGGATACTGTTTGCCGAGCTGCCTCTGTATCCTTTCGATGTCGGCCCGCGCTTCTGCCACCGTTACACCTGGTTTCAGACGGCCGACAGTGGCGAACCACGTGGACTCTCGCCTTTGCGCGTAGGGAGCATCCATAGGGACGGCAGACCAGAGATCCACGTCACGGTTGGGGAAAAGAAATGAAGCTGGCATAACTCCAATGATCGTGGCGGTAGACTGTCCGAACTTGAGCCCTTTTCCAAGGACGTTCGGATCGCCACCAAATCGGCGGCGCCAGAAACGGTCACTGATCAGGACGGCATTCGGCCCGCCAAACCGCTCTTCTTCGGGGCTGAAGTCCCGGCCGAGAGCTGGTGAAATTCCGAGCACCGAGAGGAAGCGCGGACTCACCAGTGCGCGGGTCAATTTCTCCGGGAGGGTGCCGGAAGTTTCGGATTCATCTCCAGTGTAGTATCCGGCGATTGCCTGGAGCGTCGAGTTCATCCGGTTCCAATCCTCGAGTCGGGCCGGGGCGACGAAAATTCCCTGCCCTCTGGCTCGCGGGTTGTATTGTTCGAGCCGCATCAGTTCGTCGCCCTCCGGAAACGGCAGGGGGCGAAGCAGAATTGCGTCAATCGCCGAGAAGACGGCGCTGTTCGCGCCAATTCCCAACGCGAGCGTCAGCACGGCGACGGCGGTGAAACCGGGATTCTTTACCAGCATCCGAAAGCCGTATTTCACGTCCTGAACCAGCGTGCCCATTTCCCACCTCGGTTTGATTCATTGACTCATCGGGTCAATGAGTGATTTTGCGATCGGGTGATTGCGTGATCTGGTGATTGAGTGATCGGGTGATTTAGCGATTGAAAGGCCCTTCGTCGTTCAATCGCGCAACGCCCCAATCACAAAATCGCTCAATAGCAACATTCGTGCCCGAGCGCCACGTTCGAGCAAGCCTCATTGCCCTTGCCCAACCGAAGGTCTTCGCACGCTGCTTGCCAGGTCGTTTATGTTGTAACTCTATGGACACAAACGAGTTGATTTGGAGGAGCGGCTCCCACAGAGCGTGCCTTTGACCGCTAGCGAAAATCGCCTGTCCGTAATTGGACAAACCTTTGAACTCGTTGTTTCGGCTCTGGGGCACTTGACGAGCGCTTTCCCGAGCGGTAAACGTGGATGAGCATGGCATTCAATGGCGACCTCCATCTGGCGGACTTCCACATCCTGGAAAGGATTCGAGCGGGCTCGGCATGTCTCCCCGACCTTGACGAGGCAATTCGCCGTGAGCTCTCGGCGCTCGGTCTCCCTTCGCAGAAACTCCGGGGCCGACGCATCGCCGTGACCGTGGGCAGTCGCGGTGTGGCGCGAGTGGCGGAAATCACGCGAGCCATTTGTGCCTGGCTCAAGGCAGAAGGCGCCGCCCCTTTTGTCTTTCCCGCCATGGGCAGCCACGGAGGCGCGACCGACGAAGGCCAGTGCAAAATCCTCGAAGACTACGGCGTCACGGCAGATTTTGTGGGCGCGGAAATTCGCTCCTCGATGGAAACCGTCTCGCTCGGCCGGACCCCGGAGGGCTACGAAGTCTTCATGGACCGCAGTGCTTTCGATTCCGACGGCGTGGTAGTGATGAACCGAGTCAAGCCGCACACGGCGTTCGCGGGCCGAGTCGAAAGCGGCCTATCAAAGATGATGGCCGTGGGAATGGGGAAAATCGAGGGCGCCGCCGAGTTCCATCGCCATGCCTGTCGCGCCGGCTACGAGCCCGTCGTCCGCGCCATGGCGAGTCGCGTGCTGGCCAGTGGGAAGATTCTTTGCGGTGTCGCGGTTGTTGAAAACGAGTTCCACGAGATTGCCGCTGTCCGCGCCGCGCTTCCCGAAACGCTGGTCACCCGCGAAGAAGAAGCGCTGGCGCTTTCGAAGACGCTCGTCCCGCGCCTTCCCTTCCCTCGATTCCAAATGCTCATCGTGGACGAGCTCGGCAAAAACATCAGCGGTTCGGGCATGGACACCAAAGTCATCGGCCGGGGAGTGGCTCTCGCCCCGGACGAGGCCCCCAAGATACAATTGATTTACGCCCGGGGCCTGACGCCCGAAAGTGGCGGAAACGCGCTGGGCGTGGGCCTTGCCGACCTGATTCACGAACGGTTGTATCGCGCGATTGACTTCCAGAAAATGTATCTCAATGCCATCACATCCATGAACCCCGTGACGGTCCGCCTGCCCATCCATCTGCCCACCGACCGAGAGGCGCTCCGCTACGCCCTCGGCATCCTCGGCAGCCCCAGACCCGAAGAACAACGGATCGTTTGGATTCCGAACACGCTGGCGCTTCAGCGCATCGCCGTAAGTTCCGCGCTGGCGTCCGAGATTCACCCTCCCGAGCCAAACGGGCCGAGGAGGGCACGCGGGCTCGCCGACTGGCGACTGGATTCGGTGGCCCGGCCCATGCGGTGGGACGCATCCGGAGACCTCCTGCGCAATGACCTGTGACCGTGTGTCATGTTGCATACCGATGGAAACCATCGCAACGTCCTTTGCAAGTTGAGGGTACATCCTCGCCCCTTCCTTGCGGTCCTCGGGGCCGGTGCCGCCTGCGCCTTTTGGGCGGCCATGCCATGGCTTGGCGCGCCACGCCCGGATATCTCCAAGCCCAGCGTTGACGTCGCCATTTACGGTCACGTTGCCCGTGTCGGCTGGGTGGTCAAGGACCTCGACCGCGTCGTGGACTTTTGGGAGAAGCTGGGGATAAAGGACATCCAAAGGCGCGGCCTCGTGGACATGCCGGAGGTCATTTACCGCGGGAAGAAGACCACCGGAAAGCTGAAGACGGCCACCGCGATGATCGGTGGAGTCAACATTGATTGGATTCAGCCCGTCTCGGGCAAGAGCCCCTACAGCAACTTTCTCCAGCAGCACGGCGATGGGATCCATCACCTGGCATTTCGCGTCGCGAGCGCAGAGCAATTCGACGAACAGCTCCGTTACTTTAAAGAGCGGGGTGTCCCTGCCGTGGAGTTGTGGAAGGGCAAAAACGGGAAGGGACGGTTTGTTTACTTGGAGACCGCTCAGCGCGGGGGTGGAATTACGTTCGAGCTGATGTACGACCCGGACGCACCCCACTCCGCCAAAACCTCGGGAGCGAACGAGTATCCCTTCAACGAAATCGTCCAGTACGCCATCGTCGTGCGCGACTTGGCCAAGGTCAATGGATTTTACGAGCATCTGGGCTTCGGAGGAATGGGCGGCGAGCGCTTCGTCGGCCTCGACCGCGTCTACCGGGGCGCGCCGGGCAAATACGAAATGGACCTGGGCTGGTGGCGCTGGGGCGACGTGCCGTTTGAATGGATCCAGTCTCAGGTCGGCCCGAACGTTTATAGTGACTTCCTCAAGGCGCATGGCGAAGGGCTTCACCACCTGGCCGTCAACGTTCGGGACCTCGACCAGGCTATCGCACTCTTCCGCGCCAAGGGCGTGCCGGTGGCCCAAAGCGGCGCTTGGGACATCCGAAATCCGTTAAGCGCTGCGCGGACGATGTCAATCACCACCGAGTTCACGATCCTTCCCGAAGGCTACGCGGATGATGATGCCGAGAGCCATTTCGATCACGTTCCCGCGCGCCGCAAATTCTCTGAATTCCATCAGCAAGTTTTGGCCCTTGTCGTAATGGGTCAGTTATGTTCGACTGCCCCGCCGGGGATTCCCATGGCCTCACTTAGCGGCGTTACCGAAAGTCAGCCGAAGGCCTGTGGAGAGCAGCAAGTCACTCGTCTTCTTCCCTGGCGGCGGGTCGCTGAGGTAATAATCGTTGAATGAGGTCTGCCAACTCAAGAATCCTGTAAGCTTGGTAACCAGGCCCAGGCTGAAAGTACTGCGAAAATCTCCCGTGGAACTCAGGTTGGGGTAGAAAAAGAACGCTTCGTTAAAGGCCGAGGAGGCAAGGAACTTGCGGGTGAAGGTCTCGCCCAGCAGCACTTCAGCGGAAGAGCGATTGAATGTCTTGAAGAATTCCCGGTTGAAGGTCCCGCCCACCAGCAGGTCGAGTGTGGTGCGATTGTTCTTGATGGCATGGTAGCCGCCGCCCGCGCCCACCACCGTCCGCAAATCGAGGTCCTGGAAGCGGTCGTTGAACAGATCGACGGTGCCGAAAGCGAAGGACTTGTCGCTGACGTTCAGGTCGTAGCGGATTCCCCCGGCAATTGTCTGGGCGGTAGTGGCCGTGACGCCTTTGACTCTGCTGCGGGCGAAGGCGGAATTGGTGTAGTAAGTAATTTTATCCCGTGACGTGGCGCGCACCGCGTTCAGCGCGAAGGTGAAATTGCTGCTCTCGGAATTTCCGCGCACCAGCCCCAAACCCGTATCCAAGCTGCCGGTCCATAAATCCGCCAGGCGAGGGTGTTCGAGCCGCTCAATCGCGGCCTGTGCCTTTTTCTCTTCCTCGGCATTGCGAAGGGAAGTGACGTCGGCTTTGGCCACCGTGACGTTGCCGGACTCCTTGGTGCTCACGGCCAACTTGTCGCCGCTGGTCGAAACCGGGCCCACAATCACTTGCCCGCCTTTCGTTCCCACGTAGAGAGGCTGGCTCGACTCAATCTGTTGCACGAAGTCCCACTTCATGGTGACCGCGTCGGCATACTCCGTTTTCAAGACGAGCGTCTTCGCGTCGGAGGTGACGATCATCCCGCTGAGCCGGTCACCGTTTTTTAACGTGATTTGGTCGGCGAAAACCGTCGCCGCCAAGACCACCATTGACAAGATTGCCAGACCGACTTTTTGCATTTCCAGAGCTCCTTAAGTTGATTTGGCCTTGAAACACTGACCGCGCAGGTGTGGTCGGCGCGGATCTTCGATTCTTGCATCGTCTCCAAGAATCGTTGACTCGTTGGTGAGAATCAACCGATGCAGGGCCGAACGTTCGCCCACTCCGCCATCGGCTGATATTCGCAAAATGCGGCGACATTGGCAACCACCGCGCGCTCGAGGGCGCCTCCTTAGCCCTTCGACGCACGCGGCGCTTGACCTGGGCGCGGGATAGA
>QHZN01000021.1 GCA_003225365.1 Acidobacteriota bacterium
TGCTGGAAGTGGAAGGAGGAAAGCGGCGGGACGATCCGAAAGCAGATGGAGCGGATGGGGGCGT
Source organism: Acidobacteriota bacterium (assembly GCA_003225365.1). Taxonomy (GTDB): domain Bacteria; phylum Acidobacteriota; class Terriglobia; order UBA7540; family UBA7540; genus Gp13-AA74. The sequence goes on from QHZN01000021.1 coordinate 65, forward strand.
CCTGCGATTGGACGCGCGACCGATTCACCATGGACCCGGCGTATTCCGCTGCGGTTGTCGAAGTTTTCGTGCGCCTCTACGACGAAGGCCTGATTTATCGCGGCACCTACATCGTCAACTGGTGCCCGCGCTGCGGGACGGCGGTCTCTGACCTGGAAGTCGCGCACGAGGAGCGGCCGGGCAAGCTCTGGCATATTCGCTATCCTTTCTCCGACGGCTCGGGCTACCTCACCGCAGCGACGACGAGGCCGGAAACGATGCTCGGCGATACGGCTCTGGCGGTCAGTCCCTCTGACGAGCGGTATCGCTCGACCGTCGGGCGCCGGGTTGTGCTGCCGATTCTGAAGCGCGAGATTCGGGTAATTGCGGACGACGCGGTGGACCCGAAATTCGGCACGGGCGTGGTCAAGGTGACGCCGGCGCACGATCCGAACGACTTTGAAATTTCACGGCGGCACGATCTTCGAGCCATTGAAGTGATTGACGAGCAGGCGCGCATGACGGCGGAGGCGGGACCTTATCAGGGCCTGGACCGTTATGAGGCGCGCGAACGCCTGCTCGCCGATTTGACCGAGCAAGGACTGCTCGAAAAAGTTGAGGACTACGCGCTCTCCGTCGGCACCTGCCAACGCTGCAAGACCGTGGTTGAGCCGCGATTGTCCGAGCAGTGGTTCATGAAGATGCAACCACTCGCCGCCCCCGCCATCCGCGCGGTCGTGGACGGCCGCGTCCAAATTGTGCCGGAAAATTGCCGGAAGATTTACCTCGACTGGATGGCGCATATTCACGACTGGTGCATCTCGCGGCAGCTTTGGTGGGGGCATCGCATTCCGGCGTGGTTTTGCGACGCCTGCGGAAAGGTCATCGTCGCGCGGGAAACGCCGGTGGTCTGCCCAGGCTGCAAGGCCGCCTCGCTCCGTCCCGAGACCGATGTGCTCGATACCTGGTTCAGCTCGGCGCTTTGGCCCTTCGTGACGCTCGGCTGGCCGGAGGAAACCGCGGACTTGGCGCGGTTCTATCCGAACGACCTCATGATCATGGGTTTCGACATCCTGTTTTTCTGGGGCGCGCGCATGATGATGATGGGGCTGAAGTTCACCGGCCAGGTCCCTTTCCATGAGCTCTACGTGCACGCCCTGGTGCGCGACGCGGAAAAACAGAAAATGTCGAAGACCAAGGGCAACGTGCTCGATCCCCTGGAGGTGGTTGATAAATTCGGGACGGACGCCGTGCGCTTCGCGCTCGCCATCAGCGCTGCGCCCGGTACCGACATTACATTTTCCGATTCCAAAGTCTCTTCCTACCGCGCCTTCGCTAATAAAATTTGGAACGCCGGGCGGTTCATCCTGATGAACCTGGCGAAGCTCCCAAAGACCTTCGAGGCAAGGCTCGCCGACGCCCTCCAGGCGCCGCCGGGAACGGGCTACGAGCCGGTCGAAGGCGCCCCAGCCGACCGGCTTGCCGACGCCTGGGCCTTCTCGCGGCTGCTCACGGTTTCGCGCGAGATGGACCGCGCGTTCACCGAATACCGGTTCCACGAGGTTGCGGCGGCCATCTATCATTTCTTCTGGCACGAGTTCTGCGATTGGTACGTCGAGTGGGTGAAGCCGGGAATCACGCGAACTGCGGCCGCTCCCGAGTTGCCCGAGGCGCTGCCGGTCTGGACGAACCTCCTGCGCGCGTTCGATGCCTCTCTGCACTTGCTCCATCCGCTGATGCCGTTCATCACGGAAGAACTTTGGCATCGCCTGCCACGCTCGACGCGGGAACTTTCCATCTCGCTCAGCCAGTTCGACCTGGTAAGCGAGCGCGCGGCGAACCCCATCTCGGAGAAACAATTTCAGGCTATTCAGGAGCTGGTGGTGGCGGCGCGGAACGCCAAGGCGGAGGAGGGGTTGCAAACCGCGCGGCCGAGCGCGCAAGTGACGAGCGAAGACCTGCGCATGCTCGAGCTTTGCCGCGATCATCAGGAAGCGATTCTGCGCTTGGCGGGCCTCGAGGCCATGAACTTCGAGCGGCGCCGCATGCCGGCCGGTCCCGGCGTCATTCCCGTTTCCACGTCGCTCGACTTGCGCTTGCTCGCTGAGAAAACCGTTGACCGCCAAGCCGAGCGTGCGCGCCTGCTGAAGGAAAAGGTCCGGACCGAGCACCAACTGGAGGCGGTTGAGGCGCAGCTTAATAACCCCGAATTCCTTCACCGCGCGCCTCAGGAGGTCGTGCGCACCGTCACCCAGCGGCGCGCGGTGCTGGCAGAGCTCCTCCGAAAGATTGAAGAATCCTTGGGGCCATTGGAGTAAACCGTGAGCGCTCGCGCCGATCGAGCCGTCATGCCACCTGCCTCGGACACGCTCGGCCTGTCGCCTGAAGAGCTGAGCGAGCTGGTGCGCCGCGCGCTCGCGGAAGACCTGGGCGCAGGCGACTTGACCACGAAATGGACCGTCGAGCCCGGCGCCCGCGCGCGCGGAACTTTCGTCAGCCAGCAGGAAGCGGTTGTGGCGGGGCTGGGGGTCGCGGCGGCGGTCTTTCGCGAACTCGAGAGGGCGGCGGACTTCAGGATCCTGGCCGAAGAGGGATCGCTCGTTAAGCCGGGCGGCGCGATCGCGGAAGCCCGCGGCGCGGCAGCCACACTGCTTGCCGGAGAACGCGTGGCACTGAATCTTATCCAACACTTGAGCGGCATCGCTACGCTGACTCGTCTGTTCAAGGAGCAATTGGCGGGGTTGAAGAGCGAGCTCCTCGACACTCGGAAAACCACACCCGGCCTGCGCTCGCTCGAGAAATACGCGGTGCGGGTGGGCGGCGGCCGCAATCACCGTATGCGGCTCGACTACGGTGTGCTCATCAAGAACAATCACCTGCGACTCGCGGGCGGCGTGCGGCCGGCGGTCGAGAGGGCGCGCGCGAACCGCCCCCATGCCTCCGAATTCCCGATCGAGGTCGAGGTATCGAACGCCGAAGAATTGGAGGAGGCCATCGCCGCCGGCGCCGACCGCGTGCTGCTCGACAATATGACCCCAGGGATGGTGAAGCAGTGCGTGGCGCTCGCAGCGGGCCGCGTGCTGCTCGAGGTTTCGGGCGGGATCACGTTGGCAAACATCCGCGCTTATGGCGAAACGGGAGTGGATTTCATCTCCGTGGGAACGCTAACGCATTCGGCTCCCGCTGCCTCGATTCATTTTCTCATCGAGCCGGATCACGCCCCCAGCGCGCCGCCCCACGCCGGCGGCCGGCCGGGTCGAGGCCGAGCGTAACGTACATGACTCCCGGAGCCACCGACCGCAAAATCGACAAGCTCGTTGACCTGTTCGCGAAGAATGCCACCGTGGTCATTCCCGGGCCGAAGATAGCGAGCGAAATCGGCGTGACGCGCTCGACCGTGTGGGATTACATCGAACGCCTGAGGGAGCTGGGCGTGGACATCAAGGGCCACCCGGCGACGGGCTATCAGCTCCGCAAACTTCCGGACCTGCTTTTGCCGAGCCTTATCCGGCCCGAGCTCGGCGATAACGTGATCGGCCAGCGCGTGGTGCATTATTTCCGCACCGGCTCGACGAACGACGACGCCTTCAAGCTCGCCGCGCGCGGCGCGGCACACGGCACGGTGGTGGTGGCCGAGGAGCAGACGGCGGGCCGGGGCCGTTTCGGGCGGCGATGGATTTCGGAGAAGTCGGTGGGAATTTATTCTTCCACGCTGCTTCGGCCGCCGCTCGCGCCAGCGGCCGCGCCCATCTTGACGCTCGCCGCGGGCGTCGCCGTCCACCACACGATTGCGAGCGTGACCGGCCTCGCTCCAGACATCCGCTGGCCGAACGACACGCTCTTGAACGGTAAAAAAGTTTCCGGCATCCTTACCGAAATGCAGGCAGAGCTTGACCGGTTGCACATCGTGGTGCTCGGCATCGGCATCAACGTCAACCAGCTCGAGATGCCGCCGGAAATCCGTGCCCTCGCCACGTCGCTGCGGATGGAGACCGGCGTGGTCCATTCGCGCGTACAGGTGCTGGTGACGATGCTCAAGGAACTGGAGCGCGCCTATAAGATGCTCCTGGCCGAGGGGAACGCTGCAATCGCGCGTGCGTTTACGGAAGCATCGAGCTTTGCAAGGGGAAAGAAGATCCGCGTGGTTTCAAACGCCGGAGAGTTTCAGGCGACCACGGCGGGCCTGGAGCCTTCGGGCGCCCTGCGCGTCAAGCGCGAGGACGGGCCTGAGGAGCTGCTCGTCGCCGGGGAAATCTTCGAAGTAAAATAGATTGGCCGCGATCCCCCGAGCGGGGATCGGGGCAACGGACTGGCCGCATGCTTCTCGCCATCGACGTCGGCAACACGAACACGGTGCTGGGTGTTTTTGAAGGAAAGCACCTGCGCGCGCAGTGGCGTTTGAGCACCAACCGCGGCCAGACGGCGGACGAATACGGCATCCTGATTCGGAATCTGTTCGCGCTCGACGGGATCCCGGCCGGGGATATCGCCGGCGTGATGATCGCGAGCGTCGTTCCCACTCTCGACCCGTTGCTCGACGAGATGGCCGCGAATTACTTTCACCTCAAAGCCATGTTTCTCGGCCCTGGCACGCGCACGGGCATGGCCATCCGCTACGACAACCCCCTGGAAGTCGGAGCGGACCGCATCGCGGACGCCGTCGCTGCTTACGAAAAATACGGCGGACCCTGCATCGTGGTGGACTTCGGCACCGGCATCAACTTCGACGTGGTTTCGGAAAAAGGCGAGTACCTGGGCGGGGCGATTGCGCCGGGCATCGGGATCGCCGCCGAGGCGCTGTTTCAGCGGGCGGCGCGTCTCCCGCGCGTGGAAATCCGCGAGCCGCAGAAAGCCATCGGGACCAATACGGTCTCGAGTATGCAATCGGGGCTCTTCTACGGCGCCGTCGGGGCTGTGGACGGTATCCTCGATCGGCTCTCGGCGGCACTCGGCGGCCGGCCCAAGATCGTCGCCACCGGCGGGCAGGCATCCCTGATTGCCGCGGCATCGAAATACCACCCGCCCGTGGACCCTTCGCTCACGCTCGAAGGCTTGCGGATCATCTATGAGCGCAACCTCCCCGACTCCCAACGCCAGTAAGCTCGTGGAGCCGGACTTCAAATACTTCGCCGAAATAGAGGAGTGCTTTCAGCGCGCGCGCGGGACGCCCACGCTCCTCTCGCCGCTCGACTGGGCGCTCATCGAGTCGTGGAAGGACGCCGGCGTGCCGCTTGAAGCCGTGGAAACGAGGCGTGACGAAACCCCGTTCGACCCTCAGCAAGTCAAGTTGTACTTGGCCTCGAACTTGAAGGCGGTGGACGAGGCGCGGCAGGCAGCGAAAGCCCGAAACCAGAGAGTGTTATCCGGCGAGCTGGCGGAAATCGCCGAAGCGCTCCGGGCGGTGGAAGCAGGAATAGACCCTCAATCCGTTTTGGACTTCCAGGACATCGAGACGCGCCTGACCGCGCTCGAAGAAAAGCTCACCGCCACCTTGACTCGAGCCGCCCCGACCGAGCTGCTGACTGAATTCCAACGAGAAGTGGACCGGGGGCTCGCCCGCGCCCGGCGGACCATGACGGTCCCGCAAATCGAATCGCTCTCCCGGCAGTTTTTGAAGCGGCGGCTCTTCGAGCACTATCGCGTGCCGCGGCTGAGTCTGTTTTTCATGTAGAGGCGGATGCCGCGTTCGCGGGATGTCCGCCCCGCGCGCGCGCGTTACAAACAACGGGGCGCATCCGTCAGCCGACGGACGCACCTACGGACGCCAGCGATGTCATTTGAAATCTCGCTCGAGAAACTCGTCTATGGCGGCGACGCCCTGGGCTATCACCAGGGTCGCGCGGTCTTTGTCCCGCGCACGCTTCCCGGAGAGCGCTGGGAGGTGGAACTGGCGCGCGAGGCCAAAGGCGTCTGGCACGCGCGGCCGCTGCGGTTGCTCGTGCCCTCGAAAGAACGCGTCGAGCCGCCCTGCCCTTATTTTGGCGGCTGCGGCGGCTGCCATTACCAGCACCTCGACGCCGGGCGCCAGGCGGAAATCAAGCGCCACCTTCTCGTCGAGACGCTTCGCCGCATCGGGAAAATCTCCTGGGATAAAGAGATTCCCGTCCACGTTGCCGCCCCGTGGAATTATCGCAACCAGGCGGATATTAAAGTAGGCCGAGGGTCGGACGGAGGTATCGAGCTGGGCTTCTTCGAACATGGGTCTCACCGGCTCCACGCCGTGGACATCTGCGCCATTCTTTCGCCCCGGCTCAACTCACTTCTTCGGGAACTGAAAACACCGGCGTGGCGCGAGCGGCTCGCCGCGTGCTTTGCCCTCGAGCTGTTCGCCGACGAGGCCGACGAACGCGCCCGCGTCATTTTCCGAGGCAGCTTTTCTTCTTCGGAAGGCGAGCTCCTGGGCAAAATGGCACTGGAGAGCTTACCGGGTGTAGTGAGCGTGGCTGTCGAGGGCGCGCGGCCCTCCCGGACTTTCGGCGAGACCGAGTTCGCTTATCGCGTCGGTGAGTTCCGATACAAGGTCAGTCCGGAGTCTTTTTTCCAGGCCTCTCGTTTTCTCTTGCCGGAGCTGGTCGAAGCGGTGATGAGGGGTGGGCCTTTGGGCGCGCCAGGCCTGGCATTGGACTTGTTCGCCGGCGTGGGATTATTTTCCCTGCCGCTGGCTGGCCGGTTCGAGCGCGTTGTCGCCGTCGAAGGGGAACCCGGAGCCGTCGCGGACCTCGCCGCAAATGCCCGCGCCTACAGCTTGGGAAACCTTCGCGCCGTCGGCGTGCCGGTGTCGGAATTCCTTCGCCGGTTCGCCGAGCGGCGCCCCGACCTGGTAGTTCTCGATCCGCCGCGCGCCGGTGTGGGCCGGAATTCGCTCCGCCGGCTGATTGCGCTCGCCCCGGCCGAAATCCGTTACCTGTCGTGCCATCCGCCCACGCTTGCCCGCGACTTAGGCGTCCTCGTCGAGGGCGGCTACCAACTCGATTCGGTCGAGATGTTCGATTTCTTTCCCCAGACCTTCCACATCGAAACCCTGATCCGTCTTACCCGCATTGCCAATCGCTAATTATAGCCTTGTCGGTACTTGAGAATTAGTTCATACTGCCGGAGGTGCTGATCCTGCTAGGCTATCGTATCAAGGCATTGCCGCCATGAGATCACCGCTGCTCCTCCTCGCCACATTTTTCGCTCTCGGTATTTGGGGAGCCAGCTACGCGTCGGCCGAGGGAGGCGCCTCGCCGGGTGAGGCGGCGCTGTGCTTGGGAATTGGCGCCGGCTCCTGCCTTGCGGGATTGATCGCGCTTCAGCGAGGCAAGAATCTGGTTCCCACGATGGCAGTCCTCGCCGGCTTCACTTCGGCGGGCGCTGCGGCTGCGTTATTGTTTCCACTTCGCTTCGGTCCTGATCACATCAGCCGAATCGAAGAGCGCCGGGTGGACACAGGCCGCACGCTCGGTCTCGAAGGGAGGCTCGTGACCGCGCCCCTGCGCAATCCCTACGGCTTCGAATTTGACCTCGCCGCGACGGTGGTAGAACAAAACAGCGGGAGGCGGCCGGTCAACGGCCGGGTGCGCCTGTGGGTCGAAATGCCGTCGCCCCAAATCGTCGCGACGACCTCGGCGTTCGAATGGGGGGATTGGGTCCGCGCAACGGTTGAGCTTCGCCGACCTAAGGCTTACCAGAATCCCGGCGACTTCAACTACCGGAGCTGGATGGAATCCACCCAAGACATTTATTGGGAGGGGACCGTTCGCGGCGCCGGCAGCCTCGAAAAGGTCTCAGGGCCGAAGCCGGGCTGGTTCGAAAGCCGAGCCTTCGCTCTGCGCCACCAAGGGCTGGCTGCCATTGATCGCATGTTCCCGCCCTGGGCGGCGCAAGAAAAAGACGGCGCAGTCCTCAAGGCGGTGCTCTTCGGCGACCGCTCGTCGCTCGATTCCGAGACCATCGAGAATTTTCGCAAGACGGGTCTTTATCATTTGCTGGTGGTCGCCGGCCTGCACGTGGGGCTGCTGGCGATGCTCGCGGGTTTGCTCCTGCGGATTTTTCCGCTCGGCGAAACGTCGCGCTCTCTGGCCGTGCTGGCGCTGGTCGTGGCGTACGCGCTGGTGGTCGAGCAGCGCGCGCCCACGCTCCGCGCGACGGTGATGATCGCCGCGTATCTGGTCGGCAGAATGCTCTACCGCGAGCGGTCGCTCTTGAACGCCGTGGGCATGGCGGCGCTTGCCCTGCTCTTCATCCGTCCGGCGTGGCTGTTGGAAGCAGGCTTCGACCTTTCTTTTTCCGCGGCATTGTTGATTGCCGGCCTCGCCGTGCCGATTCTTGATCGGACGACGGCGCCCTACAGGATAGGCCTCTACCATCTTGACGACGTTGAACGCGAGATCAGGCTCCCTCCCAAGATTGCGCAATTCCGGCTGGACTTACGCACGCTAGCCCACGCCCTCGAGCGGCGGCTCCGCGTTCTCGCCCGGCATCCTGGCTTCGCCTCGATTGCCCTCGTGGCCGCGGCCCGAACGGTCGCATGGACCTCGGCGACGTTGCTTTTTTCGTTGATCCTTCAGACGGGACTGATCCTGCCGATGGTCCTGGCCTTTCACCGCGTCACGTTTGCGGGCGTCGCGCTGAACGCGCTATCGGTCCCTGTGATGGTTCTCGTGCTCGCGCTGGCATTTCCCTCGATCGCGCTCGTGGCCATTGTCCCGAGCCTGGCGCCGGTACCGGCGGCGATTTTGGGGTTGGTTCTCCGAGTGCTGTTTGCTTTGACTCGCCTGCCGCACCTGTTCGGATGGCTCTCCTACCGCGTGCCGGGGCCGCCGCTCTGGGTGGCGCTCGGTTTCGCGTTTTCGCTGGTTGTAGGCGCGTGGACGACGGCGCGTCACACAAGAATTTTTGTGGCTGCCCTGGCCTCGTTCGGGGTCTTTCTAATTCTCGTGTGCGTTCACCCCTTCGCTCCCGACCTTCCCGCCGGCGTGATGGAAGTTACGGCGCTCGACTGCGGCGATGGCGACGCCGTCTTCCTGGTCCTCCGCGACCGCTCGACAGTTTTGATCAACACCTGCGGCGCGCGCGAGCATGCGGAGCACAATTTCTGGGGAAGACGGTGGAACGCCGGGGAGGAAATTATTTCGCCCTATCTCTGGTCGCGGGGAATCGAGCGGCTGGACGTCCTAGCGCTGACGCACACACCTGGCGAACAGAGCGAGAGCGTGGAGGCCTTGGCAAGGAATTTCAAGGTGGGAGAATTCTGGCTCGATATTCCGCGAACGCGGGACCGCCCGGCCCGGGCGTACGAGCTGCTCGACGGCCTTAGGCGGTCTGGAGCTCGGGCACGGGAATTAAAGGGTGGGGACCGCCTGGCTATCGGCGGCGCCTCGATCAATGTGCTCTGGCCTCCGGCACGAAACGGCGGCGAAGCTGAGCCGCCGACTGCATTGGATACAGAACCGTCGGTGGTGCGCGTCGCTGAGGGAGAGGCGAGCGTTCTCTTGGCGGGGCACCTCACCGCGAAAGTGGCGCGCGCGCTCGTGGGCTCAGGCGTCCCGGTCGAGAGCCGCCTGGTTCAGGTTTCCCCTCAGGGTTTTGGTGATCCTTCCCGGGAAGATTTCCTCGCGGCTGTTTCACCTCAAGTCGTCTGGACGAGCGGGGGACGAATTCGGCGTCACACGCCGAATTCCCCCGCGCCCGATTCCCGCCACGCACGCTCATTCCGCCCTTCGACTGCGCTCAGGGTTTTCAACACCGACCTTGATGGGGCCATCGAAATGACCCTACGCGGCAGCGAGCTTTCCGTTCGCTGTTACCGGAGCTCTTCGACGGGCTGGACGGCGGGGGCGGGCACGGGCTGGCAGTTGCCTTCGCCCACCTCGAGGGTGCGATAAAGTGCCCGCGAGACCTGCGCGCCGAAA
>QHZN01000022.1 GCA_003225365.1 Acidobacteriota bacterium
ACATACAACGAGCCGCTGATCACGAGCGAATGGGCTGTCGCGGTGTTCAAAGAAGCCAGAGCCCACGGCCTAAAAACCGGGTTCGTCTCCAATGGGAATGGGACTCCCGAGGTCCTCGAGTATCTCCGCCCTTGGATTGATTTCTACAAAGTGGATCTCAAGAGCTTCGACGACCGCCACTACCGGCAGCTCGGCGGACGCATCCAGCCGATCCTCGACACCATCCGGCGGCTCTACGAAATGGGCGTTTGGCTCGAAATCGTCACCCTCGTCATCCCAGGCTTCAATGATTCGGACGACGAATTGACGCGCCTCGCCGAATTTCTCGCCGCGATTTCGTCCGACATTCCCTGGCACGTCACCGCGTTCCACAAAGACTACAAGATGACCGATCCCGAAGACACCAGCGCCGAGACGCTTCTGCGGGCGGCGGACATCGGTGCGAAGGCAGGGTTGAGGTACGTTTATCCCGGGAATTTGCCCGGCCAAGTCGGCGAGCGCGAAAACACCCGTTGCCCGAGCTGCAAGAAGACCTTGATCAAACGCCACGGTTACTTGGTCCGCGCTTATCGCCTGACGCCCGACGGCCGCTGCCCGGATTGCGGCACGGCCATCCCTGGCCGCTGGGCGGCCACATTTGACGGGCAAATTACCGCGCACCCGTTCCTGCCTGGATCGACCCGGCGGCCGAACCTCGTTTCCATCATCTCCAATTAGTCCGCAATGCGCCGGGTGGACGAATCAGAGTCCTGCTCAAGCTCCGCTGCCTTTGGGCCGGAATGCAGGCAGGCGAAACGACTCGCTTTAGTTATGAGTGAATTGAAACGTTTTCATTTGCTGGCAACCGCGAAGACTGAGCGCTACAATTCGAAAACAGGAAAAGGTAGACTGCCTCGGGAGGAATTCACATGAACAACAGACATCTCATGAGCTTTCTCTTCCTGGTTCTCGCGCCTGCACTTGCCCTGCCAGCCCAGACTCGCCGGGAAGTTCCAGAGCGAGCGACGGAACGTATTCAGAGGGAAGTCCGGCACGAAATACTGATGTTGCCGTATTACGGGGTCTTTGACAACATCTCTTACAAGGTCGAAGGCTACAACGTAACTTTGATGGGCCAGGTGGTGAGGCCCACGCTGAAAACCGATGTCGCACGCGTCGTCAAGCGGATTGAAGGCGTGGAAAAGGTGGATAACCAGATCGAAGTGCTTCCCGTCTCGCCCATGGACGACCAATTGCGACTGAGGCTTTATCGCGCCATCTACGGCTTTGGCGCCCTGGAGCGCTACGCTTTGCCGGTCGTCAAGCCGATCCGGATCATCGTAAAGAACGGCAACGTGGTCCTGGAAGGCGTGGTGGACAGCGAAGCGGATAAAAACATGGTCAACCTCCGCGCCAAGAGTGTTTCCGACGTCTTCTCAGTGACCGATCATCTGCGGGTCGTAAAATAGAATTAGGTTTGCGGGAACGGAATCATCGGACGAGATAAAACGGGTTGGGCAATTTGAAGCTCCTGAGCGCGGGGTCGCCTGCGAGGTCGCTCGCCTGGTCGCCGACGTTTTCGACGATCAAATAGCCCTGGGCGCGGAGCTTTTTTTGCTCGGCGGATTTGAACTCCGCGGCAGGCTTCGGAGAATCAGCCTGGCGCATCACGAGAAGAGTCCAGCCCAGGTATCCGGCGCTTTCCAGGTCCTTCGCCGTCCACTCGCGCTCGCTTTCGGTGCGGCCGGTGATGAAGATGGTCGCCACCCCCTGCCCTTTCGCGAATTGAAAGAGCTCGAAGGTCGGCCGAATGGCTGTAGCGCGCATTTCCCTCTCCCAGGCAAGGTATTCGACACGAGAAAAGGCGAAATCCGTTCGGCGAATATACTCCCAGTTGGAGAGGGCTGTCTCGTCAACGTCCAAAACCAGCGCGGGCTTTTGGCGGGGGTCGGGGGCGGAAAGATCTCTCGGGTGCGCCGCCACATAGCGGCGGAGGAAGGCCAGCGCCGCGCCGCCCGCTCGCTTCAGGTCCTGCTCGTAGCACCCGCACTCGCAATGGCAGTCGTGATAGGCGATGAGTTCTTCTTTGACGAGTGTAAGGTTTCGCAAATCGGCGACGCGGGGCCGTCCAGTTTTTTGGCCCACGCGGGAAGCTTGGCTTGGCCGTGGCGGCTTCGCGTTCTCGGGCCTCGCGATATAACCTGAACGCGCATCGCAGAAAGCCGCCAAGATGGGCAAAGCCAAAATAACGGTCAAGAGCCGGCTCACCCTCTTCCTCATCATTGCCTTCACCCCTTTCCCAAGCCGTCAGACCACCCGCATGGTGGTAACCGATTTCGCTCGGAGAAATCACAATTATTGCATGCCCGCGTGCCTTGAATTTGACAAACCCGCGAGCGGGCCGGAAAATGGAAACGGGCGAGGGCGTTCAGTCGTTCCGAACACAATGAGCAAAGAAGTCCATTTGGATGACGTTCTGAGGGGACTCAAGAAGGTCCGCGATGGCGCAGGCCGAGACATAGTCGCACTCGGCTACGTCAAGGATCTGGAGGTTGCGAGCGCAGGAGTGTCCTTTACGCTCCAGTTTCCGTCACTGCCTGGGCCCGCCGAACAGCGGCTGGTGGGCGAGGCGAAGCGAGCCGTCGAGGCGCTGGGCGTTTTGCCAGTCCAGGTGCGTGTGGCGACGGCCGCGGCTGCGCCCATGAGCGGCGGACCGCGTCTGATCCCGCAAGTCAAGCATACGGTGGCGGTGGCGAGCGGCAAGGGGGGCGTGGGGAAGTCCACCGTGGCCGCGAACCTGGCCGTCGCGCTCGAGCGGCGGGGCGCGAAGGTCGGGCTGATGGATACCGACGTTTACGGCCCAAGCGTCCCCATGCTGATGGGCGGAAGCGAATCGCCGCAGGTGGTCGAGGGTAAAATCGAGCCGCCGGTGGAATTTGGCATCAAGATCATCTCGATGGCCTATTTCCTGCCCAAAGATGAAGCGGTCATTTGGCGCGGGCCGATGCTGCACAAAACGATCCAGCAGTTTCTGGGCGAAGTGCGTTGGGGCGAGCTCGACTACCTCATCATGGACTTGCCGCCCGGCACTGGCGACATTCAGTTGAGCCTTTCGCAGACCATCCCGCTGACCGGCGCGGTGATTGTCTCAACGCCACAGGACTTGGCGTTGACCGTGGCAGCTAAGGCCATCGCGATGTTTCGCAAACTCAACGTCCCCATACTTGGCGTTGTGGAGAACATGAGCTACTACCTCTGCCCAAAGTGCGGGCATCGGGAAGACATTTTCGGCCACGGCGGAGCGCGTGAGGCCGCGAAAAAAATGGGCTTGCCGTTTCTCGGCGAGATCCCGCTCGACGCGAATATCCGCGCCACGAGCGACGGAGGCAGGCCCGTGGCGCTCGACGGCGCAACGGCATACGGCCAGCCGTTTTACCGAATCGCCGATGCCCTGACGGCCGAAATCCAGGCAGTGGGGGCGGAAGCGAAACAAGAAATCCGGATCGAGTAGGAAAAAAAGTTCGCGGTTCGGAGTTACGAGTTCTAAAGTCCGATTACCTGTTTTCGACCTTCGACTCTCGACCTTTGACGTGTAGCCATTCGAGCCATGCCACCGTTTCCTGTAAAGATTAAGATCGCCGCCGGCAACGATACCTTGGCCGCAGAGTGGTCCGACGGTCACGCGAGCGTTTATCCCTATGCTTACCTTCGCGGCCGCTGCCCCTGCGCCATGTGCATGGACAAGCAGGCGGGGCCGCCGATGCCCGAAAGCCCCTTGCCGATGTTCGGGAAGAGCCGGCTGGCGCTTCAGAAGGCGGAGCTCGTGGGGCGCTACGCCGTGCAGCTTTTTTGGAGCGACGGCCATGCGAGCGGAATCTATTCGTTCGAGTATTTGCGTGAACTATGCCCCTGCGAAGTGTGCGCGGCACGCGCCCCCGCCGGATCGGCGGGGTAACAGGCCCGCCGGGGCGCCCGGCCCGCGCCGGTGCAGCGAGTTAGGCTAGGGTCAAACACGCCGATGAAAGAGTCCCTATGGCTGTCATTCTGAGCGAAGCGAAGAATCCCTCGCAAGTGTTCTCAGCACTCAAAAGGGATGCTTCTCCCGCGACTGCGGGATCAGCATAACAAAGCGAGCAATTCAACACGCTGTTGACGCATTGGGAGGTGATTTCGATGAGCAGACACGAGCTGCTGATTCTATTCGCAGTGGCCCTTCCATTGGTCGGCGCCGCGGCAATGCCCGCCGCGTCGCGCGGCCTCTTGATTGTGGCCAACAAGGGCGACCAGACAATTGGCATCATTGATCCCGAGGCGGGGCGCGAGATCGCGGCCATCAAGGAAACCGGTTTCACGGCGCACGAAGTCATCACCTCCCCCGACGGCCGAACCGTCTACGCGCCGATTTACGGAAACTCCGGCGTGGGCAGTCCCGGGACGGATGGGCAGACGATTGACGTCATTGACATCCCCTCGCGCAAAATCGTTCGGACGATTCATCTCGACCAACCGACTCGGCCGCACTGTCCCAAATTCGGCCCGGACGGCCGGCTCTACGTCTCGACGGAACTCACACAGTCCGTGACCGTCATCAATCCCGAGACGAACACGGTTGTCGGCTCGCTGCCCACCGGCCAAATCGAGTCCCATATGTTCGCCATCACAAGCGACGGCAAACGGATTTACACCTCGAACGTCCACGTCGGCACGGTCAGCTCGATTGACGTGGCAGGCCGCAAGGTCATCGCGGTGATTCACGTCTCGCCGCACGCGCAGCGAATTGCGCTTTCGGTTGACGACCGGTATGTATTCACCGCCGATCAGACCGAGCCGCGCCTGGCAGCCATCGAGACCGCGACGAACAAGGTGACGAACTGGATCGCGCTCCCCGGAATCGCGT
>QHZN01000023.1 GCA_003225365.1 Acidobacteriota bacterium
CCTCCCGGCGCTCCACGTCAATCACGAACGCGCCCGATAGCTTTGTCTCTGTGAAGATCATGGAACTCGCTCTCCTTTTCAATCTCTCGCTGGAGTTTCAGGTTAGTTCGTGCGCCAAGGCAATTTTGTCCGCAGGCGAAGCGGCAGTCCAGTGCAAGGAAGCATCCAACTGCCCGGCTTTTTGCAAACGCTGGATGCTGTTGATTCGAAAGTAGCGACCACCCTGCAGGTCTTCGGCGGTGAGCCCAGCGGCGCGATAGGCGTCATAGAGTTCTTGCGCACCTTTGCGGGCAGTCCACTGCGGTTGGAAGCCCGGCAAAACGCGCCGAATCTTATCGCAATTGACCCGGTAGCAGCGTTTGTCCGGCCCCCCGCCAGGAGCATACTCGATGTGGCAGCCAGGTACGGTTTCCTCGACTATGGCCGCAAGCTCGCTAACGCGGTAGTTTTCGCTCGTCTGTCCCACGTTGAAAGTCGCATTGTGGATCGCGCTCTTCGGGGCCTCGAGTACGCACAGCATGGACGCGATAATGTCGCGAATGTGCACGATCGGGCGCCAGGGCGTACCGTCACTCTTGATATGAATACGGCCAGTGGTGTGAGCCGACGCAACAAAATCGTTCAGCACTAGGTCCAGGCGCAGACGCGGAGAGGCTCCGTAGGCAGTGGCATTTCTCATATAGGTCGGACTGAAGTGTTCGTCAGCTAGCACCGCGACGTCGCGCTCGACGAGAACCTTGGATTCGCCGTAAGGGGTGACAGGGTTGAGCGCAGCCGACTCATCAAGGAATGTATCGCCTGCAGAACCATAGGTGCTGCAAGACGAGGAGAAGACGAAGCGCTTTACGCCCGCCTGTTTCGCTAGTTCCGCCAGTTGCACGGACGCCTTGTGGTTGATCTCGTAGGTGAGGCCAGGATCGAGATTGCTTAACGGGTCGTTGGACAAGGCCGCCAAGTGCACCACGGCGTCGAATCCGTGCAGATCAGCCTTCTTCAGATTCCGTATATCTTTGCGGACTTCGGGCAGCTCCGGGGCCGATTTCCCGAAATCGGAGCCCGCGAATAAGTCGGTGTCGAAGCCAACTACTTCGTGGCCGGCAGAGCGAAACATGGGCGCTGCCACCGCTCCTATGTACCCTTTGTGGCCCGTCAACAGTATTCTCATGCTCTTACTACTCCCATTTGCAGCAGATTTGATCTAGATTTCGCGCAGCGGAGCGCGATTCCAATTGTTGACATCCTTTAGTACTCTTTCGAGAATCTCTCCAGTAAGCAGAAACATTTTCAATTCGGAAATACAGAGAATCGACGGTCCGATCTGCGATCTAGCTCTTGAGGAGACCTAGGATCGCGGCTGGATCTTTGCTGGTCAATCGCGAAGGCCGGAGGACTAGGTCGTCTGGCCTTCGCCGCTGATGCGGTTTGTCCCGCTCGGCAGGGCTACCCGGTCGTAATTCAAATCACCTTCTGTCCGGACGCGGTGGAACGCTTGCACCACCCTGCGGAGGGGCTACCGCCATTGTCGCGGCAAGCACGTCCAGAGGAAGGCCGGCAATCAGTCTGCCACACTCCTAAACGAGAAGAAGGAAACTAGCCCCCTTGAGCCACCGCTTAGCTGCTGAAAACAAAGTGGTTATTGCAGGATACATGGGTCGTCAGACGACGTGTCTACGATCGGGGCCTCGGAACGGAGGAACTGAGGGAAAACTCTTACTACCATACGCGAACCCGTTTCTTGCATGGCTCTGCGGGCCTCGGTTACGATTCTGCCCTAAGTATCTCTTGGACGGCCTCAAACAGGGATCCTGCAAACAAATCCGCGGTCCCACTCGCGACCTCGCCGGAGTCCAAAATTCTAGCCGTCTTGCATCCCGCATTTTTGCCCGCCTCCACATCGCTGTCGGAATCCCCTATCATCCAGGAAGCAGCTAGATCAATTTCGTGGGCTTGCGCCGCTGACAGAAGCATGCCCGGCTCAGGCTTACGGCAACCGCAAGGAGGATGCTTTTCATGCGGGCAGCAATAAACTTCGTCGATGACTGCCTCGGCCGCTGCCAGCTCGGCGAGCATACGCTGATGGATCAGATCTAGATCGCGCAGACTCAGGAGCCCTTTTGCCACACATCTCTGATTGCTCACCACGATCACGCGAAACCCAGCTCTCTTGAGAGAGGCGATTGCTCTAGCCACTCCCGGAAGGAACTGCATCTCTTCCCAGCGAGTTACGTATTGACCTTCTGGAAGTTTTCGGTTTATGACTCCGTCACGATCCAGAAACGCGCCCCTGTTCATGGAATAATTCATGCTCCACGAGTTCCGAAATAATGTGGCCAACCAGAGTATGACATTCCTGAATGCGCGGAGTCTCATCCGACGGTACGCAGATGCAATGATCCACGCACTCCTTGAGCTTCCCGCCGCCACGCCCGGTCAACCCGACTGTGTGCAGGCCGACTTTCCTGGCTGCCGTCACGGCGCGAAGTACGTTTGGTGAGTTGCCACTTGTCGTGATACCGACGGCGACGTCTCCTGGGCGCCCTATTGCTTCGATCTGACGACTGAAAACTTGGTCAAAGCCGTAGTCGTTTCCAATGGCAGTAACGCACGAAGTATTCACGGATAAGGCCAATGCGGGTAAAGCGGGCCGTTCGAATGCGAAGCGCCCCACAAATTCCGCAGCAATGTGCTGGGCATCGGCGGCACTGCCGCCGTTTCCGAACAGAAGAGCTTTGTTTCCTTGTTGCAGGGCCCTGATCAGGACTTCGCTGACTTTTGCTACAACCGACACCAGGGCAGAGCTGTGCAGCAGATCCTGTTTCGTAGCAATCGAGGCTTCCATTAGCTTGATCACACGGGGCTCAAAATCACTTGCTTGTTTCATCCACCCTCCGCGTCAGGGCTCTTTTCACATCAGAGAAGATTTCGATAGCCAAGACTTAAAAATAACTTCGCTGCAAGCATCGCCTTATGTTCCTTCTCTTCTGAGTCTGGGAACAGCTTTAGGGCGGTGCCACTGTAGCTAAACAGATACGGACGACCAATCCCGAAGGAATAGTACGCCTCAACCCGAAGTGTGGGGCCCGTGCTTGCGGGAGGCCGCCTCATAAAGGCGGGCACAAAGCCGTTGTGCCCGGGCGTAATCTTCCGGCGTGCCTATGTCGATGAATACTCCTCGCTGCTCTGATGCGTAGACTCCGCGAGCCAACAACTGTGGAAAGATGTCCTTCTCCAAACTCGCTGGTCCTTCCGGAATATGCTCGAATATCTCTCGATTGAACACATAAACTCCCGCGTTCACGAGCCCGCTAGGCTCACCGCCGGTTTTCTCCGCAAAGCCGTTCACGCGTCCTCCGGCGTCCATTTGAACAGTTCCGTAACGCTTCTCATTTTGCATTCGAAGCACGGCCATGGTTGCTAGGCCGCCAGATTCACGATGAAAGCGGATCAGCAGCGGGAAGTCGATTTCCATAAACGAATCGCCGTTCATCACCAGAAAGTCAGAAACTCCACGAAGGAGAGGCTCTGCGAACTTCACCGCGCCCGCAGTGCCAAGGGGATGCGGTTCCTTTGAATACTCAATCGCAACATCCCGGGTATGGCCATCGCCCAATTCACTCTCGATTTCGTGCGAAAGATAGCCCGTGCACATCACTAAATGCCGGATGCCCTGGTAGCTCAGTTGTCGCACAAGCAATTCAAGAAAGGGCCTGTCGCCGACGGCCGCCATGGGTTTTGGCGTGGACGAGATTACGGACTTCAGGCGCGTTCCCTTGCCCCCAACGAGCAGAACAGCCTTGGTATCGCCGCCAATTAGGGCCATATGTGATTTACCACTGTACAGAAATAAGGATGAACAATCGGAGGTTCAAGCACTTTGAGCGGCTCTTAGAAGCAAGAATCGCTCATCCTGAACCGCAAGAGCAAGTGTGCATGTTCCGCACATATTTCTTCCCGGATTCCCTCAGTGTACCTTCTGCCCTGGCAGCGCGAGGCCAGGCCAGCGCGATTTTTGATTGTTCTCGCCCCTGTTGCCGGCGGAGCACGGCACTCGATCCCAATATTCCAGCATGGACGCCAAGGTCTGATCAATGGAGAACATGGGTTTCCAGCCTGTGTCTCTGCGTAACTTCTCTGTATTCCCGAAAATAATCTTCTCGTCGGAGGGTCGCAACAAACGAGAAACCCTTCGGACCTCTGCCTTCACCCCAGACAGTCGCATCGCACTACTCAATAGCTCGCCAATCTGATGAGTCTTGGTTGCGCACAGATTATAGGCTTCGCCGCGCCTTCCCTTGAGAGCGGCGAAGTAGAATCCACGAACTGTGTCGTTCACATCGAGGAATGCCCGGTGTGGCTGCAGGTTACCAACTTCAATTACTGGCGGCTGTAAACCCTTCTTGATTCTGATCAGCTGCCGGACGAAGTCCGATGGCGCATCGTTGGTCTTTCCCGGTCCTGTGGTGTTGAATAGTCGCAGATTGACCGTCGGAATCTTATAATCGAGGAAATACTGACGCGCCAACAGATCTAGACAAACTTTGCTGATTCCGTACGGATGCAAAGGCCGAAGCGGCTGCTCTTCGCTAACGGGAATGGCGGACGCAGGCACGTGTCCGTATTCGGCGCTGGAACATGCCGAAACGACTACTGGCGGGCGCCTCATGTGGCGCATCGCTTCGAACAGGTGTAGCGAGCCCATGATGTTCGACTCGAAGGTGCCTACTGGATCCTCCCACGACAAGGTTGGCAGGCTCTGTGCAGCCATGTGAAAGACGTGTGTCGGCTGGTGCTCCGCCAGAATCTGCGCGATTCGATGACCGTTGCGGAGATCGCATCGAGCGAAGCACAAGTTGGGGAGTTCCGGCAGTGATTCAGGGCCCGGCAGGTAGTAGGTGCCGACCACGTTCCAACTCTTCAACTGCAAAAATCTAATCAGATGAGATCCGATGAATCCTTCTGCGCCAGTCACTACTGCAGTCTTTTTCATTCTTTTTTCACGCGGAATTGCGCACATTGATCAAAACAACCCAGATAAGGATGCCAAGAAGGATGCAATCTCCAATACCCATTGAACTCTGCCAATCGGTCACGCAGGGTTACACCCCAATTGTAATCGAATCGACCGGACAACGATAATTCAAGCGCATCGCATTGAAAGAATCGCCTGGATCTGCCATTCGTCAAATTGACGGGTTTACGTCGGTTTTCTTGTGATGGTTCTCTTTCCAAAAAGG
>QHZN01000101.1 GCA_003225365.1 Acidobacteriota bacterium
TGGCCTTCACGCAATACCTTATTTGGACCCTCTCGGCGAGTTTATTTACGGCCTATGGCCGCGTCATTATGGCCAGCGTCGACGCGACACGGAAAATTCCGCCCATCCAGATCCCGGCCTCCACACTGGCCTTCCTGGTGATCTTTTTCCTGACCGGCTACCTGCTTTACGCCTCGATGTACGCGGCGGTCGGCGCCATGGTCTCCAGCGAAGAAGACGCCCAACAATTGCAGTGGCCGGTCACTTTGCCTCTCATTATCAGCGTGATGTTGTTCAACGTCGTTGTTCAAAATCCGAACTCGAACCTCTCCGTGGCGCTGTCCATGGTCCCGTTTTTTTCTCCCGTCCTGATGGTCTTCCGGATCGCTTTGCAGACCCCGCCGCTTTGGCAGATCCTGCTCTCGCTCGCTATCCTGGCGGCCACCGCGGCCGGAATCATTTACGGCTCGGCCAAGATTTACCGGGTGGGGATCCTCATGTACGGGAAGCGCCCCTCTCTGATGGAAGTCTTCCGCTGGCTTCGCTACACTTAGTGCCGTTCCAACTTGAGGTGCCTAAGTGCACTCACGGGTCGGAACACCGGACCCAGTCGGCCGTCCGGAGCGCAGATATCCAGAAATAGTTGGAACGTCATTAGCTGCAGTTATGATTTCTATAGAGGGTAACATATGGTGATATAGCCTCCGTCTGCATAAAATTCCCCTGGAATTCCGCCCCCGATTGTGTATGATGCTCGCCAAATATTCTCTCGGTATGAGGAGGATTCGATGCAGTGGATTATTGCGTGTCTGATTTTCATCACAGGTATGGTGGCGTATTTCCCTGTGATCTACATTCGGAAATTCAACAAGCTATTGGATGTATTGAAGCAAGTCGAACAGAACACGAGGAAGTCCTAAAGGGCGACACGCCGGCGCCGGCCCGGGTCGAAGGAAAAGGGGCCAGTCAGAAGCATCCTTTGATGGCGCGCTTCCGCCTTCGAGGCGGCACAGAACACCGACGCGAATTTTCAGCCCTTCGAGTCCGGCGGGGCCTCGCTCCCTCTGAACGGGCCGTGCGAGGTTGGCCGTCCGAAACCTTTCCAGGGGTTATTAGTTCTCCATTCTGTCAATGCCCAAAAGGGAATCACCCCTTCTTTGAAGCGAAGACTAGGCTCCTTTGAACGAACCTCGCCGGCGCGCGATCGTCGGTTTTGTTGACAGTCGGCTCGGAGTTTCTTGTAAAAGTGAAGAACAGAAAGCCTTAACCTGCAGCGGAGATGAAGCCGTCGAAGTGGAAACCGGCTCCGGAAAGGGTCTCGCGATTCGGGTTTCCGAGATCAAAGCGATTTTTCTGGTGAGGTCGTTGGAGGGCAGCCGGGACTATTCCGAGTTGAAGCTCTTCAGTTCACCCCCCCACGGGTGAAGGCGTTTGAGGTCACGTGCACTTCGGGTACGGCAGGATCCTGGAATGCGGGGCCCCTAGCAAACTCGAGAGGTTCTCTCGCCCCGACTTCTGCATGACCCTTGCTGATCCCGGCTCCAATTATAAGGCGGGTTTGGTCTCGAACAACTTCCTCAAACCAATGTAGGTCCTGGGAATCGGTTTCAATGGAGGAAGCTCTGGAGGGCAGCGCCATTCGAGGCGGCAAAAGATTCCCGCTCGAAGGGCGGGCATTCCGGGGCGAGATCTCCATCAGGGGGTCTTCGGCTCAGCGATCTGCGGTCACTTTCTCGGAGCCTCCCGCCTTCGCGGGTTCTTCGTGAAGCTCCACTCCGGATTCCGCCGTCGAGTCGGAGGACGAGATCCGGAGCTGATCGCCGATCTCCGTGCGGCTTTTGAAGATGGTGTGGCTCGGCAACTCTAGGACGCTTTCCGCTTGGAGGCAGATCGGAGTCACGGAGAAGGGACGGACGAGTTCACGCACGTCAACAACCCTCAAGTCGCGGTTCAGGAAGACCACGTCGATATCGAACAGCATCCCCAAGGTGTGAATACCGCACGACGGCACAATCCAGAGCCCGCCGTCGGGGTCTAGGCACCGCTTCCCCAACAGGCCAACCAGCCGGCTGAGGATCGAGTCCGCCACCTTCACTCGATAGGCGAGGAAAGTTTCCTTGGTCTGGTTATAAACAAAGACGCCACCCTCTTCTTGGGACATGCGTTCCTCCGCCCCTTCTTCGGCCTTCCCCCTCAGCCCGTTTAACGCGATGGGCGCTTCTTCCTTCGCTGGACAAGGACAAAGAGGATGACAACGAAGAGCACTCCCGCGACAATCTTCGTCGAGTTGAGAACAAAGAACATTCCGGTCAAAAGTTTGGCCAAGTTCATCCGCTCCCCCTTTTCGGTAAGTTCGAACCGCCGCGAGCTCTGATGGAAACTTCCAGCCCTGATTCCGGGATGGCTCTCGTCACTTCGGTCTTAACTTTCTCCTTGGTCTCCGGCTCGCGACCGCTACTGGTTTGCAAACGCCGCTGCCATGTTGTGCGCGATCGTCAATATGGCCGGGGCCAGAAGCACGATGAACAGGCTGGGGAAAATGAACAGGACCAAAGGCGGGATCAGTTTGATCGTCGTCTTGGCAGCCATCTCCTCGGCCTGCTGCCTGCGCCGGATTCGAAGGTTATCCGCAAAAATTCCCAGGGACTTTGAAATCGGTGTTCCAAAGCGCTCGGTTTGGACGAGCATCTGAACGAACGAGCGGATGTTCTCGACAGCCACACGGTCGGCCATGTGCCGCCACGCCTCGAGGCGGGGCTTTCCGGCGCGCTGCTCCAGGTTCACGATCAGAAGCTCGTCACTCAGCTCCGGATGGCTGATCTTCAATTCACTGCCAACGCGAATGATGGCCTGGTCCAAGCCGAGCCCGGCTTCCATGCATATGACCAGGAGGTCCAGCGCGTCAGGAAGGCTCATGCGAATGCGGTGGGCGCGCCGAGAAATCATCATTGACAACCATAGGTCCGGCCCCAGGAACCCCACCGCGGCTGAAATCACCATGTAAAAAAACGATTTGGTCAGGATTCCCGCGCCGGCCCCGGCGAAGATGGGAAGAAGAATCTTTAGCGAGGTAAATATCTGGCCGTGGGAAACCTTTCGATATCCGGCCGAGACCAGCCGCCGGGAGAGGTCGGAATCATCTTTCGTTCCGACCAAACGAAAGACGGGGCCAAGCGCCAGGGCGATCCGGTCGGCGCTGATCCGCCCCTCCTGCCCCGCCCTCCCCAGCAATCGGGTGGAGGGTATATCGGCACCGGCGCCGGCCACTTCCGCCAGCCGCGCGGTTTCAGCCGACTGGCCGCCCAGCACCAGGAAGGCCACGATAAAGATTAAGCAAAAGGCGCCGGCGGCAGCGCCGATCAGATAATACGTATTCATCATACACGCTAAACCTCGATGTTAATAATTCTATGGATGATATATCCACCGACCATCATCATGGCAATACCCGCATAGATAAGTTTCTGCCCCGTCGGATCGGATATCAAAATATGTTCGTAGTTCGGGCTTACGACGGTAATCGCAAAAAACATGAAAAAGGGCAAGCCAGCCAAAATCCAACCGGTCAAGCGCCCCTGGGCCGTATAGACCCGCAACTGCCCTCTCAGCCGGAACCGGTCGCGAATGACCGCGGCCGATTTGTCGAGGACTTCGGCCAAGTTGCCGCCCGTTTCCTTCTGAACCAGAATGGCGGTCACCAAGAATCGAACGTCCGGCAGCGGGATACGATCGGTTAAATTGAGCATCGCTTCGCGCAGGGGCAGTCCGAAGTTCTGCTCTTCGAAGATCCGGCGAAACTCCGAAGCAATGGGGTCCGACGATTCTTCGGAAACCATTTCGATGGCGGAGCTAATGGCGTGCCCGGCGCGCAGGGCTCGTGACATCAGATCAATGGCGTCGGGCAGCAACTCCTCAAATTGCTTAAACCTCCGGGCGCGCAGAACGTAAAAGTAACAGAAGGGCAAAGCGGCGAGCGCCATCCCGGCCAGTACGGCCAGTTCCCTGGTGGGAAGCCAAATGTCGGAAGCCCAGCCGCCCACGATCCCGATAAACAGCGACCCCGTCACCAACTCGCCCACCGACCTCTGGCTATCCGCCTGGGCCATGAAATGGTGGAGGCGGGTGAAGACCGGGAACTGGTGCATTAGGGAATCCAGCGCGGGAATATCGCTGAGCGTTTCACTTTTCAAAAGGTCCGGCGGGAGCTCGACATTGCCGCTGGCAATGCCTTCGATCACGCTCAGCCGTTGTTGCACCGCCTGTTCGGACTTCGTCGGCTTCATCGTCAGCACGATGACCGTGAAGCTGAGAATCAAGATGATTATGAATATGAGCCCGATACCCATACGATTCTCCTTCCCCCTCCGGCTTAGCCCTCGACATTCATCTCAAACAAGTCGGCGGGCAGCGGTATCCCGGAAACCTTGAGTTTTTCCGCGAACTTTGGCCGAATCCCCGTGGCCACAAAACGGCCCACGACGCGTCCGCCCGGGCCGATCCCCAGTTTTTCATACAAGAACACGTCCTGCATGCTCACCACGTCCTCGTCCATGCCGACGATTTCCGTGATGTGGGTGATGCGGCGGGTGCCATCGCTCATGCGGGAGATCTGGATCACCGCCGCGACCGCTGAGGCGATTTGCTGACGCACGGCCTTCTCGGGCAGGTTCAGGTTGGCCATCATCGCCATGGTCTCGAGACGCGCGATGGCGTCGCGAGGGGTGTTGGCGTGTATGGTGGTGAGCGAGCCATCGTGGCCAGTGTTCATAGCCTGAAGCATGTCGAGGGCCTCTTCCCCGCGGACCTCACCCACGATGATGCGGTCCGGGCGCATTCGCAAACTGTTGATGACGAGCTGCCGCTGCCGGACGGCCCCTTTGCCTTCCACGTTGGGCGGGCGGCACTCCAGGCGAACTACGTGCTCCTGCTTCATTTGAAGTTCCGCGGAGTCTTCGATGGTGAGGATTCGTTCTTTATCTGAAATATAACCGGACAGGACGTTCAGAAGCGTCGTCTTGCCGGCGCCCGTGCCGCCGGAAATGATCATGTTCAGGCGCGCCTTGACGGCGCCCCGCAGCAGTTCCAGGATCTGAGGCGTCAGCGTTCGATTCTTCACCAGGTCTTCGGACTCGAGAGGGACGAGGCCAAATCGGCGGATGGAGACCGTCGGCCCGTCAATCGCCAGCGGCGGGATGATGACGTTCACGCGCGAGCCGTCCAGCAACCGCGCGTCCACCATCGGGGAGGACTCGTCCACGCGTCGGCCCACTGCGGAGACGATCTTGTCAATGATGTGCATGAGGTGGGCGTCATCTTTGAACACCACATTGGTCTTTTCGAGGATTCCCGCCCGCTCGATGTAAACCCGCTTGAAGGTGTTCACCAGAATGTCGTTGATCGTGGGATCCTGAAGCAGCGGCTCCAGGGGTCCAAGACCGAAGACTTCATCCAACACTTCGCGGGAGAGGCGCTCCCGCTCGACGCCGCTCAAGGGAGTGTTGGAATTGGCCACCAGCTCCTGGATAATGCCGAAAATCTGCGATCGGGCTCGCCCATCGCGCATATCCATGAGCTTTTCGAGGTCTATCTGGCCCAGTAAATCGCGATGGATGGACGACTTTAGCTCCTGGTAGGCCTTGGGGGTAAACGAACTCTTCTTCCCATCGGCCCTCTCCTTATCCGTACTCTGATTACCCAAGACTGCCGACCCTCGGCTGATGGCACCCATAGTTCCTCCTCAAAGGCTCGCGATGAGCCTTACCCTCCCAACAACTTTCTAAAGGACTTACTTTCTTTTTTCGCCGCCGCCACCGCAGGCTTGCCCGCCAAAGCCTCCGCCCAACCCATCATGCTCCGCATGAATTCGGAGCTTGATCCGAGGTCCAGGGGGCTGCCCGTATTGATGACCTTGATCACTTCCCGATACTGATTCGGGACTTTCCAAAAGATGGGACGTCGAAGCGTCTTTTCGATTTGCGCCTCACTGATCGCATCGCCCTTCGAATAGCGATTGATCACCACGCGAACCCGCTCCGCAGGATAACTGAAGTTGCTCAAGTACTCCGCGTAGCGGGCAACGTTCTTGACCGCCGGCACTTCCGAAGTTGTCACCAAATATAGGTTTTCCGCTTCGTCCAATGCGGCTGTGTTCACTTCCGCCAAGCCGGTCGGGCAGTCGAGCAGAATGAATTGATAGCTTTGCCGAAGGAATTGCAGGGTGCGTTTCACGGCCTCCGCACTGACGTGGCGAGCCGGCTCGATCCCCTCCGGCGCAGGCAGGATGTCCATGCCGCTGGCGTGATGCACCAAGAAGCCTTGCAGCAAAGCGCTGTCCAGCCGATGCGTATTCTCTGACAGGTCGTAAAAACTGTACTGATGACGGTCCTGCCGCAGGTAGAGCGCCACATCACCAAGATTGGGATGGAAGTCGATGAGGAGCGTTTTTCGCCCGTGGCGCTGCGCCAACAGCCCTCCCAGGTGAATAGCCAAGCAGGTCACGCCCGCGCCGCCCTTGGCCCCCATCAACGCCAGAACGTGGCCGTTCATAGTCTGGTGGGGTTCTTTCTTTCTCCCGCTGGCCCTAGCCAAGGCTTCCAACAGTTGATCCCGGCTTACCGGCTTGACCAGGAATTCCGTGCAGCCCGCTCGCATGGCCTGGAGAATCAAATCCGGCTTTGAGTCCGAGGATGCGGCGACCAGGAGTGTCTCGGTTAAGGTGTCACGGATTCTTTCCGCCGTGCGGATCGCCTCTTCCCGGTCGCGGTCCAAGTCAACAATGCAAACGTCCGGATGCTTCTCATTGAGGTGTTCGATGAGGGCGGCGTCGCTTTCCCCGGAGAGATAGTGCTGTAATTCGGCTTGAATCAGAGCCACGTCGCCGACAGCCACGAACCGCCGCAAGCGGCCCGCAAAATCTTCATCCGCACAAATGGTAATTAACGACAACGTTTCCGTGCCGGGCATCTTTCCCGGTTCAAGGGGTTTGGTTCTGTTTTCGGGTCCCATGGCGATTCTTCCCTCACTTGGGCTTCTTTGCCCCTGCAGGTTTTTCTCCGGACGAAAAAGCGGGCAGCGTCTTGTCGTAGTTTAGATGGTCCAGGAATGGGATGGGGGCCAGGGGCTCAGCCGGGGGCTTGCCACCCGATTTCAAGGGATCCACAATGCGCGGCGTAACCAGAACCAGCAGTTCGGTATCTGACCGGTTCACGCTATGCGAGCGGAATAGATGGCCGAGGATAGGCAAATCCCCGATCCCGGGAATCTTGTTCATTTGAAGTTGCGCCCGGTGGTCGAGCAGCCCCGCAATCCCGAAGCTTTGCCCGTCCCGTAACTCGACTTCGGTCTCCGCGCGCCGAGTCGAGATGGCCGGTACTAAAAATCCTGAAATGCTTAGCGCATTCGTAAAGTCCAGGGTGCTAACCTCCGGCGCGACTTTCAGCCGGATGGTGTCGTCTTTGGCGATAAAACCGGTGAAGTGGAGATTGACACCGAACTGCCGAAATTGGATCGTCACCGACGAAAAGTTTGTGCCGCCCTGAACGACCGGAAATGGGAATTCGCCGCCGGCCAGGAAACTAGCCGGCTGGCCGTTGAGGGCAAGCAAGTTTGGTTCCGCTAAGATTTGAAGAACATTCTTCTGTTCCAGGAGGCGAATGGTTGCGGCCAAGTTGACGTCAGGCCTAAACAGGAAGATGTTCAGAATATCCGTGACCGCAAAACTCCCTCCCCCGTTTTTCGAAACAGGTGTGGACAGGGTGGGCGCCCCAAATTGCTGGGTAGATGTGTCGCCGAAGGTGTTCCCCTCGAACAAGTCAAAGATGTTAATTCCCCATTGCTGTATTTTGGTCCGATCCACTTCGGCGAACTTGACCGCCAGGCTCACCTGTCGGTCATGCACGGGCTCGCCCAAACTCATGGAATTGATCACGTCCTTCGAAAACACACCGGCCATTTTAACTACGCCGTCGATGACATCCTGGGTCGAGACCGTGCCGGAGAGAATCAGCCGGTCGCCTTCGGCCTGAACCTGGACCGGCTCGTTCGGATAGGCCAACTGGAGCGCGTCGCGTAGGGGAGCCACGTTAAGATCGACGGTAACGTCGAGCAGGCGGGAGTGCTCGGCCTCGTCCCAGAGAATCAGGCTGCTCTCCCCCACCGTCTTCGCGTTGACTACGACTTGTGTGGGCGACGTCGCGACCGCCTCAATGGTGGCGGGATTGCTCACCAAAACGCGCCGCAGCCGGGTTTCCATGTTGACCACTACGGACTTACCCAGCAACACGTGCAAAGACTGCGGTTCGGGTGTCGCTTGCTGAGCCCACCCGACTCCCGGTGTGAGCACAAGCAAGATTCCAAGACCCATTCCGTACGCGATCCGGCCGAGCTCCCTCAAATGGGGCTCGCTCATAGGTATTCCATCCTCATCTCGGGGCGATACCCGATTAGAATTTTGCCTGGCTCTTATCCTTGCCGTTGATAATCTCGACGGTATAAGAAGCCGGCACTTTCACCGTCTCGGCTTCCTTCTTGACTATGCGAGGGTGACGGCGCACCGGGCCCACCTGCTGCTGGGCGACTTCGGTTGATTTCTTGGACGGATTGCCCCCCATCAACTCTTCGGTCGAAACGGCACGCATGATGGGCGTCTGCGTGTCGGCCCCGTTGCGCAGAACGAATTGAATGCTGGACTGGAGGGTAGCCAGGATGACCTTCTCAGCATCTTCAGGATTCAACAGCAGAGTCACAACGTTCACCGTTTCCGGTTTCCCTGTCGGGTCGGGTTGGCTCTTTTGACCGGCCGTGATGACTTCCACGTTTTGGAGGATAGTTTGGGTCACTGATTGCGCGGAACCTTCCGGTCGGAAGGTCGCGAGCACATCCACGTGTGAGCCTGGATACAGAAATCCAGCTACTCCCACCACTTCGTTGGAGCGGACCGACACCGCCCGCATCCCTGTAGGGATCTTGGTTACCAGCCCCATACCCGACCCCGGTAAAGCCAAGTAGGGCTCCAGGATCGGCTCGCCGGGTTCTAGAGGATAAAGTACGACCCGCTGATCCTTCATCAGTGTATCGGGATCGGCGATTGTCCCGGTGAGGGGAAGGTTCTGGGGCCAATCAATGGTATTCAGGTCCTCTCTTACCAGGACTGACCCCGGCGCCATCTTTCTCGCCGCCGCGACGATCTTCTTGGTTTCTTGTCCCTTTCCGTATCCGGAGTATTTCAAAAACATGAAGACTGCCCCGGCCGAGACCAGCAGGGCCGCGAGCAACGCCAATGCGAGTCTTCGCACATCCATGGCTTACCTCCTTAATAACAGGAGTCCCATAGAATACACAGTTCCCATCGCAATCGCCACTGCATAAGGAATTTTAACGGCATCTGGACTTTTCAGGTTAATTTCCGGGTGGGACCTCAAACCGGAAGTTAGATGGAATCGCAGCAACGAGCCCATGTTATGAATCGTGCGGGAAGCCCGGTGGTAGAAAACCATATAGCCCACCGCAAGGAGTCCCCCCGCGATCGCCGTGGCCAGCATCGTAATCAAGCCCTGGCGGATGCCGGCCCAGCAACCAATCGCCGCCATGAGCTTGACGTCCCCGGCGCCCATTCCTCCCAACATAAAAAACACCAGGAAGACTCCACCGCAGATAAGAGTGGCCAGAATGCCCTCGAGCACTCCGGTCCACCCGCTCACGAAGAACCTGGCCGCCAGCCCCGCCAAGAGCGCTCCGTAAGTCATGCGGTTAGGAATGCGGCCGCTGCGCACATCCGAATACGCCCCAGCAACCGCACAGGCCAACCCGCCCGCGAGGAGGTATTTTTCCATAGCGCCACTTTTCCCCTAAGTCGTAGCCGATAGAGCCTTGCCGAACTTCTTCGCCGCAACTGCGCGTTCGTTACGACACTGCGTTCGAAAGCTTCTTGGTGATGATGTTGAAGGCGCTGTTGATCTCGTTCGCCACCGTATCCATTCCGATGATCGAGCCGAGAGCGATCAGGGCCGCGATCAGCGCGTACTCAATGAGGTCCTGTCCGGAATCATCCCTGTGGAGTGCGGCCAGAAGATTCTGTACTATCGTAAGCCTCTTATCCATATTTCCTCCCTCAGATATTGATTTCTCTCCGATGGTGTAGGTGCTTCTCCATGGCCGCCCGCCTATCCCCCCTATCGGAACTGAGAAAGGCCTTGCCAAAACGCCGCCATGGAACTGCGCTCTAATTACGACACAGCGTTCGAAAGCTTTTTGCTGATGATGTTGAAGGCGCTGTTGATCTCGTTCGCTACCGTGTCCATTCCGATGATCGAGCCGAGAGCGATCAGGGCCGCAATCAGCGCGTACTCAATGAGGTCCTGCCCGGAATCATCCCTGTGGAGTGCGACCAGGTAATTCCGAATTGCTGTAAGTCTATTCTCCATGTTTCCTCCGTAGATTTCTAACTCTCCCTCTTGGCGACGGAACGACCGCACCCAAAAAGGATTCTTCGAACATTACTCTACGCTTGGTTGCTGAGAGTACCTCAACCGAACCTCGAATGCAAGTCTTTTCCTATCCACTGGCAAGGGGGGGACATTTTTGTGTTTTCCCCGAATTTCCGCTTCATGTGTGTACATTAGAGGACAGTATTTCAAATTGTTGTCAATAAGTCTCTACATTTCTTTACAAGGCTATTGTGCCGACCGACTCCAATTACAATCGGATTAGTGTACATAATAAGTTGTAGATTTACTACCAATGTTTTATTTCTGCGGACAGGGGATGTCCTTACGCCAGAAAGCCACGAAAAGGCCTCGCCCACTTCCGATCACAGCGCATGGGCGGTATCTAGAAATAAGCAGATTCCTGAACGGCTCCTCCGCTATGGCCTCGGGCGGTGTGGACGGCCAGGACTCGGGCAACAGGTTAGAGAAGAACCCCAGGTTATAGAACACCAAGGGCGTCCGGTCGGCCGCAACGTCGCGGACAGATTCTTCGAATTGTTCGTGCGTATGGACCCCTGGTTGAAGATAATCGAAACGTCCTGGGCTGTAGGTATCTGTCAGGAAGTAGAGGATAGACGCGTAGGGATATATCATAACCTTTTCCCCTGATTTTGTATTGGCCATCAGGTAGTTCAGCGGAGCGCTTTCGTGTTCTGCCTTGAGAATTCCTCGCCTTGTCCGGATCGAGGCTGGAGAAACGAGCGGGACTCTTAGAAACATCAGCGTGAAGAGAGTGAATGAAACGAAGAGATACCCCGTCATGAGAGGCCTTCCGACCCCGGGCACCCACCTGAGCACTCTTTGGCCTTGAACGTACCAGGCGAGAACTGGAAACAGCAAGGGCGCCACGAAAATCAGTTGTGAGGTGTCCGGTCTGTTCTTAATGACGACCGACAATGCCATGCCGCAGGCAACCGTGGCAACCAGGAAATAGTAGGAAAGAGTCTCTCGACGCTCTTTTTGCCGGATCATTTCGCGAGCGCAGACGGCCAACGACCCGAGCGCCAAAAACGGCAAGAGAGCGATGATCAGGGATGGACTTAGAATGAAGATTACGGCCCCTCGACCTATCCATGAAAGGTTTTGAAAAACCTCGACCCAAACCTGATAGGAGGGAAAAATTGTGCCGTAGAAGACCGCGTTGGCAGCCGTGTAATGGTGGATGGGCCAGACCCAGTCGTTCCACATTGGTTCCAGCGCGCCGAGGTGGGCCCAGTAGCCAATTACCACAAGAAAGGGCCAGAGGAAGCCGCCGGCTGCAGCGAACCATCCTGAGCGGGATCGAAGAGGGCCTTCCGGCCGCAACCACACGATCCAAGCGAAGGCAATGAAAAGGGCGAGCCCCAGGCAAGCGCCTTTCGATTGCTCGGACAAAAAAGTCCACGCGGCAAAGTTCCCAGAAGTGAAGGCCGCAAGGGGGTGACACGTCTGAAGCCAGAGCACGGCGCAATATAGAGCCAGGAGCGCCCAGGCCGTGCTGCTCCAGTTATGGATCGCCTCGAAGCGAAAGGGCGTGGCGCTCACGAGAAGCAGGTAAGCAGCCCCGAGCGATGCCCATCGGCCTGAGATACGACGGGCAAGCAGGTACGTCAAGGAGGAGTACAGCGCGCCGTATACAATCACCATCGTCCGCGCAACAATCATGGAAGTGCCGAATAACTTAAAAAGTAGGGCCATCCAGAAGTACGAACCGGGCGTCATAAATGAAAAAAAGTCGCGATAAAGAACCTCACCGTGAAGGATCCTCGCCGCGCCTTGGAGAGCCACCCCCTCGTCCGGATCAAAAGTCATGCCGTCACGAAAAAACCGGAGGTAGGAGCAGGAAACAACGAAGACAGCCAGCGTCACCAGCCACTCGGCGCGCGTGGTCTCAGGGAAAAAGAGGGACTCCGGCTCTCGTGGCGCGCTCGGTGAGCCTACTAGGGGTCCATTATTTCCTGCTTCGTTCTTTCCGTCGTTCCTTTGCGTCAGATGGAACCCCTTTCCTGTGGCAGAATGTCCGAGTTTTCGCCTACGCTTTCCAGCCGGGCAAGGGCACGGATTCGACGCCAGCGCCACAGGGCTTCGAAGGCAAGCCAGAACGGGACGGCAGCGAGCAAATCCACCAAGTAGTGCTCACCAAGGCCCAGCGTAGAGAGCACGGTAAGGATGATAAAGATGTCCGCGGCCAAACGTGGTCCGACTCCCCTCCGCCCCACTTCTCCACGCACCATGAAGGCCCAGACCATGTGCATCGAAGGCATAGCGTTGCGGGGCGCGTCCGCCGGGCCGTAAAGGAAAAAACCCGGCCCGCAAGCCGGCACAATCCAAAATAGAGCGTATCCGAAAGCGCTGGCGACCACGACCTTGACTAGGAACCGCCAAGGGCTTGGAGCGGCAGCCGCCACCAGAGCCATGGCAACGAGCAGTCCTTGGTGGTAGGCGATTACCAGACCCTCCCACAGCCCTGGGACCGTCGAAACAATCGCCATAGCGGCTACGCTCGGCTCGAAGCCCAGCAGCCCGTCGAGTTGCCATAACATCGCGTCGTGAGTTGTGGGCGTGTGCCGGGTCAGGAATTTCAGCCCCTCGATCACACCGCGACCGATTAAAATGAAGCACGGGGGCAACATCACAGGCTTGCCGCAGTATCGGAAGGTCAGCATGAGCGCCGCGATGATCGCTCCGTCTGGTCCTGTCGCTCGAAAGGCGACGGCAACGGCCGCAACACCAATGGCGCCGAAAACCGCGGCCTTCTTGAAGCCTCTTAATGCTTGGCTTCCGGAAGTTGATGTTCTCATCTTCAATACTTTGCCCCAGTCGCGGTCTCGGGTGCGGCTGGATGACGGACGTATTCGATCAGCACGCTGACTTGGTCCGAGGCAACTACGCGCCAGCCGGGACGCCGCTCCAGGAACTCCGTGAGCGGCGAGCTTGTTTGGAGCAGACAAACTCGAATCGAGTATTTTTTTAGCAGCATTTCCGCGTTCGGCACGGGTTGAATGATTCGAAAATAGTCGGCCAGCGTCCCCGAGTATTGGAAGACGTCAAGCTGGCCGGTTATAAAAACCGGGACGTCTCGGTGCATCAGGTATCCGCCCCATCCGGCACGATTGAAAACCGGTCTAAGTGCTGGATGTGCGCGGAGATAGCCAACGGTTCCAACCGGGTAGCTGAGCCGGAGAAGCCCCTCTAGTTTTTCCTGAGAGGGGAAGGTCACCGCGCATACGGCCAGCAGGCCCGCGATCAGCACTGCATTCAGTGCGGGCTTGTCCCGTTTCGGCTGGTAGGGCGCGAGCAACCGAGCCAGAAGCGTGGCCATGACAGGAACAAATGCCACAGCGAAAACAGCTATCATCCGGGCGTGGAGAAAAGCTTCTGTCGCCGCCCCCGCGAGAAATACCGCATCGCGCAGCGCGTAGGCGACGGGACGTAGCAGGTAATTGCCCGCCATGAACACGGCGAGGACAAGGAAGAATGCTTGGACGGGAAGGAGGTCTGCTTTTGACAACAACGGACTCCATTCTGTAACCCCCTGCAGGACCGCTTTCTGATGAATCATGACGTCCAGGGGGTAGGCGGCGAGTCCGCCACCGTAGGGGGTTATGAAGAGTATAAGCAGCGAGAACAGTCCAGAAACCAAAAATTTTTTCCGCGCGGCAACGGGCCAGCGCTCCGCCCTAAGCCAAGGGCGATTAATCTCGACCATGCCCTCCAACGCGTAGGCCCCCATGACCACTAAACCCAGGACAAAGCTGCTGTGCGTGTTAACCCAAATCAGGAAAAGGGGCGGAAAGAGGGCGAGAACCCATGTACGGCCTCTCCTAGCCCATTCCAGCCCGGTCATGGCCGCGACCAGAAAGCAAAGTCCGAGGAGTTGGGGCCGCAGCGTTAGGAAAGGGCCTATGATTGGAAGGGCCAACGCGACCGCGACCGCCGCTGCCTTGGTGTTGCCGCATCGAAGATAAGCCAGTAAATAAAGCAAGAGGACGAGCAACCCAGCCCAGAACATTAGGAGTATCGCCATCCCCTCGAGCCCATCCAAATGCGCAGCAAAGGCGATCCCCACTTCGCCAAGCCACTCGTAGGCGATGCGTGGAACTCCGGCGGCCGTAAAGGAATATATATCGGCGTGAGGCCACGCGTGCGTTTCGAGGATTCGTTCGCCGACAACCTGATGAATCCAGGTGTCACCCTCCACGAATATCTTTCCGCCCGGTATTCCGTCCAACGAACTGGCGACGTATGCGCCCGCCACCAGCAAAACGCCCAGCATCACGGGGAAGGAGAAAACCCTGCGCCAGGTGATCCCCGACGCGGAGTTCACGGGCGTGGCGAGCACTGGCGCAGAAGGGCTCATCGTTATGGTTTGCCACCCTGAGCAGTGCCCAAGGCGCCTGGAGATTTCGAGCCGTTGGGCGCTCCTCCCGCCGGCGAGGGAATCGGCCCTTGCCGCTCCAAGAGAACGGCAATGGAATCTTTATAGGCGATCTTCCATTCCGGCCGGTGCTCGAGCACGTAGCAGACTGGGTAGTCGGGCGGGAGCAGGATGGAGCGGATCTGGTATTTATCCAGAAGCGCGTAGGTATCCTCCAGCCGCGCGATGCCCAGGTAATCTTTGAAGACTCCGGCGTACTCGAAGATATCCGTCCGGCTGTCAATAAATGTCTTGGTCTCGGGACGCGTCCACGTCAAGTAGCCGCCCCAACTGTAGAGGTTGAAGACGTTTGAGGGAAGGCCGAACGCCTCGATATATCCCATCGCCGCCAAGGGAAAATGTTGCCCCAATTCCCCCCGCAGCTTCTTTTCCGGAGGGACGTGCCAGACAAAGAAGCCGAGGATGATACTAAGGAGAATGGCATTCAGTATGGGTTTGTCGTTCTCCGGCCGATAAGGCGGCAAGAAGTCCAGAAAGCGCGCCAGCAGCGGCGCAATCAGCAACGCTGCCAGGAACAAGAACCGGACATAAGTCAGGCCGCAGTAAAGGCCGAAGACGACGAGCGCCAAATCGGGCAGCTTCCACTTCCGCCGGTCGACAAGCGCCCCGCACAACAGCACCGCGATCAGGAAGAAGACAATCTTTCCGCGCCCCACGTGAAAGTCCACCGAGGCCCACTCCTCGATGTTGGAGATGTTCAGCTTCTGGCGGTAGGCCAGATCGAAGGGATAATAAACCAGCTTCCAGCCGTAGGGGTTGATGAACAGGGCTCCAACCGACGCCAGCCCGACCTTGACCAGGTGCGCCAACTCCTCTCGCGACCATTTCCGCGCCTCGATGCTTCCCCATTGGCCTCCCACCAACCCTGCCGCTCCCACAATCCCGAAGATCAGTATCCCCAGAAGCCACGACCCGTGCGTATTGACCCAAAACAGAAAAAGTAATGGCAAGATCCAGAGCGTCCTGGAGAGTCCGTTCCGGTAGCGCCAAAGCAGGACCACCAGTATCTCGAGGTCAACATATCCCAACAGAATCGTCCTCGGACCGAAGGAAACGCCCATCAGCAGAATGCAGAAAAAAGAAGTTAGGAAGGCGCCTTTCATGTTTCCGCTTGTACGGCAAAGCCAAAAGAAAAGGCCGACCACGATCGCACTCACCACCGCGAGAAAAACCACCCAGATCCCGGGCAGTCCGAGGGCCCGCCAGGCCAGGAAATATGGGATTTCCGCGAGCCACTCGTGATTGATCCAGGGGTGACCCGCGACCGTGAAGGAGTACATGTCCGAAGAAGGAAGCTTGCCTGTGGTGAAAAGGTACTGGGCGTTTTTGAGGTGCCACCAGATGTCGGGGTCGCCGACGCCGCCTCCCCCGATCATGTAAACTCGCTCAAGGCCGCGCGTGTTCAGCCGCCGCTTCCTCCTCGGATCGGATCTGGAGTTGGTTCAACAAGCGGTGCAAGTACGAGCGGCTGATGGAGAGTTCCTTCGCCGCCTTGAGTCTGTTCCCCGATTGAGTCCGCAGGGCCGCCAGGATGAGCTCGCGCTTAAACGTCCGCACGGCTTCGCGAAAGGGCCCATGCGCAATCTCCGTCGGCACCTCTCCGCGCTGGAACTCGTGCGGCAGGTCGCGGACGCGCATTTCTGGCCCATCGGTCAGGATCAAACTTCGTTCAATGACGTTCTGCAGCTCCCGCACGTTGCCCGGCCAATCGTAACTGGCCAGGGCGTTCACAAGGGCGGGGCTCATCCCGCGCACCTCCTTGTTGAGCAGGCGCGCGAAATGCCGGCAGAAAAATTCGGCGAGCAATGGAATGTCGTCGCGGCGCTGGCGAAGCGGCGGCAAATCCACCTTGAACACCGAAATGCGAAAATAGAGGTCTGGGCGGAACGAACCTTGCTCGACCATCTGGTCCAGATTTTTGTCGGTCGCGCAAATCAGCCGAATGTCCGCGGGCACCCCAACCGATGAACCCAGGCGCTCCAGGCACCGCTCTTCCAGGATGCGAAGAAGTTTGACTTGCACGGGCAGGCTGAGGTCGCCGATTTCGTCGAGAAAAACCGTCCCGCCTTGCGCTTCCTCGAAACGCCCGCGCCGCGCGTGGGTGGCGCCGGTGATGCCGCCGGCCTCGTGCCCGAACAATTCGTCTTGGATCAGCGATTCCGGAAGCGCCGATGGCGAGAAGGCCATGAACGGCTTCTCGGCCCGCAGGCTCAGCCGGTGGATGGCCCGCGCCACAACTTCTTTCCCCGTGCCGCTCTCGCCGCGGATGAGCACCGTGGTCGAAACCCCAGCCACTTTCTGGATCAAGTCGTAAGCGCGTTGCATCGGTTTGCTGTTGCCGACCAGCCCGGGAATGTGCCTGAACGCCGCCCCCGCTCCGCGCGCCTCCGCCAGGGCGCGAGCCAGCGTTACCAACCCGAACGCCCGGTCAATAACTTTCTTCAGCTCGAAGACATTCAGGGGCTGCGTGAAAACGTCGTAAGCTCCCTGGGCGACGATTTGCATCGCGGTCTCGCCCCTCCCGGATGGCCCTCACCTGCTCGACATCATAGCCCTTTCCGAGAACGCTGCGGAGCATGACGCTGAACTGTGAGTTCGGGTCAACAATAACAATGCGCTTAATCGGTTCGTTCACCTCCGTGGCGGGACGCATGGCCATTCAACCCCTGGCTGCTAAACCTTTCCGTTTACAACCGAATTGTTCTCCGAAGTGCGCGGGACCATTATACCGCGTCCTCAAGCGGCGACACTAATCCGCAATCGAGCACTTCGGGCAAAATTGTCGACCAGGGAATGTCCAAATCATAGTAGGATCAAATTGAATGTGAAAATCTATGCAACTCTTCGGCAAAGCGTCCGTCATCGAATGGCAACTCTAGTTCCAAAATTTATTGCCTGGCGGGGCTATTCGGCCATGAAGCCGCGCGCACTCGGGATGGCATAGATAGAGCAACTGCTTGAAACAAACAACGTTAACACTCGGTCCTGGATTATATCTACCACGCCCTCTTTGGTCTGACCGCATTGGTAGGAAATTTGCACGCTCGTATTTCGAAGCTCTCGTAGATGTTATAGCGGGTCTCCTTTTGGTGCGTTCGCAGTCCCGCGACCCGCATCATGGAGCAGTGCATTCCATCAACCGATGGACCGCACTGCGAGGCGAAAAATGGGCGAATTCCGAGTCGGTGTTTCGCTTGACAGCTCTTGGGAATGTGCTGTAGAATGCATGACTAGCAAATCACATAGAAAGGCCATTCGTCTTATGATGCTTTCGACATTCCGCACAAAGCCACTCACGGCACAAGCTTCCAGGGATCAAGGCCAAAGCCTGATCGAAACCGCTCTGATTCTTCCCCTCCTTATGCTGCTGGCCTTCGACGCCATCAATTTTGGATACTTCTTCTACACAGCGGTGAATTTGGCGTCGGCGCCGCGCGAGGGGGCGGAGTGGTCCATTCAAGGCCCGAGTACACCTTCCAATAACGCAACTTACGCGCCGGCTGGGCCCACGACCGACATTACTTCCGTGAGTTTTCTAACTTACGAGGACTTGCGTGGTGCACTTACGTCCTCGTCTAACTCGCGGGTTCAGGTTTGCACCCAAGCCCTGGGCATTAATCCGACAGGTGCAAGCACCTCAACCCAGATCCCACTGTGCGCGCAATTCGGGACCGGCGGCGAAACCTGGACTCCCGCGCCAGACCCAGAAGCGCCAGTATTCGTGCTGCAGCGCGTGGACGTGGTTTATCAAATCACGCCGCTCATCCCGCAATTTACAATCCCGACGGGTAGTGGCGTAATCAACCTTAGCATATTGCCCAATCTCCGCATCCACCGCCAAGTCTCCATGCGGGGGATGTAGTGATGACCTTATTTAATGGAATTCGGGGTGATGTCAAGCTGAGCCCCTTCGGTTCGCTCACAGTTCGACTTCGCTCACTGTCCCTGAGCGGAGTCGAAGGGAGGGCAGGCTCTTCGCCTGTCATTCTGACGCTGAGCGTACCGAAGAGGAAGAACCCCTTTCATTCCGCGCTCAGGGTAAACTCGGCGAAGCATCCCTTGTGAGGCGATTTTTCGTTTATATACTGGCGAGCAAATCGGAAACACTATACACAGAGGTGACGAGTAATCTTGAAACGCCGGTATTGCAACATAAGTGCAAACTTTTTCCGGGATTTGCGAAGAAGTTATGACGATTATCGGCTGGTGTTCTACGAAACGACGAACGATGTTCACGTGGCGATTGCGCTCGAAAGACAGATCAAAGGTTGGCGGCGCGCGAAAAAAGAGGCGTTGATCAGGACAAAGAATCCCAGGTGGGCAGATTTGAGCTTGGAGTGGTATGAATGGGATTCTTCGTCCCGACCCGGTCGGGCCTCAGATTGACATTCAGGGTGCGGAGGCGTTCACTATGCGGCAGAATCACAGCCAGCGTGGAGCGACACAAATCGAATTCATCTTGACCATCATCACCATCATCTTCGTCATGTTTTGGATGTGGGAGCTGATCTTGATGACCTACACCATGAACGTGCTGGCCGACGCCGCGAAGGAAGGTGTGCGCGTTGCCATCGTTCAGGGGTCAAGCACAACGACATGCCCGGACGCCGCGGTGACGACCCGTGTCCAGACGTTCGCCGCCATGTCGTTGCAAAACACTTCGGGAATGACAGTCGCAGTCTCTTACCCCGACAGCGTTTCGTACCCTTTGGCCCCTTGCGCGGCCAACAACCGAGTCCGCGTTCAGGTTACTTACCCTTACCTCCCTTTCTTCAAATCATTGCCGGTGACCTACACTCTGCACATGGCGGCGGAAGGCCGCATTATATTCAACCGGTCTTAGAGGTGGCACGCAATGCAACTGAAAATTCCAACCTGGAAGCGGCAAGTCCGAGAGCGCCGGCGCGGCGAGAAGGGGCAAGTCACCGTTTTTGTGCTTCTGGTGCTCGGGATATTTCTACTGGGCTTCATCGGCTTCGCTGTGGACATGACCAACGTGTGGTTCCACCGCCAGGCGGCCCAGGCCGCTACGGATGCCGCGTGCCAAGCTGGGATTATGGATGTGCTCGAGATCGATCAAGGCACGACTCTTCCCGCCCCCGGCCCTGGCTTTACTCCTGGCACAGCATTTGACTGCTCCGGCTTAGCCGCGGCCACTCCCTGCTGGTACGCCTCGAAAAACGGGTACACCGGGACTGGCTTGGTCGCAAACACCGATTCGAACGATGTCGCAGTTTCGTTTCCGTCATCCAATCCCGCCCTGAGCGCCTGCACCCCAGGGGGGGCGAAGAATTGCCTCCCGCCTGCAACGGTGGCGCCTTTCCCATTCTTGCAAGTTGATTTAACCGATCGCTTCAGGTTGACGTTCGCCTCGCTGATCAGCGGGCAAAAAACCATGGACGTGAAGGCGAAATCCGTTTGCGCCCTGGTGCTTGCGGAGGTGCCCGTTCCCATCATCATCATGAATCCGGTGTGCCCTTGGACGCTCAACTCAAACGGCAGCGGAGGGATTAGTATGGTGGGTGGCCCCGTGCTGAGCATCGAGGTGAATTCGAGCAGCACCACCGCGGTTCCCTCCTCCACAGGTACCATAGATTTGAGTAAAGGCGGGCCTAGTCACACAGGGAGCGATTTAGGAGTTCTCGGCGGGGTCGG
>QHZN01000024.1 GCA_003225365.1 Acidobacteriota bacterium
GTTAATCCAATCCCCAGCGCGGATCTACAGCTATCCCAGATTTTTTCAGGAATACCAATACCTCCTCCTGATAGCTTCGTTTCCGATGATGCTCTTCCTGTCGCGAAATGTAATCCAAAACGCGCTCTCGATTTGGCGGACTCACGCTGAACGCCGTGTAGCCCGACTGCCACGCAAAGCGGCGCATCCGAGGGAAGCTTTCGTGGATCCATTTGGAAGAGTTCGCCTTCAGCTTTTCGATGACGTCAGCAAGACAGAGTGTTGGAGGAAGGACAAGAAGAAGATGAACATGATCCTCCACGCCGTTCACCATCAACGGCACAGAACCAAGTCGCTTGAGAATGCCGCCCATATAGGGAAAAAGCCTGGGCCGAAGCTCTTGATCGAGGAATGGCTGGCGCTTGTCAGTGCTGAACAGGACATGGACGAGCAAATCCGTGTAAGTGTGCGCCATCAGTGCCGCCCCTGAACGGGGCTTGCTTTGTTTAGCTGTCCCGGCGTCCCATGGCTTACGCCATGGGCCACCATCTTACAGCTTCCTCAGGCTCCATCTTCGTGGCTTACGCCAAGGGCCACCAACTGGCTTCCTCAGCGACCAAACACGCGCTGGAAAATTTCGTCCACGTGTTTCAGATACCGCTCGAGGTTAAAGACGCGGGCGATGGCGCTGGGGGTTAGATAGCGGCGGATATCGGGGTCGCGTAAGGCGAGGCTCTTAAAATCTTCGCCCGTCTCCCAGACCTGCATGGCGTTGCGCTGCACCCAGACGTAGGCGTCCTCGCGCGAGGCGCCTTTTCCCGTCAAATCCAGCAGGAGCTGGCCTGAGAAAATCAGGCCTTTCATCAGGTTCAGGTTTTCGAGCATGCGTTTGGGATAGACGAACATCTTCTCGACCAGCGTGGCCGTGCGGTCGAGCATATAGTCCACCAGAATCGTCGAGTCGGGCAGGATGATGCGCTCGACCGAAGAGTGCGAGATGTCGCGCTCATGCCACAGCGCGACGTTTTCGAACGCGGCTTGGGCGTTTGACCGCACCACACGCGCCAGGCCCGAGATTTGCTCGGCCGTCACCGGGTTGCGCTTGTGCGGCATGGCCGAGGAGCCCTTCTGCCCGAGGGCGAAAAATTCTTCGACCTCGCGCACCTCGGTGCGCTGCAAATGGCGGATCTCCAGGGCGATTTTTTCAAGCGACGCCGCGATGACGGCGAGCGTGGCAAGATAAAACGCGTGCCGGTCGCGCTGGATGACTTGCGAGGCGATGGGTGCGGGCGCGAGGCCGAGCTTCTTGAGAATCTTCTTCTCAATCGCCGGCGCCAAGTGCGCGTAGGTTCCGACGGCGCCCGAAATTTTGCCGACCCGCATACCCTCCGCCGCGAATTCCAGCCGCCGGGTGTTCCGCCGGTTTTCCTCGTACCCGATGGCGAGCTTCCAACCGAAAGTGATGGGCTCGGCGTGGATGCCGTGCGTTCGCCCCATCATCGGTGTGTGCTTGAACTCCAGCGCGCGCTTCTTCAAAACCTCGCTGAGGCGCCCGAGCCCGGCGAGCAGAATCTGGGACGCCTCGCGAATTTGGAGCGCCTGCGCGGTGTCAACAACGTCGTTTGACGTGAGTCCGAAGTGCAGATAGCGGGCCTCGCGGCCGACCTCTTGGGCGACGTTGGTGGTGAAGGCGATGACGTCGTGCTTGACTTCTTTCTCGATCTCGAGGATGCGCGCGACGTCGAATCGGCCCTTGCGCCGGAGGGCGCGCGCGGCGGACTTCGGAATCAGCCCCGCTTCGGCTTCCGCTTCCGCCGTGGCGATTTCGACCTCGAGCCACTTCTGGAACTTATTTTCGTCCGTCCAGATGCGGCCCATTTCGGGGCGCGTATAACGAGGAATCATCGGACCTAGCTTTCAGCCGTCGGCCGTCAGTTCTCAGCTTCGAAGCCTTCCGAAAAGATTGCAAAGAAATACCGAACGGCTCAGCGAGGAACGCCGCGCGCTATCGTATCACAACAGCGAGTTCAGGCTGCGCACAGTGCGAGCCTTAAACCGAACTGATGTACTTAGAACTCGAAAACCTCAGTGGGGGCCGACTGGGAGGCGAGGTGGAGCGCGTGGGGGCGGCCATTCGGGCGCTTGCCGAAGGCCTCTTCGGCGCTCAAGCGGGCAAGCTCGGGGTGGTTATTCGTCTCGCTCAAGTGGGCGAGGACTAGGATGTGCGGCGCGCCGTCGTAACCGTCGAGGAGGAACTCCGCCGTGGCGCGGTTTGAGAGGTGCCCCAGGCGGCTCATCAGCCGCTGCTTGAGGTGCCAGGGGTAGGGGCCGACCTTGAGCATGTCCAGATCGTGGTTCGATTCGAAGGCCAGCAGGTGGCAGCCGCGCACGTGTTGCTTGACGAGCTCGGGGATATAGCCGAGGTCGGTGACAATGCCGATTTTGACGCCCTCAGCGGTAAGCGTAAATGCCACAGGGTCGGCGGCGTCGTGAGGAACGGCGAAGGGAATAATTTCGATGTCGCCGATCATGAAGCTCTGGCCGGCGGTGAAGTGCTCAACCCGATTGAGGCGCACGTCCCAAGTGATGGCGTCGCGCGTGCCGGGAGAAATGTAAATGGGGATTTTCAGATCGAGGGCGAGCGCCCGGAGGCCGGCGATATGGTCGGTATGCTCGTGCGAGATGACCACGGCGTCGAATCCGTCGGCCCGCGCGCCGACGGCCGCCAATCGCGCGTAGGTCTCTTTGCGGCTAAAGCCCGCGTCCACCAACAGCCGAGTCTTCGCCGTCTCGAACAGCGTCGAGTTCCCCCGGCTCCCG
Source organism: Acidobacteriota bacterium (assembly GCA_003225365.1). Taxonomy (GTDB): domain Bacteria; phylum Acidobacteriota; class Terriglobia; order UBA7540; family UBA7540; genus Gp13-AA74. The sequence goes on from QHZN01000024.1 coordinate 2,800, forward strand.
CTTCCCAACACGCAAACACGAACGCTCAAACGGCCGACCTTTCGCGGGAATTCCTGCCGACGCTGGCTCGAGCCGCGCCGTGCCGCGAATTATACCTCTGCGGCGGTAAGTTTGCGGAATTAGAATGGGGGCCAAAATTGGGCGTAGCCTTCTGGCCGGATCCTGGCGGCAAGGCCTATCCCTTATTTATGAGCGCCTCGAAACGCGGATGGCCGCGCAGGGGAGCGAAGTCGGAATCATTCTTGGCCCACTCGAAGTACCATCGCCCATGCGACGTAATCCTCTCGAGGCAGTCTAAGGCGTCGTTGGTGCGGCCAAGGACTGAATACGAACAAGCGACGTTATACAGAGTGGAGGGCTCGTCGGGCTCGATCCCGAGGGCCCGGCGCAGCCATTCGACGGCCCGTTCCGTTTCCCCCAGGTGGCTCCAGGAACCGGCGCCCAGATAGTAAGCGCGAGCGTCGTCGGGATGGACGGCCAAGTGTTTCTCGGCGAGCTCCCCGCTGCGGCGAAAAGCCCGCTGCGCGTCCGCGTGCCGGCCGAGGGTGACGTACACTCCCCCGAGCAGGCAGGGCGTCTGGTAATCGTCCGGCTTTACGAGCATGGCGCTTTCATAAAGCTTAGCCGCTTCTTCGTGCCTGCCCTGTTGGAACCGGCAGCGCGCGAAAAAGTAATAAGCCTCGAAGAGTTTCGGATCGAGCCGCATGGCGGTCTCGAACTCCCGTTCGGCCTCGTCGAATTTCTTGGTCAGATAAACGGCCAGCCCGCGCGACGCGTGGGCTTCGGCAGATTCGGAATCGAGCTGGACGGCCTTGCGGCTCGCGGACTCCGCCTCTCGCAGGTTGTCCTCGGTGGTGTCCCAGTACATGTACAGGAACGAGGAGCAATCGGCGACCCCCGCATAAGCACGCGCGTATCCCGGATCAATCACGATGGCGCGGGCGAACATCTGGCGGGCAAATTCAAATCCTTTGCGGCGAAACTGGTGGAAGAACTGCCGGCCGCGCAGATAATAATCGTAAGCCTGGATGTCGGCGGTAGGCGCCCTTTCGATGGCGCGCTTTTCGCTCTCGGTGAGCACCAGCTTCAGCGCCTTGGCGATGTTCTGCGCGATTTCATCTTGGATAGCGAAAACGTCCTGAAGCTCGCGGTCGTAGCGTTCCGCCCAAACGGCGCGCGCGGTGCGCGTCTCGACCAGGCGCCCGGTGATGCGCAGGCGCTTTCCGGCGCGCCGCAGGCTGCCTTCGAGCACGTAGGCGGCGTTCAATTCCCGGCCCACCTCCGGCGCGCTCACGGTCTTGTCGCGATAGGCGAGCACGGCGGATCGCGTCAGCACCCAGAGGTCCTTGATCTTCGAAAGCTCCGTGATCACGTCCTCGGTGATGCCGTCGCGGAAGTATTCGTCGTCCTTCGCCCCGCCCGGGTTCTCAAAATAAAGCACCGCCAGGGATTTCTCGGCCGCGGGCGCGGCAGCCGCCCGGCCCGAACCCGAATCCCGCTTCAAACGCTCGAGCTCGGCGCGCAGGCTTGCCGCCGTCTGGAACCGGGCTCGCGGGTCCTTCTCGAGCGCCCTCGTGACGATCTGCTCGAACTCGGCGGGCACGCGCGCGTTCAGGCGCCGGAGGGGCGCCGGAGCGCGGTTGAGGATGGCGTCGAAGACGACGGCGGAGGTCGAGCCGGAAAACGCCGCTTGGCCCGTCGCCATTTCGTAGAGCACCACGCCGAAAGAAAAAATGTCGGAGCGCGCGTCCACCTCCACGCCGCGTGCCTGCTCGGGTGACATGTACGCCGCGGTGCCGAGCGCCATACCGGCGCTGGTGAGGTGTTCATCGCCCGCGATGGCGGTCTCCTCGTCGTTCGCGGCCCCGGCTCCCCTGCGCCCGAATCCCGCCCCGGGGACGAGCTTCGCCAGCCCGAAGTCGAGCACCTTCACGCGGCCACCCTGGGTCAGGAAAATGTTCGCGGGCTTGATGTCCCGATGGACGATGCCCTTCTGGTGCGCGGCGTCCAAGGCATCCGAGATCTCGATCGCGATGCCGAGGATTTCGTCGGCCAGCATCGGCCCGCGAGCGATTCGGTGCTTTACGGTCTCGCCTTCGAGCAGTTCCATGGCGATAAAAGGCCGTCCGTCGTGCTCATCTATCTCGTAGATGGTCGAGATATTGGGATGGTTCAGGGCGCTCGCTGCCCGCGCTTCGCGCTGGAAACGCTCGAGAGCCTGGCGGTCTTTGGCCATTTCGTCCGGCAGAAACTTTAACGCCA
>QHZN01000025.1 GCA_003225365.1 Acidobacteriota bacterium
ATGCGCATTGTGCCCGTCTTGACCGCGCACCCAACCGAGGCGAAGCGCCGCAGCGTCTTCAACCACGTTCTGCGCATCGGCCGCGCACTGGACTCGATTGGCGACGACCTCGGCCCGGCGGCCGAACGCGCGCTCGATCCATGGATCGAGGCCCTCTGGCTCACGGACGAGATCCGCGAGCGGCCCCTCACGCCCGCGGTCGAAATCGAGGGCGAACGGGTTTTTCTCGAGAGAACGATTTACGACCTGGCCGGAACGTTTTGGGAGAAGCTCCGCGAAGAGTGCGCGCGCTTCAACCCCCGCTTGCCGGAGCCTCGGCCGTTTATCGCTTTCGGCTCGTGGGTCGGAACGGACCGCGACGGGAACCCCAGCGTCACTCCCGAGACGAGCCTGGCGGCGGCGGAAAGCCTGCGGGAAAGTATTCTCGGGTACTACCGCGCCGCCACGCGCCGCTTGCTGGGCTTGCTAGCCTTCCCCTGCCGACGTCCGGAGCTGGATCGCCGGCTGCGGAAAAGCTTGGCGGGTGACCTCCGACGTTTTCCCGCGGCGCGCCCGCTCACCGAAATTGACCAGCCGAGCGAGCTCTACCGGCAAAAAATTCGCGTCATACTCTGGCGGCTCGAGCAGACCGAAAAACGGGCTCGCGGCGCGTATTCCGAGGCGAAGGAATTTGTCGCCGACCTTCGGTTGCTCGAAGAAACCCTCGCCCGGCAGCCCGGCCCTCGCGTCGCGCTCATCGGCCCCGGGCGTCTCTGCGTCGCGGCCGAGGTCTTTGGCTTCCACGCGGCGCGGCTCGACTTCCGCCAGCACGCTTCCGTCACGCGCGTTGCGGCTCGAGAGCTACTGAAATCCGCTGGGCTCCCCGCCGAACCCGGCGAAGCCCGCATCCGAGCAATTCGCCGGCTTCTCACCCGCCCGCGTCCTTTTGCTCCCCTGCCGAAGCTCAGAGCCGCCACGCGCCGCGCGCTCGCCGAATTCGATTCCTTGAAGATGATTCAAGACCGCTACGGTGAGCGCGCGGCCTCGCCTTACATCTTGAGCATGACCGCGAGCGCGTCAGACCTTTGGGACGTGCTTCTGCTCGCGCGGGCGGCGAACCTCATATCGTGCGGCACCGGCGGGCTTCACACGCGGCTCGACCTCGTGCCGCTGTTTGAGACCGTGGACGATCTCGAAGCGGGGACCGGCATTCTTGACGGGCTCTTGTCCGACCCGCTCTACCGCCAACTGCTCGGCTCACGCGGAAATTTTCAGGAAGTGATGCTCGGATACTCGGACTCGGTGAAGGATTCCGGCTACCTTGCCGCAAACGTCGCGCTGTTTCGCGCGCAGAAGAATTTGGCAAAGCTCGCCGAGCGCCACGGCGTCCGCCTGGGGCTGTTCCATGGCAAAGGCGGGACAATCGACCGCGGCGGCGGGCAATCGTACCAGAGCCTCCAGGCGCAGCCCTACGCCGCGCCGGGCGGCCGCATCCGCATCACGGAGCAGGGTGAGGTCATCTCGCTCAAATACGCCGACCCGGTCATCGCCGAGCGCAACCTCGAGCAGCTCGTCACCTCCGTGCTCGACGCCCACTTGCTCCAGGCTGAACGCCTCTCGGAAGCGCGCATCTCCGAATGGGAAGCGTACGCGGCCGAGCTCGCCCAAAGCAGCCGCGAACACTACCGCGCGCTCGTTTACGAGACCCCCGAATTCGTCTCCTATTTCCGCCAGGCGACGCCCATTGATTTAATCGAGCAGTTGCGGCTTGGCTCGCGCCCCAGCCGCCGCGGGAGACCGAGCGAATTCAACCTCGCCGCCCTGCGCGCAATTCCCTGGGTTTTCGCCTGGACGCAGTCGCGTCAGCTCGTTCCCGCCTGGTACGGCCTCGGCTGGGCGCTCGAGCAATTCGCCGCCCGCCCGAACCGCCGGGGCCTGGACCGGCTGCGCGAGATGTATCGCGCGTGGCCGTTCTTCGCCGGACTTCTTGACAACGCCGAAATCTCGCTCGCCAAGACCGACCTCTACATCGCCTCGCGCTACGCGGCATGCGTGCGGCCAAAGCAGCTCGGCGAAGCAATCTTCCGGCGCATCGAGGAGGAGTTCCGAAGGAGCGTCCGCTGGGTGCTGGAAGTAAACGGCTCGCCGCACCTCGTGGCGCGCCAGCCGGTGCTCGCCGAATCCATACGCCTGCGCAATCCCTATGTGGACCCGCTCAACTTCCTCCAGATCCGCTTCCTCGACGAATGGCGCCGCTCGCCTCCAAGCGCCGCTCGCCGCCGCAAGCTCCTGCACTTGCTTCAAATCACCGTGGGCGGCATCGCCTTCGGCATGAAGAGCACAGGGTAGTTTCCATTGTTGCAACTTCTTCCAAGTTGCATCACCCCTTGCATCGGACGGCTCCAGCCCCGATAGGGGCGTGATATCGATAGCCCAGGGCACAAGCCCTGGGAAAGAAGGCCCTCACCCCGCCTCCGGCCACCCCTCTCCCGCATACGGGAGAGGGGTATGGGGGAGAGGGGAGGCGCTCCCGAAACCCACGGCTCACGCCGTGGGCTATGCTCTGTCGCTCCTTCGGAGCTACATTCCTTCGTGAGCTTCTGACTCAAGAGACCAGCTCAAAGGCTTGTGAGTGGACCGTTCTCTTCGGCAGTGATTGGCTCTTGGCAGAATCCGTGCGAAGACTTAGAGTCGAAGCGAGGTCGAGGATATGGCGGTCAAAATCACTCAGGTGGACGCTTTTACCGACAAGCCGTTTGCCGGGAATCCCGCCGCGGTCTGTATTCTTGGGGCGCCCGCCGACGAAGCATGGATGGCCGCGGTGGCGCGTGAGATGAACCTCTCGGAAACTGCCTTCCTCGTCCGCGCAAACGACGGTCACAACCTCCGCTGGTTCACGCCCGCAGTGGAAGTGGCGCTGTGTGGCCACGCGACGCTCGCGAGCGCGCACGTGCTTTGGGAAGAAGGCCACCTGAAGCCTAGCGAGCAGGCGCGTTTTCATACCAAAAGCGGCCTGCTCACGGCCGAACGCCAGGGCTCCTGGATCGAGCTCGATTTCCCCGCCGTCCGAGAACAGCCGGCTTCTGCGCCCGCGGGTCTTGCGGAAGCGCTCGCGGTGAAGCCCGTGTACGTTGGTCGAAACAAGTTCGATTACCTCGTCGAAGTGGACTCCGAAGAGACTGTCCGCAAACTTGCGCCGGATTTTACCGCACTCAAGAAAGTCGGCGCGCGCGGGATCATCGTCACCAGCCGCAGCCGAGCCGCCCCCTACGATTTCGTTTCACGGTTTTTCGCGCCGGGTTCCGGCGTGGATGAAGACCCCGCCACCGGCTCGTCGCACTGCTGCCTCGGTCCGTTCTGGGCGAAGAAGCTCGGCAAGACCGAGTTCCTTGCTTACCAGGCTTCGGCGCGCGGTGGAGTAATCCGAGTCCGTGTGGCAGGCGACCGCGTCAAACTCGGCGGACAGGCCGTCACCGTGCTGCATGGAGAGCTCGCCGAGTGAGCCGCACGTCGAGATATAATCCCGCCCGGGTATGGGCAAGAACAAGCAATTGCGAAAACGAATCGCCGGGCTCCTGAGAAACGTTCGTCGGCACGAAGAGAAGATTGAGGCTGAACTGCGCAAACCAGTGCCAGATTCAAGCTACATCAGGAAGTGGGAACGCGAAATTGACACCGCGCTCAAGACCGTGAGAGAGTTGGAAGAGAAACTGGAGAAGTAACTATGACGAAAGCAAAAGCTCCTTCCATTCCGGATACTCACGTCCTCAGGCGGCTTATGGAAGACTATCTCGACATGTTGCGCGAAGCCGAAAAGAATGTGAAGAAAAACCTCGCGTTGGATCCTGAAAAAGAGGAATTCTGGGACTACTTGAGCGAACATGCCGCCGACATCTGGTGGGTGGGAACCCGCTCGCAGAGCATTGTTGACGAAATTGACGATCTCATTGATCAGCTCCCAGAAGACTGATAAGCGGCGGCGAGCCGCCCCATTCCAAAACAGCTAAGTATTCTGGCTCTCGACGAGCTGGCGGGCGCGCTGGGCGGCGCGGACGACGGCTTTGATGAGCGTGACGCGCAGGCCGCCTTCCTCGAGTTCCAGCAACCCGTCAATCGTGCATCCGGCGGGCGTGGTGACCACGTCCTTTAACTTTGCCGGGTGCTCGCCGGTCGAGAGCACCAGGGCCGATGCGCCGAGGAGCGTTTGCGCCGTGAGTTCGGTCGAAAGCTCCCGCGGCAGGCCGAGCTTCACGCCGCCTTCGGCGAGCGATTCGATAATTGTGTAAACGTAGGCGGGGCCGGAAGCCGAGAGGCCCGTGATGGCATCCATGTGTTTTTCGTCCACCACCACGGCGCGGCCCATGGCGCCAAAGATGCGCTGGGCAATCTTCACGTCGGCGTCTGTGGCATGAGAGCCGCGCGCGATGGCCGTCATTCCCTGGCGGATCAAACAGGGCGTATTCGGCATGGCGCGCACAACGCGCACTGGACGGCCGACTTCCTGCTCGATGAGCGACGTCGTAACGGAGGCTGCGGCGGAAATAACCACAGCGTCCGGCGCCAACACTTCGCGCACCTCGCGGAGAAAGCCCTTCACCTGTTGCGGTTTCAGGCAAATGATAACGAGCCCCGCGCCCGCCACGGCTCGGGCGTTCGCCGTGTGCGCGTCAATGCGGTACTTCGTGCGCAAGTATTCGGCCCGCGGCGCGTGCGCCACGGTAGCGCGGATTTGCCGCGCGGGGATGAGCTTGGAGCCGACGAGCCCCGATAGAATTGCCTCGCCGAGCTTCCCCGCGCCAATAAGCGCGATCGGTTCTGTTCCGAGCGACGATAGCGCTCGCTTTCGTGAGGGCGTTTCGAAGGACTTGCCGTCTCGACTCACTGCCTCATCCTCTCTCATCACAACATCAGCGGTGATAACTGAAAAGACGAAAAGTAACGTATACGATTGCTGAAATTTGGATCGGAGCGCCGTTTCTGGTCGCGGGCTTAAAAGTCCAATTCCGAACCGTTCGGATCGCGCTTTGGTCTAGTCCGTCTCCCAGCCCCGGACCCTTCTCTAACACACCCGACGCGTCCATACATTCGCGGCCAGTAGCTCGGTATAAGGCAAGGCGTCTCTTCGTCCCGGCTGAGAAACACTTTGAGCAGCAACTTCCGTTCAGCAGCAATATCCGCCTCTCCGTCCGGTGTCCCAATCAGTATAGTCACCTCCTGATCGGGGAGCGCGGCCCATGCTTTGGTCTTTAAATCGAATGCCATGAACTCGCGATTCCCGTAGATCTCGAGAGTATCGCGCCCCATTTGTACTTTGCTAACTCGGACATGGCCGTCAAGCGTCCAAGTTCCCGGCGGGCCGCCTTCCTTGAGCTGGCCATTCGAATCGTATTCTAGTCGGTCGCCCCTGTAGTAGTTTCGCAGGACGACAGTTTGTGCTTTGAGCTCGCCCTCCAGTGTGTGCGCGACCTTTTTGCGGTCGTCCCCTGAGGCTCTTGCAGCTCTAAGGCTGAAGGCGCCGACTAGAAGCAGGGCTGTCAATAAGAACTTCACTCGCCCCTCGCTCCTGACCTACCGCCTTGCCTGCGCCTGCGCGGCGGTAGCTTCCTCCTTCGAAGTCTGAATCCACGGCATCATGTTCCGGAGCTCGGTGCCGACTTTTTCGATGGGGTGGTCGGCGGCGCCCGCGCGCATCTCGAGGAAGCGTTTGCGCCCCTGTCTGTTTTCCTCCATCCATTCTTTCGCGAAGGCGCCGCTCTGGATGTCGGCGAGGATTTTCTTCATCGTCGCTTCGACGTGGGCGTCAATCACCACCGGCCCGCGCGTGTAGTCGCCGTACTCGGCGGTGTCCGAGACCGAGTAGCGCATGTACTTGATGCCACCCTGATAGATCAAGTCCACGATAAGCTTCAATTCGTGGAGGCATTCGAAGTAGGCGATCTCGGGCTGATAGCCCGCCGCGACAAGCGTCTCAAACGCTCGGGCGATGAGCGCGGAAACGCCGCCGCACAGCACCGTCTGCTCGCCGAACAAGTCCGTTTCGGTTTCCTCTTTGAAGGTGGTGCGGATCACGCCCGCCTTGAGCGACCCCACGCCGCGCGCGTAGGCGAGCGCCGTCTCGACGGCCTTCCCCGAAGCGTCCTGCTCGACCGCCAGCAGCGCCGGAACGCCAATGCCTTCCTTGAAAAGTTCCCTCATGCGGTGCCCCGGCGATTTCGGCGCAATCATGATGACGTCCACGCTCGGCGGCGGGACGATAAACTTGAAATGGATGTTGAAGCCGTGGGCGAAGACGAGCGTTTTCCCCGCGCCGAGGTGCGGCGCGATAGCGTACTTATAGACCTCCGCCTGAACGGGGTCGGGGATGAGCACCACGATCAGGTCGCCGCGCCGCGCGGCTTCGGCCGGCTCAACGACTTCGAGCTTCTCCTTTTGCGCCTTGGCGCGCGAGGCGCTGGAGGCGGGAAGCCCCACGATCACCTTCACGCCGCTGTCGCGCAGGTTGAGCGCGTGCGCGTGCCCCTGGCTGCCGTAGCCGATGATCGCCACGGTCTTCCCCGCCAGATTCTTCAAATCTCCGTCTTTCTCGTAGTAAACTTTGGCCATCGTTTCCTCCAGTCTTGGTTCTTAAATCTTGAATGTTGAGTTGTGAGTTGGAACTCTTCGGCAGTCTGGGCTTGGTGTTTCGCCTGCTGAAGTTTCCTGCTCACGGCAACTCGGCCGGGACCAGTTCCGGGCGCGGGTTCTCCCTGGTGGTTAGAACCCGAGTGAAGGGCACGCAGCCCGGCTCTGACAGGGCAGCTTCCTCACTGGGGCTCGATGCTGGGATCTCCAGCAACATCTTTCCCTGGCTCGCAAAGACCAGTTCCGAACCCGGAAATGCCGCGAGCAGCCGCGCCGCGCGCGAGGCGTCCGCTCCCGCGTCCATAAAGACAAACGACGCGTTGGTAGACGGTTCATGCCGGTAGCACGTCACGTGGCGCACGCCTTCGGTGCGGCGCAGGAAATTAAAAAGGTGCTCAACCTCCGACTCCGCAGTTTCGACCAGCGCCAAAAGCGAGTATCCGCCGATTTCGGAAGCGAGCGTCAGCGTCCCAATCTTCACGCTCTTCCGCCGGAAAATATTCAAGAGCCGGCAGGCCGGGATCGGGTCATCTTCGGTTTCCAGGGCTAACAACCACTGCATATCCGTTTTCTCCGTGCCGTCTCAGGTTGGATTCAACGGGCCACGTTTCGCTTCTTGCTCCTCTTCCTCTTCCACTTTCATCCACGTTTTGATCGAAGTCAGTTCGGCATCCGAGGCGTTTCTCCTTAGAGCCTTCTTAAATCTCCGCCGCATTCGTCTAGTCACTATCCACGCCGAGATCGTAATACCTACTCCCAAGACAATGAGATACACAATCTCGGCATAAACTTCTGGCCTCAACCGCAGCATGGCTCTCCACCCGCGAGCCTCGCTAGCCAACCGCCGGATAACGGTTCCTCTGTTGTCTACGTGCTCTCTGTGGTTAAGGCTGTTGAATCTTGGACCACAGAGATCACGGAGAGCATGGAGGCTGCGAAACCTAGACTGATTCTAAACGACTTATTGGCTTCGTTTTGCACTTTTTATCTGTTACACCGCCCACAGATCGTCCAGGGATTCCTCCTCGACCAGCACTCGGGGCGGCTCGACGACCATTTCCGCCAGCGAGCCGCCCGGCGGGACGATGGGATAGACGTTTTCGGACGGGTCCACCCAGAAATCAATCAGCCGAGGTTCGCGGTCGCTCAATAAGTCGCGCACAGCGTCCACAACGTCGGTGCGGTGCTCGACGCGCGCTCCGCGGATGCCGTAGGAGGCGGCCAGTTTCGCGAAGTCGGGAGCGAAGTTCAGGTCAATGTCGCAATAGCGCTTCTCGAAGAAAATCTCCTGCCACTGCCGCACCATGCCGAGCGAGCGGTTATTGATGATGGCGATTTTCACAGGCACTCGGTACTGAACGACCGTGGCGAGGTCGTTGAACGTCATCTGGAATCCGCCGTCGCCGACGATAGCGATGGCCTGGCGGCCGGGAAAAGCCATTTGCGCGCCCATGGCGGCGGGAAAGCCGTAGCCCATGGCGCCGAGGCCGCTCGAAGAGAGCCACGTGCGCGGGTGCGCGAACTTGTAAAACTGCGCGGCCCACATTTGGTGCTGGCCGACGTCGACGGCGACCATGGCGTCGTCATCGGCGAGCTCGGAAATGGTCTCGATGACGAATTGGGGCTTGACGGCGTGCGAGTAGCGGTCGAAGTCGAGCGGATGCTCTCCGCGCCAGGCTTCAATTTTATCCGACCATTCGAGGCGCCCGGCGAGGAGGGCCTCCCGACCTTCGCGGACCCGCCGCTTCAATTCTTCGATCACTGCGCGGAGCGCTTGGCGCGCGTCACCGACCAGCGCCAGGTCCACGCGAACGTTCTTGTTGATCTCAGACGGGTCAATATCAACGTGGATTTTCTTGGCGCGCGAGGCGAAGTCTTTGATGCGTCCCGTGACGCGGTCGTCGAAGCGCGCCCCGACGGCGATGAGCAAGTCGGCGTGGCAGATGGCGGTGTTCGTGGCGTAAGAGCCGTGCATGCCCAGCATCCCGAGCGACAGAGGGTGCCGCGACGGAAAAGCGCCCAGGGCCATGACAGTTGTGGTAACGGGAATATGCGCGAGCTCGGCAAGCTCTCGGACTTCCGCCGAGGCGCCGGAAGAAATCGCGCCCCCGCCCACGTAGAGCACCGCCTGGCGGCTGGCAAGAATCATCTCGGCGGCGCGGGCGATGTCTTCCTCGCGCCACTCGTTTACGCGTGCGGGAACCCTTTCGCCGTCTTCGGGCGGAAAGACCGGCTCGGTGCGCTCCATAAGCACGCTCTTCGGCAGGTCCACCAGCACCGGGCCGGGCCGCCCGGAAATCGCCGCCTTGAAGGCGCGGTCAATGACAGCGGGAATCTCCGCGGCCGTTCGAGCCGCGAACGACTGCTTCGTCGCGGGGAGCGTAATGCCCACCGTGTCGGCTTCTTGGAAGGCGTCTTTGCCGATCATCGGCAAAGGGACTTGGCCGGTCAGGGCGACGACGGGAATGGAATCCATCAGAGCGGAGGTCAGGCCGGTCACCAGGTTGGTCGCGCCAGGACCAGAAGTCGCAAGGCAAACGCCCGGCTTCCCCGTCACGCGCGCGTAGCCGTCAGCGGCAAACGCCGCAGCCTGTTCGTGGCGCACCAGCAGGTGCCGGATGCCTGCGCTGTACATGGCGTCGTAGAGCGGCAGCACCGCCCCGCCTGGCAAGCCGAAAACCACTTCAACTTTTTCGCGCTTGAGGCTTTCGAGCAGTATCTCCGACCCTGTGATTGCCTTGCTCATCGATCTTTTCCCGGACACCTAGAACCTGGAACCTCGCACCTGGTTTGGCTACCGACCAGTCGGTAGGTACTCTACCACAGCCTGCCGCCGGGCGTCAACCCCGGTTTTCCGGCCCTTGACGCCAAGGCTTGGCGCTCAGACCGGCAAGGTTTGTTTGGGGAACCTAGCGGCGAGCCCCGGGAGCCGTGGCACGGACACGTCCGGGCGGACGGAGTTCCATTCCGCGGCTCCGGCGTTGGTGGGCCGGAATTGAAGGGCCGCGGAGCGAACGCCGTTTCGGGCAAAACTTGCGCGCACCGCTTCGACGGCTTCGAGGGTGTTCCCTTGACTGAAGATTCCGACCGCCGGGCCCGAGCCGCAGACGAACGCGGAAACCAAGCCGGGCGCTCGCACCTCGAGGGCCTCGGCGAGCCCCGGAACATCCTTCTCCGAGGTGGGCGGCAGGGGCGCTTCCAGTCTGATGCCGGCCGACCCTGTCTGCGCCGGCAGGCCGGCACTGGCAAAAAAGTCGGCGAGTTCGCGCGCGCGATGGGAGGATTGGATTCTTTCACCCGCCCGGCCGTTTCGAGGCAGGGACTGTGGCTTGTCCGCCAGCACGATTTCTGGAACGACCACATCCAACACCAGGTTTTCAGGCACAAATGTTCGGCGGTAATTCAGCGTCTCGCCTTCTTCGATGCCCGCTACGAACCCGCCCAGCCAGGCCGCGCGCAGATTTTCAAGGCGAGGCTCGTAAACCCCGGCGAGCTCGAACAGCGTCGTTTGGTCGAGTCCGAGGTGGTAAAGCTGGTCCGCGGCCACGAGACCTGCGACCACCGCGGCGGTGCTCGAACCCAGGCCCACCGCCACCGGAACGGAGCTGTAGATTTCAAAATCGCCGCCCGTAAACTCGAATCCTTTCAAGTGCAGCGCAGCTTCGAGCGCGCGCACGATGAGGTTCGAGCGGTCGCGCGGGACGCGCTCACCGTTCTCGCCGAAATAGCGAATGCCCACGTGGCCGTCCACGCGCGGCGTGACCTTGACGTTCAAGGAGGCGTCGAACGCCAGCGCCGCGCACTCCCGGGCGCCGCCGAAATTCCCCACCGTCGCCGGGACTCGTACTAGAACTGAGTTGCTTGCCATAATCAGAGCTTCCTGCCGTCAGCCCTCAGCTTTCAGCACTCCCTAAAGGTCAGCTTCCCCGCCTTTCCGCCTTAGCCTTTAACCTTGGGCCTTCAACCTTTACATTTTCCGTTGCCCCTTGCCCCCAATACGCCACATACGGCCTGCCACCTACCGTTCCTCGGGGGAAACAAACCCAGTCTGCATTTTAGGGGCTGAATCTGTCCATGTAAAATTGGAAATTTTTATTGCCACGATAAAGACGGGCCCTCAGGAGAACTCACGATCTGGGCATCGGGGTATTTCCACGGTCGTCAAGCCCCAGGCACGCGGGCTTGCGCGTCGAGAGAAGAGCTAGGCGGGTGGAATCGCGAGCCGTGCGGGCAAGGCGGCTAGTAATACATGATTTGGCGAATACCTTCCTGAATGGGAACCATCGAGCCGGTGTTTGAGTCGAAGACGGAAACGGTGCGGTGAGTCCAATTCCCGTCGGAGTCGCGCTTGTATTGGAACGTCACCTTTTGGAGGATCTTTCCCTTCTGATCCAAAGCCTCGACCGCCTGGTCATCGTAACCCCAGCTGATCCCAGCGGAATTATGGTGGACAAATGTCACTATGGTCCCATCCTCTTTGAGCTCGTACGAGTTAGGACCGATATTTTCTTCGATCTCTGTGATTCCCTTCGAGGCTCGATAAGCGGTGTCCATCCTCCAGGACACGAGCACGTCGCCTTTGAACACCATAGTGCTCACGATACGATTCTGGCTGTCGAGTTCGTCACTCTCGACCAAGTTGCCTTTGTCGTCGAAACGTTCTTTCGTGTGCTCAAGAATTTGGCCCTTCGCGCCGAAGCGAGTCATCTCGATCTGGCAATTGTTTTTGTCAAAGACCGCCTCCGTACGCCATATCAAGTCGTCCGAGCCGCGATAAAATCGGGAGC
>QHZN01000026.1 GCA_003225365.1 Acidobacteriota bacterium
TGCGCCTCTTCGGCGGCGCCCTCTAGCTCGTCAATCTTCTGGGCGCTCTCTCCCCTGATGGTAGCCATGAAGTCCCTCTTTGTGGCCGTGAAATCCTTCAAGTTGCAGAGAGCTGAAAGAGCCTCGAGGTAGCTACCCGATGCATTATTAAGCTCGCGATGGCGCTTGAGCATCTCCCGGATATCTACCAGACGGCGCACAAACCTCTCGCGTACCTCGCGGAGGTTGAGCAGGGCTTCATTAAGGCGCTGCGCATGGAAAAACCATTCGTCCAGCAGGGATTGCTCCCGAATCTGCTCCCTCACATGCGCGGCTTCTTCCATTTTTTGCGCCAACAAATCGATTCGTTCCAACTTCCGGGTTCTGAGCTTTGCTAGCTCATCCGCCATCGTGCAGAGCTCACTGCAGGTTCTCAAAAATTCCGGCGGCGCCCATGCCGCCGCCGACGCACATCGTCACCATGCCGTAGCGCGCTTTGCGCCGTTTCATCTCGCCGAGGAGCGTGGCCGTGAGCTTCGCGCCCGTCGAGCCCAGCGGATGCCCGAGCGCCACGGCGCCGCCGTTGACGTTCGTCTTCTCCGGGTCGAGGTCCGCCTCCCGGATGACCGCGAGCGCCTGCACGGCAAAAGCCTCGTTTAGCTCGACCAGTTCGATGTCTGCCAGCTCCAGCCCGGCGAGCTTCAGGGCTTTCGGAATCGCAAAAACCGGGCCGAGGCCCATTTCTTCGGGAAGCGTCCCGGCCGTCGCGAAGCTCACAAAGCGGGCGAGCGGCTTCGCGCCGACAGCCTGGGCCTTCTCCCGAGACATGACCACTGCCGCGGCCGCGCCGTCGCTCATCTGCGAAGCGTTGCCCGCCGTCACCGTGCCGCGAGCGCGAAATGCCGGCTTCAGCTCCGCCAGCGCTTCCATGGAAGTCTCGCGGCGCGGGCCCTCGTCAATCTGGAAAACGATTTTGCGCGTCTCGGGCCTGTCCTTGCCGTTCATCGAGACTTCGACGATTTCGAGCGGCACGATCTCGTTCTTAAACCGGCAGTCCTCAATCGCCGCGAGCGCCCGCACGTGGCTGCGCAGCGCGAACTCGTCCGCCTGCTCGCGCGTGATGCCGAACTTCCGCGCCAGGTTTTCCGCCGTAAGCCCCATGCTGAGATAGGAGTCGGGATAGTGGTCCATCAGATAAGGGTTCGGCGAAAAATGGAAACCGCCCATGGGAATGAGGCTCATGGACTCAGTCCCGCCGGCGATAATGCAGCCGCCCATGCCGGCCATAATGCGCTCGGAAGCCAGCGCGATGGCTTGCAGGCCTGAAGAACAGAAACGGTTGATGGTCATCGCGGAGGTAGACACGGGCAGCCCGGCGCGGAGGGAGGCGACGCGTGCGACGTTGTTGCCCTGCTCGGCTTCGGGCATGGCACAGCCCAGGATGACATCCTCGACGTCGTTCGGGTCGAGCCCCGGCACGCGCTTAAGAATTTCCGTGATGACCGCCGCCGCCATGTCGTCGGGCCGCGTGTTGCGCAGCGTTCCACGCGGGGCCTTGCCCACCGCCGTGCGGGCGATGGAAACGAGCACCGCTTCTTTCATGAGCGCCTCCTAACCGGACCGTTGCACGCGAAGAGAATCGCCACGACCATCCGCAACCCGGCAACACCATTATAGACCAACATGTGGTGCAGGGCCGCATGGCGGCCTTCAGAGTTCAACAATCCGCACACGCACGGCGCTTTTGTCCGACATCTTGCCCTGCCTTCTCAGGCATGGACAGGGTCGATCACATCGATGTTCTTGAACCGTTGGAAGCCCCGGTCGCGGGTCATGATAGTTCGCAAGTTGTGCTCGCGCATCAACACCACGGTATGAGCGTCGTGGAGATCGTTTCCGGAGATCCCCGGCGTCGCGCGCAATTCCTCTTCGAGGAGAGAAAGATGCCGATCCGTCTCATGCAAGACTTCCAGGGACGGCGACTCCATCAGCCTTCTAAGGAACGAAGCAGCGGCGGAGACAGAAAGAGGGCTGGGGAATACGGCCCGATGAGTCGCCACCCGCAGGAATTCGTACAAAATTCCCCAGGTGAGAAACCATGGGGATGGCCCGTCCCGAAGGCGTTCCAGAGCGGCGCGAGCCGAGCGATGGTCGAGGCTGGAGGGATTGGCCGAGTAGAGCAGGACATTCGTATCTACGAGCACGCTCACCGGCCTTCCATTACCTTGTAAAGGGCGTCGCGATCGGAAACGTCAACCTTCGCCCTGCCCATGTTCCAAGTCGGCAGAGGGGTGAGCTTTCCGCGCCTCCGTCGACGCCGGGCAGCGAGCCCTAGGCGGAGGAGTTCCTCGGTGACCGAGGAGAGGGTGCGCCGCTCTACTGCGGCAAGCTGCTTGAGTTTGGCGAACTGGCGCTCGTCAAGAACCAGAGTTGTCCTCTTCATATGAAAAATCATACCAAGGGAAGGGACCTCTGTCAAACTCGGCGTCTCAGTTCCGCAGTGGCTTGCCTTTCTTAAGCATGTGCTGCATGCGCTCCTGGGTCTTTCGCTGGCCGCAGAGTTTCAGGAAAGCCTCACGCTCGAGGTCGAGCAAGTATTGCTCTGAGACCCGCTGGGGCGAGGTGAGCAGCCCGCCGCCCGAGAGTACGCGCGCGAGCTCGGTGGCGACGACAACGTCGTAATCGGAGATGTAGTCGGCGCGGCGCATCAGGTGGAGGCCGAGTCTCATCTTCGCGAACGCCGCCTGGCCGAGGACCAGGATATCCTCGCGGGGCTTCGCGGGGCGGCGCCCCAGTTTCACAAGGTCGAGCGCCAACTGCTTCGCTTCGGCGATTTGCCGGTCGCGGTTCATGCTTACCGAATCGCGCGGCCCGAGGTAGCCGAGCCTCCGCGCTTCCTCGGCGCTAGTCGAAACTTTGCCCATGCCGATGTTCGTGAAGATTTCTTTCACGGCCACGAATGGATCGGCGTCGGAGTCGGAAGGAACGGAGTCCATCGCGCGCACCAGCATTTCCTTGGTTCCGCCTCCCGCCGGAATGATGCCCACCCCGGCTTCGACCAGGCCCATGTAGGTCTCCGCCGCCGCACGCACGGCTGCCGAATGGATCGAAATCTCGACGCCGCCGCCGAGCGTCAAGCCGCCAGGCGCTGCGACCACGGGCTTGGGGGCATACTTGAGAGCCATATTGGCGTTTTGGAAGCCGCGGGCTGCAAGGTCGAGTTCGTCCCACTCGCCCTCTTGGATGGCCATCAGCACCAACATCAGGTTCGCGCCCACCGAGAAATTCGGCGCCTGATTGCCGATGACCATGGCCTCGAAACTTTCGCCAACGAGCTTCGCTCCCGCGTTCATCATTTCGACCGTGTCCGCGCCGATGGAATTCATTTTGGAATGAAACTCCAGGCACACGACTCCGTCGCCGAGGTCCACCAGGCTCGCGCCAGGGTTCTTCCGGATGACCTTCTTCCGGTCCTTAAGCGGGGCGAGCAAGATGATTCCCGCCGGTTCCGGGCGCGCGCGATAAGTCCCGCAGGCTAGGTCAAAGTACGACGTCGCCCCTTCGGCCGTGCGGTAGAACGTCTTGTTGCCGGACGCCAGGAGCTTCTCGACCAGCGGCGGAATGGGACGGCGCGACTTCTGCCACGCCGCGACGGCCTTCTCAACACCCACCGCATCGAAGAGCTCGAAGAGACCTGCTTCCCAGCCGAATCCCCACTTCATGGCATTATCCACGGCCACCACGTCGTCGGCGATTTCGGGAATGCGGCCCGCGGCGTAATGGAAAGCATCGTAGAGCGTCTTGCGGTAGAACTCACCGGCGCGGTCGGGCGCCTGGATCAGCGCCGCGACGCGCTGGCGCGCGTCTTCGAGGTTCCGCGCCATGTCGAGGCTTGGCCAGCGCGCCTTCGAGCGCGGCCGGTACTCAAACGTCTTCAAATCGAGCGCCAGAATTTCGCTCTCCTCCCTGCCTTTGACCTTCTTGTAGAAGCCCTGCCCGGTCTTGTCGCCGAGCAGTTTTCTATCGAGCATCGCCTGGATGAAGGCGGGCAGCTCGAAGAGCTCGCGGCGCTCGTCGTTCGGAAGCGACTCGCGGAGATTCTTGACCACCTGGGCGAGGACGTCGAGCCCGACGATATCGAGAGTGCGAAAAGTGGCGGACTTAGGCAGCCCCATCGCCGGCCCGGTCAGCGTGTCAATTTCTTCGACGGTGTAGCCGTCTTCCGTCATGATGCGAAAAACGTTCAACGTCATGAACGTTCCGAGGCGGTTGGCGATGAAGTTCGGCGTGTCTTTGGCGATGACGATGCCTTTACCGAGCCGAACGTCGCCGAAACGCGAGACCGCCCGGACGACCTCCGGACGGGTTTCCGCAGTCGGAATGACTTCGAGGAGCTTCAGGTAGCGCGGCGGGTTGAAGAAATGAGTGCCGAGAAAGTGCGCGCGAAAATCATCGCTCGCCCCCTCCGCCAGCGACGATATGGAGATGCCCGAGGTGTTCGAGCTGACGACGGTTCCGGGCTTGCGGTGCGGTTCCACCTGCCGGTAGAGCGCGCGCTTAATCTCGCGGTCTTCCGTCACCGCCTCGACCACCCAGTCGCAGTCTTTGACCCAGGCGAGGTGGTCTTCGAAATTTCCGACCGTGATGAGCCGGGCGGCTTCGGGGACAAAGAACGCCGCTGGACGGGACTTGAGCGCCGCCTCAAGCCCCGCCGCCGCGAAGCGGTTGCGAGCTTTGGGGTCCGAGAGCTCGAGCCCGCGCTTCTTTTCGTCGGGCGTCAGGTCTTTCGGAATGATATCGAGCAGGAAACAAGGCACACCGGCGTTCGCAAGGTGCGCGGCGATGCGCGCTCCCATCGTCCCCGCCCCGAGCACGGCAACTTTGCGGATTTCTCGCACCTTCCCCCCTCGACGCTCGTGGCTGAATTCCCGAGCATTATGGGCGCGGCGCGTCAAAAGGGTCAAGGTGATGCGAAACGGAATTCACGAAAAGTCGTGGGGCTCGCGGCCGAGGGTTTTATCGCGTGGGCTCCATTTCGAGGGCGTTATTAAAGCGGTTGAAGTAGCTGAAGAGTCCGGCGACCGCGGCGATTTCGACGATTTCGCCTTCCTCGAACTGCTCGCGCAGGCGGCGGAAGAGCTCATCGGAGACTCGCGTCGAGTCGCGTGTCATCGCTTCGGCGAATTCGAGGGCCACGCGCTCGCGCGGCCGAAACGCGGCGAGCTC
>QHZN01000102.1 GCA_003225365.1 Acidobacteriota bacterium
TGTTTCGTAACCAACCCAGACAAAAACCCGACACTCACGATTATGGCGCTCTCTTGGCGTGCCTCAGAATTTCTGCTCGAGGAGGCAAAAAAAGGGAATTTATAGCAACTTTCCCTTCTCGCCCTGAACTGACCGTGAAGCGTCGCGCGGCACGGGCGCAAGCCCTGTACAGAGTCAGATAATGCCGAAGGAGAACCGAACAATGAATTCAAGCGGCGTCGGCAGGCGCCAGATGTTAAAGACCCTCGCCGGTGTCTCGGCCTCACCGTTGGTGGGACACATTCCCCTCCACGCGGCGGAAATAACCCACAAGGCCGTTGGAGAGATAAAGTCACAGGCGCCCGGAGGTGTCTATGCGCCAAAGTTTTTCAACCGCGACGACTACAACACACTCCGAGCTCTCTGCCAAGAGATCGTTCCTTCCGATGATCAATGGGGCGGCGCCCTTGAGGCGGGCGCGCCGGAGTTCATAGACCTGCTGACCAGCGAGAATGTTTTTTGCGTTCCTCCGCGAATTGACGGTGGACGGTTACTTTACCAGCGAAATTGGGATCAAGTACCTCGGTTACATGGGCAATACATTTGTGGCCGAATTCCCCGGATGCCCACCCATTGCTGGCTCCTAAATTTGCCAGCCTGAAGAAGGAAAGCAGTTACCGGTAGTGGTGTCATTTGGAATCGGATCCCAATCGAAACCCGACGGCTGACGGGTCATTCCCGCGAAAGCGGGAATCTACTGCGCAAGGCATTGGAAATGCGCTGGCCACGGACTGGATTCCCGCTTCCGCGGGAATGACTGCACCTGGGAGCGCCCGCTTGTCGCAAATGACGCCGCCACCCAGTTGCCCGTTACCACTGTGTCCGAAGAACAAATGCGGTAAAATTACCCATAACCACTTTTTGAGCCATGATCCTTTCTTCTTTGAATCGACTCTTGGGCATGACTCCTCCTCTGCCCCTGGCCGGGGCGTCCTAAACGGAGAAGTCACATTTCACGTGGACTATTCTTCGGGGGCAGTTAAGCCCCGCCTCCAAAAAAAACCAGCAACGGCACTTGTCAGCGGTCAAGGCACACCCAGAGGTCAAGGCGCAAGGGATTCCACGCAACCGCAAAGGTATCACGTGAAGGTCCGGCCTGCCACGGCCTGTCAGAACCGGTAACCGATGGTCAGGGAAATCAGCGGGTAGTATTTGAAAGGCGACAAGTCGTCGCTGATTTTGCTCTGCTCGCCCTGAACGTTGCTTTGGATTGCGGAGTTCGTGGCGACGTTCTGACAGTTAGGGCCGAGGGGGGTGAAGGTGCACGCGCCGCCGGCGAGATGGAGCGCAATCTTCGGCGACCCTTGGAAAGCCACGCCGCCCTCGATATTGACGCTGAAATGTTTGCCATTGCGCGGCACCAGGTTCCCGAGCCCGATCATGACCGTCGGCGCAATCTTGTTGAAGCTGAGCTTCGCAGAGCCGCTCACCGGGTTTGCCGGTTCGCTTTCGTATTCCACTCCGTTCAACGTGAAACTATTCCCTCCGGGGACCGAAGCCGAGGCGTTCACGTGATTGTCGTTGTAAGCGATGACGCCTGGACTCAAGTGCAGCGCGTGGGCGAAGGGAAACCAATCGTAATGCGCTTCTGCGGAAAACCATCGCAGGTCGCCGGCATAATGGATGCCATCGTTATTATAGCCGCGACTGGAGGAGAAAAAGTTGATTCCTCCACGGATGTTGGTCGAGTGGGTCACCTCGGCCGCAACTTCGCCGCCGAATCCCAAAGACGACATTCGGAAACCGGCGCCGACTTTGCCCGAGCCTTGGTCATAACCGCTCCGGTCCGCCGGTGGCGCGACAGCATCCGAGGCGTTCGGCGGCTTGATACGTGTTTGCGCAACAATTCGCCCAGCCGAATAGAAGAACACCAGCGTCGCTATGCCCACGAACAAAGGTCCTCTCTTGCCTAGATTCATCACGCTTCACCTTTTTCTTGCGTGCTTGAATTTGGATATTCCATAACAGACGTTTGCGCCGAGCTCCCCACCGGCGCTCCTTTGAAAAAGCTGTCCGCCAGAGCGAATCCCTGACCCTGATGTTTCCTGCGAAAACGAATGGAGGGCGCGCGGATTATGCCAGGGCGCTCACCCGTGTCAATCTCGGTTTGGTGCTGGAGCAGGTCTATGGTTGCTTGCGCGACCGAACAAAGCCACAGTCAATCCCGCGCGCGCGTGATTGACCGCGGGTTTGTTGTGGGAAAAATCCGCGGTAAGGAAAAGCCCCGATCGTGGGTGTGCCCTTCCCTTCGGTCAAGGCAAGCGGAATACGTCCACCCGGTTCCCCCCGTTGGGGTCGGAGGTGGGGATGTAAACGGCCCCGTTCACGACCGCAGGCTGCGATCTAAAGAAGTGACTGAACGGATGCCCATCGGGATCGACGATCGACCCCAGGAAGGCTCCCGTGGTGGAATCAAACATCAGCAGTCCACCCGCGCCGGCCAGTCCACCCGGTTCGGCGATATCGAAAACCACGCCGTTGGCTACAGTCACCGTGGCCTCAGATTCTTCCGGCATCCGGTTGCGCCACAAGAAAGCGCCGCTGTTCGCATTGAAGGCCCACAGACCAAAGACCGGGTCCTGGGAGTTGACGAAGACTCGGTTGTTGGCAATCGCCGGCATTGAGACGTTTACGCCCACCATGCTCTGCGTCCAACGGAGCCTTCCGTCGGAGGTACGCAACGCATACAGGTTCTGGCCCCCCACATAAACGAGGTTTCCTGCAACCGAGGCAGCCGAAATGTTGGCTTGCAGGCCAAGGTCGGTACGCCAGAGTTGCTGGCCGGTCGCGCTGTCCAGCGCGAACACGGAGCTGCCGCCGGTTACATATACCACTCCGTTTGAGACCGCGGGGGTGTTGGTTACAGGGCTAAAATCAGAGGGAGTAAAGCGCCATCGCTCGTTTCCGGTCAACGGGTCCGCCGCCACCACGTCAGCGCCGTTGGTGATGTAGACAGAGGTCGCATCCATTGCCGGCGCGGACGTTATCGAGCCCCTCTCATCGCGGCACCAGATCTGGCTGCCGGTTACCGGGTCGTAGGCGGCCAAGTCGCCGCCCCCGTCGCCCACCAAGAGTGCCTGCGGACTCCACGCCGCTTCGACCGTGCCCTGCCCCGAGCATGAGAGGTGCGACCAGAGAGGGGTGCCATCCCTGGCTTGGAATGCGAAGATCGTCCCATCAGACGCGATGTATACGATCCCGCCGCCCACAACTGGCGAGGTAGCGCCCGAAGCTCCAACCTCGCCGGCCCATTGCCAGGTCAGGCCGGAAACGTCGGCGCGATTGAGAACGGTTTCGAGGCTGTTGAAGCTCGAGTGGTTGGCTTGGAACCCGTTCTGGGACCATTTCGGGTCGGCCGGCGGCAACTTGCTCGATTGGGTTACCGTCGATTGCTGGGCGGCTATCACCCCCGAGCCCAGCGCAATCAATGCAAGGAGCAGCGTCAGGTTCAGATAAAGTCTCATATTTCACCTTCCAGGTCGTTTCCTTCGCACGGCTAACTACCCCTTGCTCCCTAGTAAACTAAATGAGGCGCAAAATCCGACATTTATGCTTATACCCTTTCGTTAATCCTGCATCAATTGGGTGATTAACCTACGTTTGCCACAATTTCAACCCTAGTAGGCGCCGCTCACAGCCTCCGCCCACCCCATGCCAGGCGCGAGTCTTTCAAACCGAATTATTGGTAGTGTCATCTGATATCGGTCACCTTTCAAAACCCGTCGGCTGACGGGGCTTGGGAGAGCCTGTCTCTCGCAAATGACACCACTACCGAAACATTTGAATCCTTGACTTCGGCTCTAACATCCGATAGAAAGGCAGCTTAGCTGTAGGGTTGCATGTCGGAGTGGTCATCGAATCAAGGCATAGGCAGACAGAGTCAAATTCTAAGTCCGGGCGTACCGCCCTGATTATTCAGGAGGCTCAATGAGCGATCTCGGCCACCGACCCGAGCCCCAAGGCACAAGGCCGTTCCGGCTGGATGTACCGCTTCACGAGCTGTTGATGAAACCGGCTTCACCGGCCCCCGTGCCGATGCTGTTGCCTCCTTCGGAGAAAGAATATCTGCCCGAGCCGGTCTTTCCCCAGCGCACGGAGCCCGCGCGCCAGTCGAGTTTCCAATACACTCGGTGGAAAGCCTGGAGGCACTGGAAGGCCCTGGGCACGCCGTATTTCAAATCGCGCCTGCTCCCCGGCGATTTTCACCCCATTATCGCGTATCTGTTTACGGAATGGAAATGTAACCTGGATTGCCATTACTGCTGGGCGTTCGACAACTCCGTCAAGGGCATGACGGAGGACGTGGCCAAACGCTCGATTGACTGGCTGCACTCTTCCGGCCTCCGCCTGCTCGCCCTGATGGGGGGCGAGCCGCTTCTACGCCCGAATTTCATTCACAAGGTGATCTACTACGCGGCGAAAAATGACATGCTGGTATACGTCCCGACCAACGGCCGCCTGCTCCGCCCCGATGTGATTGATAAGCTGGGCGACGCCGGCATGGGAACGGTCAATTTGGCCGTGGACTGCATCGAAGAAAAGCCCGGCCTCGAAAAAGCCCTGGCGCCCATCCGCCCGTATTTCGAGTACCTGCTCAAGCGCATGCACTACTACGGTTACACGGTCTTTTTGAACGTTTGCATCACGCGCGTCAACATGGACGACGTAAAGGAGCTCGCGGGGATCGCCCGCGCGAACAACCTGGGCATTGACTTCCATATTGTCGAAACCCCTATGGTCGAACAGCCGCATTACAAGCACTTGAACGATAATTCCACATTCCTCCGCCAGGAGGACCACCCCCAGGTCGAGGCGCTGATTGACTGGGTCATCGAACAGAAGAAAAACGGCCTGAAGGTCGTCAACCAGACGCGGCGCTTGCAGCAGATGAAGGAATTTATCCACGGCGGCCTCGAGCCCTGGGGCTGCCGCGCCGGCCAAAACACCCTGATCGTGCGGGTGGACGGGACGCTCGCGCCCTGCTTCCCGCTCTATTCCGCCAAATACGACTGGGGAACGGTAGGCGACCACAAGTTCGACACCCGCCAGCTCACCGAAATGAAGAAGTCGTGCGAGGCGCATTGCTTCTCGACGCTCAACCACATCATGAGCTATTGCTACAACAACACACGCGTCTTCCGCTGGCTTGCCAAGCAGGCATTCCACGGCTTCCGCGAGGCCACCGGCGCCATCGAATAGCGCGGCCGTCTCCGATGGCTGGAGTCCGATGGACTCCATCGGTGACGTCCGCGCAACACCCCGCGACAAAGAAGATTTGATACCGGAACTCCACTAAAATAGAATGTCGAAGAACTCGCATAGCCGGCGAGCGTATGGGGTCGCGCCCCGGCTTGCTTCCCGAAGCAAGGGGCGCGCTTGATCGAGGCCAGGCCTTTGAACCAACGCTTCCACTCTTACTCCCGGCGGCTTCTGTGGGTGGGACTTCTCCTTGGTGTCGCCCTGGTCTTTTGGCCCTCGCGGACCTTGCGCAGCGACAATTTTGTCTTTTATCTACCGGCGGGGGCGAAGACGATCCCTATTGAGACCGTCGGCCATGGGGATTATTTGCCGCTGCTCCAAGTGCTGAACCTAGTCGTTCATGTGGACGGCATGCAGGCCAGCCAATCGTCCCTCAAGGTTTGGTTCGGGCAGAGCGACGTCGAAGTCCACCTCGGTGATCGAAAGGTCCGGGTCAACAAGGCCTGGGTCCCGCTCGAAGCGCCGGTGCGCGCGGAAAACGGCGAATGGCTGGTGCCGCTCGGTTTCATGGCCAGCGCCCTGCCCCACCTCACTCGTCAGCCCGTCCAGTACCGCGTGGGCGCGCGCCGAGTGTTCATTGGGGAAGCAAGGCCCGGCTCGTTTTCGGTCCGCCTGAAGCCGCTTGCCGACGGCGCCGACATCATGGTGGCCTTCACGGAAACCGTGACCGTCAAGACCGAAGCCGCGAACGGGCGCTGGATTCTTTACTTGGGGGGCCACCCCATCGAGCCACTCGAGACAAGCTACGCGTTTCAGAACCCGTTCGTCAAAACTCTTCAATTCGACGACCAGGACGGAGTCCCAAAATTGATCATAACCCCCGCTGCGGAAGGTCTGAATTTCTATCCCCTGCTCGCCGAAGGCGGCAGAGGGCTACTGGCGGAGGTATCGAAACAAAGAACCGCCAGCCTTGCCAACCTGCCACCGGCAAGCCTTCCCTCGGGGCCACCGCCACCCGCTCCGCAGGGCGCCACCGCGGAGGAGATACCCTCGGTCGAGGGAGTCGCCTCGGCGCCTCTGATAATTCTCGACCCGGGGCACGGTGGGTCGGACCCCGGCTCGCACGACAAGAACGGCGTGCTTGAAAAAGACCTTGTACTGTCGCTTGCCACGCGTGTGCGCGCCGTCTTGCTCGCGAGCGGGCGCTTCCGAGTCTCTCTGACCAGGTCCGGCGATTCCGACCCCACATTCGACCGGCGCGACACGATCGCGAATGTGCTCCACGCCTCGGTGTTCCTGACATTTCACGCCGGCGATTTCGGCGCCGCTTCCCCTCGCGCCGCCGTTTACAGCTTCGAGCCGCCTGCGCCGTCGGAGGAGAGCAGCCTGCCCGGGCCGGCAGGCATGCCTCGACTCATTCCCTGGGAATACGTCCAAGTCTTCGAGCTTGACCGAAGCCGTGAACTCGCCGGAGCCCTACAACAATCCCTGGCCGCCATTCCCGGACTGAGCGTTCCGAAGGCCGCCGCGGCGCCGGCCCGCGTGTTGCGAAGCGTTGGCAATCCAGCCGCGGCTGTCGAGATCGGGAGCTTCGCCCCGGATTTAGACTCGGCACCCCTGAGCGCTTTGAGTTTTCAACAGCAACTGGCCGACGCCATTCTCAAGGGCCTTGATGCCTTCAAGAAGCCCTGAAGCATGACCTCGCGCGCCAAACTCGTCATGTTCGTGGCGACCGCCGCCATGGCCTTGGGGTTCGTTTACCTCCACTGGCTTGGCCGCGGCGTCTCCAACCAGTCGGCCTCCCGCCCGGAAGAGCAAGCGCGCGCCCAACTGACCGAGGCTGCCCTGCTCGCGGGCAGCCGGGGGACTCACCCGGTGAAACTTTATTTTCCGTCGGAAGAGGATGGGAACCTGATCGAAGAGGCGCGCCTGATCGCCTGGTCGGATAGCGATGCGGACCGCATCCGCTACGTCCTCCTGGCCCTGATCGAAGGCTCGCGGGCAGGGCGCACGCGGCCATTGCCGGCTTCGACCGACGTGCGCGCCGTTTTTCTGGCGCCCGACGGAACGGCATACCTGGATTTCTCGAACAGCGCGCTCGGACTTTTCGCGCCGGGCATCGGCAGCGAGAAGCTGGCCGTCTATTCGGTCGTGGATTCCCTCGCCGCGAATATTCCCGCCGTCAAGCATGTCCGCTTCCTCATTCAGGGCCAGGAAGTGGAAACGCTCAACGGGCACGTGGACATGACGGCGGCGTTTTCACCCGATCCGAGCCTTTCGCCCGAGGCGCCTTGAGGAGATATGCCTCCCACACCTCGCAAACTAACGGGCCTGATGTATAGCGGCGGGAAACTCTTGCGCAGCGGGGAACGGAGCCCGCGCGAGATGCGCCCGCTCGAGATCACGCCGCACCCCATTTCGAGCGCCGAGGGCTCCGCGCTGATTCGCCTCGGCGAGACGCAGGTCATCTCGACGGCGTCGGTCGAAGACGGCGTGCCGCCCTTCCGGAAAGGCTCGGGGACAGGGTGGATTACCAGCGAATACGCCATGATCCCGCGCGCCACCGATACGCGCACACCCCGCGAAGCCGCTCGCGGCCGCCAGGCCGGGCGCACCATGGAAATCCAACGGCTGATCGGCCGCGCGCTGCGCGCCGTCACCGACCTCGCCGCGCTCGGCGAACGCACGGTCTGGATTGACTGCGATGTGATCCGCGCCGACGGCGGCACGCGCACGGCGTCCATTTCCGGTGGGCTCGTGGCGCTGGGCCTGGCGTTCCAAAAGCTCCTCGAACTCAAGGTGATCGCTCGCATGCCGCTCAGGGATTACGTCGCGGCCACCAGCGTCGGCATCGTCGGCGGCGAAATGTTGCTCGACCTCGATTACGGCGAAGACTCGAACGCCGAGGTGGATATGAACGTGGTCATGACGGGCGCGGGACAACTGGTGGAAGTTCAGGCGGCCGCCGAAGGCCGCGTCTTCTCGCAGGCGGAGTTGGGGGAAATGGTCGAGACCGCCCGCCCGGCCATCCGCGCTCTGCTCGAAAAACAGAAAGCTATTTTGAAATTGGAGCTGCCTTAGTGTCCTGTTGCAAGTAATTATTTGCCATAGGGATGTCATTCCGAGGCCCGACGATTATTGTCGGCCCGAGGAATCTGCTTCTGTGACGCCGAAAAGCAGATTCCTCGCTCGCGCTCGGAATGACGACGAGTCGGTGGACGTGCAAAGAACTAAATGGGACGGAAGACTAGGAACGCCAGCCCGTGCTGCAACGGTCGTACGGCCGCTCATTCCGCCTTGCTCCTCTACCTTGCCTCTTCAAATCCGGGGAAGCTGCGCGAGTTCCGCGAGGCCGCCGCGCACAGTGGCTTCGAAGTGGAACCCGTTCCGGGCATGCAGAGCCTCCCCTCGGTTATCGAAGACGGCCGGACCTTCCGCGAGAACGCCTCGAAGAAAGCGCTGCATTACAGCCGCTCGATTGACGGGCTCGTCTTCGCCGACGACTCCGGTATTTCCGTCGAGGCGCTCGACGGCGCCCCAGGTATTTTCTCCGCGCGCTTTGCCGGAGAAGGAGCGAGCGACGAGGCCAATAACCGGATGCTCCTCGAAGAACTCCGCCGGGTCGAAGCCGCCGGATACGCTTCGCCCGACCGGCGCGCCCACTACGTTTGCGTACTTGTCTTGGCGCGTCGCGGCGAAATCTTGACCCTCGTCGAAGGCCGCGCCCTGGGCCTGATTCTCGACGAGCCGCGCGGCTCGGGCGGCTTCGGTTACGACCCCTATTTCTATTACCCGCCGCTTCGCAAGACCTTTGCCGAACTCACGCCCGAAGAGAAAATTCAGGTCTCTCACCGCGGCGAAGCGTTTCGAAAGCTGCTCGATGAGCTCGCGAGGCTGCGCGATACAGGCCAAATATTGTGAATTTGGTGACGCGAGACGACGGATGGCTCTGAATACGCTGGTGCTTCTTCCTGGTCTGGACGGGTCCGGCAGGCTCTTCGCGGACTTCTTGTCCGCGCTCCCGCCATCCCTGCGCACCATCATCGCCAGCTACCCCACTCATCGATTCTTGTCCTACTCGGAGCTTCTTCCTTGCGTGGGGGACGTAATCCCAAGCGCTGAACCGTTCGTGCTCTTGGCCGAGTCCTTTTCGTCTCCGTTGGCCGTGATGTTCGCAGCTAGACACCCTGCAAACTTGGCCGGGCTGGTCGTTTGTGCAGGGTTCGTTACTAATCCTATTCGGACTTGGTCACTTTCATTCCTAGCAAGATTACTCTCGCGCCCTTTGTTATTCCGGCTTCCGCCATCGGAGTTTATGCTCGAACGCTTTCTGATTGGGGCCGACGCGCCTGTTGCTCTGAGGGTTGATGTCTGCCAAACTCTGCGCTGTGTCGGTCCGAGTGTTCTGGCGCGGCGGGTACACGCCGTCCTGGACTGCGACGTTAGACCCGACCTGACCCGAGTGGATGTTCCCTTTCTGTACATTCAGGCGGCAGAAGACCGACTAGTCCGAGCGGAGTGCTTTGAGGAGGTCCAACGACTTAAGCCAAGTACCATTTTGGCTCCGATTTCTGCGCCGCATTTTGTTCTACAACGGCAGCCACACAGAGCCGCTCAAATTATTGTGGGATTCATTCAGCACTTGGCTTTCGACGAGGGGGCCCGGCCTGGTCGGTGAAGTGTTCGTGTACACGCTGCGGCAGATAAAGCACTCCTGGGAGGGTCCGACCCATATCCCGGAACGCACCTCGGCGCGCGACATCGCGCCGAAACTTTCGTGCTATATTGATGCGCGGAAACATTTGCGGGAATTTCCATTTGGAGGCTGAAACTTGGCGGGGGAGAAGAAATCCGAATCAGGAGTTCAAGAAGAGCGCCGGCAGTACGTCAATTTCGCGTTCTATAAGCTCGATCCGGCCTGGCGGCGGTTGCCGGAAGTGGAGCGAAATCGCGGCAAGTGCCAGTTCATTGACGCGGTGAAATCCTACGAACAAGTCGTGCAGACGATTCCGTACTCGCTGGTCGGCGTGCGCGGCGACTGCGATTTTCTTTTGTGGCGAATTGGCTACGACTTGCTCAAGTTCCAGGAAATGACCGCCGCCCTGCTCGCGACCGGCCTCGGCAACTACCTCGACACGCCCTACTCGCTCCTGGCCATGACGCGCAAGTCCGTTTACGTGGACCACCACCGGCACGAAGGCCAGGAAGGGACGCGGCTCGAGCTCCACCCGGTGAAATTCCGCTATTTGTTCGTCTATCCCTTCGTCAAAACCCGCGCCTGGTACCGCCTGACGCAGCAGGCCCGGCAGGGCATGATGAACGAGCACATCGAAATCGGCCACAAGTATCCGACCGTGCGTTTAAACACCACCTATTCATTCGGGCTCGACGACCAGGAATTTGTGGTGGCATTTGAAAGCGACAAGCCGGAAGACTTCCTCGACCTGGTGATGGAACTGCGCCACGCCGAAACCAGCAACTACACCCTGCGCGACGTCCCTGTCTTCACCTGCATCCAGCGCGAATTGGCCGAGGTCCTCGACATGCTCGGCGGCTGAGCGTCACCCGGCGATTCCACTGAAAGGGGGCAAAGATGGAGGTCGGTTTCATCGGGGTCGGCCGGATGGGCCTGCCCATCGCGCGGAATTTGCTCGCAGCCGGCCACAGCCTGATCGTCTACAATCGAACGCGTAGCCGCGCCGAGCTGTTGCGTGACAACGGGGCGCTCATCGCAGGGAGCGTGGCCGAGGCTGCCGGCGCCGAAATCGTGATGACGCTCCTCGCCGACGATCACGCGCTCGAGGAAGTCGCCCTCGGGACCGATTTCCTCTCTCGCCTCAAGCGCGGAGCCATTCACGTCTCCATGAGCACCATTAGCGTGGCACTCTCGCGCCAGCTCACAGAAGCCCATGCGAAGGCGGAGAGTGTTTTCGTTTCGGCCGTGGTCTTTGGGCGGCCAACCGCGGCGGAAGCGCGGCAACTGCTCGTTGTCGCTGCGGGCCCCCCGGATGCAGCCGAGCGCTGCCGGCCGTTGTTCACCGCCATCGGTTCGAGGACGGAAGTCATCGGGAGCGACCCGCCCGCCGCCAACGCGTTCAAACTCGCGGGAAACTTCCTTATCGCGGCCGCTATGGAAAGCTTGGGCGAGGCGTTTGCTCTGCTTCGCAAGTCGGGACTCGACCCGGCTCGCTTTCTCGAAATCATGACTGGAACGCTTTTTGCCGCCCCGGTCTACAAGATTTACGGGAAACTGATCGCCGAAGAACAATTCAGCCCTGCGGGCTTCGCCGTTCCGCTGGGGCTGAAAGATGTGCGGCTGGTGCTCGCGGCGGCGGACGCCGCTTCCGTGCCCATGCCGGTCGCGAACGTCGTCCGCGACCACTTGCTTACGGCGCAGGCGCGCGGGCGCCAGGAACTCGATTGGTCTTCGCTGGCGAAAGTGGTGGCGGAGAACGCCGGCTTATAAGTCGGAGTGTACCTCGGCGCGCGGTCCGTGATCGGCTCGTCCTCGAATAAGGGAGGCGGATGGCAAATCGCAAGAAGAAGCTGGGAAAGTCAAAGGCGCGCCCGCGAGCTGCGGATTACACTTCGCCTGCGCGGCTCGAAAAAATCTTTGCGGGGCTCGACCAGCTTTTCCCGCAGGCCCAATGCGCGCTCCGCCACGAAAACGCCTTCCAGTTGCTCGTCGCAACCATTCTTTCGGCGCAATGCACTGACGAGCGCGTGAACAAGGTCACGCCCGAGCTGTTCGCGAAATATCCGGCGGCAGAGGATTTCGCCGCCCTTCCTCAGTCCGTGCTCGAACAGGAAATCCGCTCGACCGGCTTCTTTCGGAACAAGGCCAAGAACCTCATCGGCGCAGCCAAGAAAATCGTTTCCGACTTCCGCGGCCAAGTCCCCCGCACGATGGAGGAGATGCTGACGCTCCCGGGCGTTGCGCGCAAGACCGCGAACGTCGTGCTGGGCACGGCCTTTGGACTCCCCACCGGCGTCGTCGTGGACACGCACGTCTTCCGCATTGCGCGCCGGCTGAAGCTCTCCAAACAGAAAACGCCCGAAAAGGTCGAGCAGAACCTAATCAAGCTGGTTCCCGAGGACCGCTGGATTTCCTTCGGGCACCAAGTCATCTGGTTCGGCCGCAAAATCTGCCACGCGCGCAGGCCCCTCTGCCCCGACTGCCCGCTCGAACCGATTTGCGATTCCCCCGACAAAACCGTGTAGTGTGGCGTAACCGAAATCGGCGGCACACAAGAGAGAGTCCCGGTCATGCTAAGCGGAGTCCGCCGGCTGACGGACGGAGCGAAGCATCCCTCTTCTTATAGAGCGCTTCCTAAAAGGGATTCTTCTCCCGCCCTGCGGGATCAGAATGACAAGCGAAGAGCCTGCCCTGAGTGAAGCGAAGGGGTTTAGAATGTCAGGCCGTTGAGTGCGCCACTTTCTTCCGTTGCGCGGCAGTAGCCGTCGACTGCTATGCTTGCATCACCGCCGGATAGACCTTGCGGATAGCCGCGACGATATCAGCCACGTCCTGGTCGGAAAACTTCGGGTCCATGGGCACCCCGGCGTACCGGTCGTAAAGATCGAGCGTGCGCGGGCAAGCGGCCCGGCCGTAGGCAATGGCCTTGCCTTCGCGCGACGCAAACGACGGCCAGTCGCGCCAGATGGTTTCTTTCGCCTCGATGTGCGGGACGACGGGCAGCAGCGCGGAACCCTCCATGGGTTCAGCCGGGATGTTTTCGGCGCGTATGGCCTTCATCAGGCGGTCGCGCTGCTCTTTGCCGGAAGTGCGGATGTAAACCCAGTTGCCCAGGCGGCCTTCCGGATCGTTCTTCTTCCGGAACTGGATTCCGGGCAGGTCCTGGATGGCTTCCTCGACGCGGCGTGATTTATCGCGGAAGTCGGCGACGATGCGGTCGAGCTTGCGCAACTGCGCGCGCATGACCGCGCCGGTGTATTCACACATGCGGAACTGGCCGCCCGAAAACTGTTTCAGTTGCGGAGCCTGGCCGAGCACTTTGCGGTGGCCCTCGCGCAGTTCGCCGACATCGTGGAAGCGCGCCGCGCGCTCGAAGACCAGCGGGTCGCTAGTCACCACCGCCCCGCCTTCCCCCGCCGAAATGGTTTTGTTGATCTGGAAGCTGAAGATGCCGCAATCGCCCATGGAGCCCACAGGCCGGCCTTTGTAGGTGACGCCCGCGCTCTGCGCGCAGTCTTCGAGCACCTTGAGCTTGTGTCGGCGGGCAATTTCGAGGATGGGGTCCATATCGGCCGGTTCGCCCAAAATGTGGACGGCCATGACGACTTTCGTGCGCGGCGTGATGTGGCGCTCGATATCCGCCGGGTCGAGGTCCATGGAGTCGTCAATTTCCGCGAACACCGGCAGGGCGCCTGCGTCAATAATAGCGTCGTAGCAGGCGTACCAAGTCCAAGCGGGGAGAATCACCTCGTCGCCCGGGCCTACTCCGAGCGCCACCACCGCCGTCATCAGCGCCGTCGTGCCGGAAGTGACAGCGACCGCGTATTTGGTGTGCTGGTGTTCGGCGAATTCTCGTTCGAAGTTCGAGCACTTGTCGGGCGGCTTGCCTCGCGGATCGCTGCCCCACCAGCGGAAGGGGCTGCGGTTGTCAAGCACCTCGACCAGTTCGCGGCGTTCGTCCTCGTCGTAATAAGTCGGGCCGGGAAGCCGCACCGCGAGCATAGTGTCGCGCACCGGCGTCTCCGATGGCGGGAGTCCGCCGGACTCCATCGGAGTCCAGGTATCGGACCCGTCCAGGAATGCGGGCGTCGCCGCGGACCTGGCCGGGGATGCGGCGGCTTTCGCGACTCCTCCCGCTACCGCGGCGCTCGCAAGCGTCGTCGCCCCTTTGAGGAATTCCCTCCGTCCGAAAGCGCGTTCGCGCTCTTCCCTCCCCTGGCCTTGATTGGGCTCATGAGTCATGGCAACCTCCTTTGGGATTGAATTAGAAACTCAGGCTGTCGAAGACCCTGAGCGAACCCGAAGGGTGGCCGGTGCTGGGCCTGCTCCGACCGATCGAGATCACGAACCGGCGGGGACGCGTCCGGCCTTCTCGCGGAGCATCTCCGGCGGGAGCGTGAATGTAACGCGTTCTTCGACGGCTTCGATTTCCTCGACCTCGCTTGCCCCCTGCTCTTTCAGGAAATCCACGACCTCTTGGACCAGGTGTTCCGGCGCGGAAGCCCCGGCCGTGACGCCCACTCCGCTGATGCCTTGGAGCCAGGCGGGGTCAATTTCCGAGGCGTCGTCTATCAGGTAAGCGCGCGCGCCGGAGCTTTCCGCCACCTCCCGCAGCCGGCGGGAGTTGGAGCTGTTGTCGGAGCCGATGACCAGCACGAGTTGCGCTTCTCCGGCGATCAGCTTCACCGCCGTCTGGCGGTTCTGCGTGGCGTAGCAGATGTCGTCGCTCGGAGGCGTTAGGAGCTTGGGGAAGCGCCGCCGCAGGACCTCGACGATGACGTTCGCGTCGTCCACGCCGAGCGTCGTCTGAGTGATGACGGCCACGCGGTCCGGTTCGGGCACCTCGACGCGCTCCGCTTCCTCCACCGAGCCGACAAGCTGAATTTGTCCGGGCACTTCGCCCATTGTCCCAATGACCTCGTCGTGGCCGGCGTGGCCCACCAGGATGATCGAGCGGCCCTCTTGAGCAAAGCGCAGGGCTTCCAGGTGGACCTTCGTCACCAGGGGACAGGTGGCATCCACCACTTTCAATCGGCGGGACTGGGCTTCCGCGCGTACGGCCGGCGAAACTCCGTGCGCGCTGAAAATGACGAGCGCGCCGTCAGGCACTTGGCTCAACTCCTCGACGAAAATCGCGCCCTTGCGCGCGAGCTGATCGATCACGTGTTTGTTGTGAACGATTTCCTTGCGGACATAGACGGGCGGCTGGAACATGCCGAGAGCCATGTCCACGACGTCGATGGCGCGATCCACTCCCGCGCAGAAACCGCGAGGCTTTGAAAGCAGAATCTTCATGCTCGGTTCACTCGATGGGCGCGGCCAGCAACTTGCCGGAAGACCCGGAATTGTCATGCTGAGTCCCGACTCGTCGGGACGAAGCATCCCTTGTTAGCGTCTGAAATACTCGTAAGGGATTCTTCGCTCCGCTCAGAATGACAAGCGAAGGGACCAGAATGACAGTCTCCGGGACCTTTCCCAGCTTTCAGCGATAACTGCCGAATCTCATGCTATCAAATCCCGCTGAAGGCGTCAAAAGCCGCCCTCGTGCGGTCAGCGGAATCCTATCGCCCTGCTGAATTTTGCAATTTTGATTGGGCTTGCGCCGCACGGCGATTCCAACCGTGAGAAAGCCTTTTGTGCGAATATAATTGCCGGACGGCGAGCGTTTATTCCCAGCTCGAAGCTGCCTGGAGGATTTCTGTGGCGATTCCTGACAACTGGTGGAAAGATTTTTTCTCTGGATTAACGGTTGAGATGTGGCGCGCTGTCTCGACGCCCGAAGATAACCGCACGGAAGCGGCCTGGATTGAAAAACAGTTGCAGGTGTCGCCGCCCGCGAAGCTGCTCGACGTCCCATGCGGGGACGGCCGGCTCGCGCTCGAACTGGCCGCGCGCGGCTACGAAATGGCGGGAGTGGACCTGTCCCGAGAATTCCTTGCCGCGGCGCGGAAAACCGCAGAGGAGCGCGGTCTCGGCGCCAAGTTCGAGCAACGTGACATGCGCGACCTCGCCTGGAAGGCCGAATTCGACGGCGCCTTCACGTTCGGCAACAGCTTCGGTTACCTTGGCGACCAGGGCGACGGCGAATTCCTGGCGGCGGTGGGACGGGCGCTCAAGCCCGGCGCCCGCTTCGTGATGGATACGAAATGCGCGGAAATGGTCTTCCCCAGGTTTAACGCCGCGACGCAACATTACCAATTCGGCGGCATGACCACTGAAATGCAGGACCGCTACGATCCCGTCCGCGGACGCGTGGATACCAAGTACACTTTCTCCCGCGAGGGGGAAACAGAAACCAAGTGGGCTTCGGAGCGCCTCTACACCTTTCGCGAGCTTGGCATCATGCTCGAATCGGCGGGTTTCACAGAGGTTGAAGGGTTCGGTTCACTCGCCCTCGAGCCTCTACGCATCGGCTCGCCGCGGCTTTACGTGACCGCCACGCGCTCATCGGGGCGCATTCCTTGATGCGATGTCGGGCTGGGAATAGCGAATGGCTTTCCTTGAAAGCAGATTCCTCGTCCCGATTCACTGCATCGGGATTCGGAATGACATGAGCGCGGGGCAATTCAGTGCTTGTACAGTTCCAACTTTTTCGGACCAGTTCCTCTGAGCCACGGGGTCGCGGTTTCAGGGAGCGAACAAAAACAGCGAATCCGGTCATTAAGTTGGAACGGCACTAGCCGAGCAGCATTTCGGCGGTGATCTTTCGCGCCTCAGGGCCCGCATGCTCGAACCGGACTCGAACCCGTCGCAGACCCTGCGCAACGTCGAAGGGGGGAATTCGCGGCGTCGCAGACTCTGTCGGCGATCCTGATCCCGCGCCCGCCGGACGAAGGGAGCCAAGTCGAAGGGCTGCCGCCAATTTCTCTCCCCACTCCACAATGATAAAAGCAGGCTGGGCGAACAAATCTTCCAGGCCCAGAGTCTCCATCTCCCTGGGGCTCTCGACGCGATAGAGGTCCACATGATAGACGCGGCTCGCTCGGCTTGCCGTTCGAAGTCTGCTCGCGACCTCCCTTCGTCGTTGCTCAGGGTCTTCGACGCTCGTCACTGCGCTCTCCGCCGCAGGGCTGCCCGCCCCCCGAAGGCCTCGACCGACCTGCCGCGACCCCAAGCCCTTGGCCCTAGCGGGGCCGTATTCGTGGACGAGAGTGAAAGAAGGGCTCGAAACCTCTTCCTCGCGCGCGGCGCCGAGGCCGGCGACGAGGCCTTTCGTGAATACAGTTTTGCCGCTTCCGAGTTCGCCTTCGAGCAGGATCAGGCAAGGCGGCTCGAGGCGCTGGATGAACTCTCTGCCAAGCCGGATAGTCTCCTCGGGCGAGCGGCTGACAGTCTCGAGGAGAAGGTTCGTCGCAGCCCTTGTCGCAGACCCTGATCCCACAGGCGCGGGACGAGGGGAGCCACGGCGAAGGGAAGTGGCGCGCGCTCCGGCCTTAGGGCGCATTTCGCCCGCCCCCGACGAAGCCCCTGATCCCGAAGTTGTGGGACGAAGGGTCGTCCTCGACGAGGCTCAAGAAAGCGCGCGGCAACCGGTCGAGCAGGTCCCCGGCCATCATCGAAGCCTCGCCGAGCTCTCGTGCCGCGATGTCGCCCGCGAGCCCGTGGAGATACACACCCGCCACGGCAGTGAGCGCCGCCGGCCGAAACGGAAACTCCGCGAGCAGCCCGGCGATGAGACCCGTCAGAACATCGCCGGTGCCGCCCGTCGCCATCCCCGGATTCCCAGTGGGATTTACGTACACTTGCCCGTCGGGCGAAGCGACGAGCGTGCGAAAACCTTTGAGGACCAGAACGTGCCCTTGCCGCTCGGCAAACTCCCGTGTCGTCTCAATCCGCGCCGCAAGAATCTTAGCCGTGCTCTTCCCCGTGAGCCGCGCCATCTCGCCCGGATGTGGCGTCAAGACCGTTGGCGAGTTAAACGCAAGACTTTTCGGGCGAAGACTCTCCGCGCAGCCCGCAAAGGCGTTCAACCCGTCGGCGTCGAGCACCAGCGGCAAATCATATTTGTTCACGGCCGTCCGAATGCACTCCGCCGTCTCCGGCGCCTGGCCGAGGCCAGGGCCCACGGCGAGCACCGTCTTCCCTTTCACCAGCTCGTCGAGGCGGTCCAGCGCGCCAAGCGAAATCGTTCCGGCCTCCGTCTCCGGAAGCGGCTCCGTCATGTATTCCATGGCGTGGGCGGCGACGATGGGCATTGCGCTCTTGGGCGTCGCTACCGTGACCAAGCCGGCGCCATCGAGCAAAGCCGCATTCGCGGCGAGCGCCGCCGCGGGCGGAAAGATGTGCGCCACCTTTGGCGCCGTGAAGGTGACGGTCGCATCCGCGCGGACCGATTCGCCGATCAGTTCACAGTTGTCCGCGGATATGCCCGAGGGCAGATCCACTGCGACCACGCGCGCGCCGGGAAATGCCGAGTTGAGGTCGCGAACCACTTCAAGCAGAAAGCCCTGAAGCGGCTGAGAGAGGCCGGTGCCGAGGATCGCATCCACCAGGAGTGTCGCGTCGGAAAGCGACGCGCGCGCGCGTTGCCAGGCAGCGAGGTCGGGCGCGATATCAACCTCGAGGCCCCCCAGGCGAGCGAGATTCGCCGCCGCGTCGCCCTTGAGACCTTTCGGGTCGGCCAGCAAGACCACGCGCGGGCGAAGGCCGCGCTCGGCGAGCAAGCGCGCTACGACCAATCCGTCGCCGCCGTTATTGCCGCGCCCTGCGACAACGAGGACGAGGTGGGACTCGAGCGGCGCGAATCGCTCCGCTACGAAGTCAACGACCGCGCGGCCTGCGCTCTCCATCAGGGTCAGGCTCGGGATGCCTAGCTTCTCGGAGGTGAGCCGGTCCAGCCGCTGGGTTTCGGCAGCCGTCAGGATTTTCATGAGTATTGAATTCCAGCCCCGAGGTTTTTGAGTTTGCGCGTGTCGCCTATGGCGAGCAGGGAGGCCAATCCGAAAATGATCAACCCGCGCGCGAACAGCTTCACAGCATCCATCCCCCGCTGACGTTCAGGACCTGGCCGGTGATGAATGAGGCTTCTTCCGATGCGAAAAAGCGCACCGCCTCGGCGACGTCGCGCGAGATGGCGGGGCGGCCCGTCGGATAACGCGCGTCCCGCAAGCGCTCGGCCTCTTCGAGCGAGAGCTCCTGATCGTCGATGATCGCCGGGTTGACGACGTTCACGGTGATGCCGTGACCCGCCTCTTCCAGCGCCAGCGAACGGCTGAAAGCGACCAGTCCGGCCTTGGCCGCCGAGTAAGCCGAGATTTTTGCCTGGCCGAAGGCGCGCTCCGCGCCCACAGCGCCGAGATTGACCACCCTTCCCCAGCGATGCCGGCGCATGACGGACAGGGCGAACTTGGATGTGTAAAGAACGCTCAGCAGGTTCGAGGCCAGGATGCGATGCCACTCCTCGACCGTGGAATCGGCGACCGCCTTCCACTCGAAGTCTCCGACGTTGTTGACCAGAATGTCGAGGCGGGAGAATTGCCGCGCCACACCCTCGATCATCTCTTTCACACGCGCCGGCTCGGTCACGTCGGTCGAAACACTCATGGCGCCGACGCCCAACCGATGCAGCTCCTCGACCGTCTTCTGCGCGCCGAGCTTGTTGGTGTGATAAGCGACAGCCACCGCGGCGCCCGCTCGGCCAAGCGTCAAAGCGATTTCTCTGCCAATCCCCCGTGAGGCGCCAGTCACCAGCGCCACGCGATTTCTAAGCGACAAGTCGCGACTCCTTGGACCCAACGGCTACCAAGTGTATCGGAGTCGGCCGCATTCGACAACCAATCCGGCTGTAGCACACTCCAAGGGGGAGTACGACGTTTTCGGACCGGTCCAAGTGATTCTATGAAGAAAACGTTCCTCCTCTTCCTAATGTTGCAGGTTCTAGCCGCCACGACGCTATTCGCGCAAGACGACGGGCGGTCGGGGGACATTGAGGGCTTCGTACTTGAC